>PNJT01000095.1 GCA_013822005.1 Novosphingobium sp. | reverse complement strand
AAGGATCGTCGCCTTGGTAGGCCTTTACCCCACCAACTAGCTAATCCTACGCGGGTTCATCCTTTGCCGATAAATCTTTGGTCTTGCGACATCATCCGGTATTAGCAGTCATTTCTAACTGTTATTCCGAAGCAAAGGGCAGATCCCCACGCGTTACGCACCCGTGCGCCACTAACCACCCCAACCGAAGCCGGGGGTTCGTTCGACTTGCATGTGTTAGGCATGCCGCCAGCGTTCGTTCTGAGCCAGGATCAAACTCTCAAGTTTGTGTCCAATCTCACAACAGCACGGACCGAAGTCCGCCATCTGACGTAAAATTAATTCAGGGGTCAATTACCCTGCACATATCTAAACGTATGGTTACGTTAGGACATGTATGATGGTAACGACTATTTTAAACTGCCACCCCGAGCCCTGAAGCCCCGGGAGCAGGCGCCGTCGCCCACATGTCCCTTCATCTAAAACCGACAATGTCAAAGAGCCACCGACAGAAAGAAGCGGACAACCAAGGCGCCCCGATTTTGATACCGGGGGACTGTTGTCCGTCTATGTTGGCGACCGGGGCGTTTCTGCCGTTTTTGAAGCGGCATTCCCGTCCGGTGAACGGGCCTCTAAGGCGACCCCTTGATTCGGTCAACGGGTTTTTGCAATTTTATTTCAAAATTTTTGAAAGGCGCAGAAATCTGCCGTTCTGACGCAAGGATGCTGCGGGAATTGGTTGCCAAATTCCTAAACCGGGGTTCTGCACGGCTCTAGGTGGTGTCACGCTTGCTCACGGATTGTTTACCCTGTTCGGTTAGGGACATTGCCGCATGCGGGGCCATTTTGCCCCGGAAAACCAAGGAATTTGCGCCGCAATGTCCGATCCCGCCATCTCCGTTGCGATGAGCGTTTACAATGGCGAGCGATTCCTTTCCGAAGCGATCGAAAGCGTGCTGGCGCAGACCTGGCACGATTTCGAGCTCCTGATTCTCGACGATGGTTCGCGCGATCGCAGCCTGGAGATCATCCAGCGCCACGCTGCGGCCGATCCGCGCATCAAAGTTATCGCGCGCGAGAATCGCGGGCTGGTCGCGAGCCTCAACCAGCTGCTCGCCGAAGCGCAGGCGCCGCTGGTCGCGCGGATGGACGCCGACGATATCTGCGCCCCGCAACGCTTCGAGCGCCAGATCGCGTTCCTGGCCGCGCGCCCCGACCACGGGGTGATCGGCAGCCTGTCCTACGATATCGATGAAAACGGCGAGTTCTTTCCGCTCGACACCGCCGAGCACCCGCTGACCCACGAAGAGTTCCTCCAGCATATCGCCATCAATGGCCCGCTGCTGGCTCACCCCACGGTGATGTACCGCCGCGACGTGGTGCTGGCGGCTGGCGGCTATCACGCCGCGTTCCGCCACTGCGAGGACTATGACCTGTGGCTGCGGCTGGCGCACCGCACCAGGATCGCCAACTTGCCCGAGCGCCTGCTGCGCTACCGCCACTATGCCGGGCAGGTTTCGAACCGCCATGCGCTGGAGCAGCAGATCGGCGTCGCGGTCTCGCGGCTGGCCTATCAGGAACGCCAGGCCGGGCGGCCTGATCCGACCGATCACCTGGACGCCCTGCCCCCGATCGAACAGCTCGACGCGCTGTTCCACCGCAAGGGCGCGGCCAGCGAAGTGCGCGCACATGTCGCCCGGGCGCTGCTCTATTCGCGCAGCGAGATGGCCGGGCAAGGCTTCGAGCTGCTGCTCGAACATGTCGAGGAAGGTGGGCGCGGGGCCGAGCTGTGGCGCACCGCCGCGCGGCTTGTGCGCTTTGGCGAGCCGGTCCGCGCGCTGAAACTGATCGCCGCGCTCGCCCGATGAGCGTGCGCCGCGCCGCCTTGTGGTCATTGCTGGGGCAATATTCCAGCTTCGCGATCCAGTTCGCCACCAGCGTGGTGATCTCGCGCCTGTTCCTGCTGCCGGCTGACGTCGGGCTGTTCTCGATCGCGCTGGCCGCCGCGATGATGGTTTCGATCTTCCAGGACATGGGGATCAGCCGCTTCGTGACCGGCCAACCCGAAATGCGCGAGGAATATGTCCGCGACTATGCCGCGGTGGCGACCGGGATCGGCTGGCTGGTTGCGATCGGCGTAACGCTCGCCGCCTGGCCGCTGGCGCAGTTCTACGACCAGCCGGGGCTAATGGGCCTGATGCTGATTATCGCAGCGAGCTATTTCGTGATGCCGCTGGCAATTGTCCCGGCTGCGCTATTGCTGCGCGCGCTGGACTTGCGCGCCTTGTTCTTTGCCAATGCCGGGTCAGCGCTGGCCGGGGCCGTTGTCTCGATCGGTACCGCAGCGGCTGGCGCAGGCCCGGCCTCGCTGGCCTGGGGAATGCTGGCCACCGCATTGGTGCGGCTGGGCGTGGTCCAGCTCATGCGCCCGGTCTGGCCGCGTCGCCCGCGCGACAAAGAGATTGTGCGTCCCATGCTGGGCTTTGGCGGTTCGTCTTTCGTGCTCAGCCTGTCGGGCGCGCTGGGGATGCGCAGCCAGGACCTGATCGTCGGGCGGCTGCTGGGGCTGACCGCCACCGGCCTGTTCACTCGCGCCACTGCGCTGGCCGGGCAGATGTCGATGCTGGTGGTCGGGACGATCAACGGCGTGTTCTATCCCGCCTTTGCCAAGAAGCGCGACGCGGGCGAGCCGCTGGTCGAGCCCTATCTGCACCTGGTGGCCTGCAACACCGGTCTCCAATGGGCGGCAGCGCTGGGGCTGGCGCTGGCGGCGGAACCGGTGGTGCACTTGCTCTATGGCCCCAACTGGGCCGAGGTTGCCCCCTTGCTGCGCTGGACTGCCCTGGCCGAAATCTTCTTCGTGGCGATCCCGCTGCAGATGGACATCCCGATCCTGCTGGGCCGGATCAAGACGCTGATCTGGGTCAATATGGGCGATACCATGCTGACACTGGTGCTGCTGGCGACATTCGCGATGTGGGGGCTGGAGGCCGCCGCGCTCAGCCGGATCGCGATCGGCGCGGTGTGGTTTGCGATCTATATCAGCTTCATCAAGCGGCTGCTGAACCTTCCGCTGGGGCCCTTGGCCACGATCTATGCCAAAAGCGCGCTCTGTGCGGTGGCGGCAGGTACCCCCTTGGCGCTGGCGACCTGGCTGGGCTGGGGCGGCCCGGAGATGGGCTTTGTGAAGCTGCTGGGGCTGAGCCTGGCGGGCGTCGCCTGCTGGCTGGTCATGCTGCCCGTGGTGCGGCATCCGGCCTGGCAGGAGTTCCGCATGGCCGCCGCGCGGGTTCCGATCCTGAAGAGCGTGCTAACCTAAGGCGGCAATCGCCTGGCGCGTGGCCTTCAGGTACATGCCGCGGTCATAACGACAGGTGCCGAGGAAATGGACCAGCGAGGCCTGACCCAGGTCCGGCTCGCGCCAGTAATTCATGTAGCGATCGTAAGGCAGCAACAGCGGCTCACCCTCGTTCGAGACAATCACGTTCGACATCACCTGCTCGCTGCCCCACTCGGCCCACTTGGCCGGGCCAAGCAAAGCCTTGGCCTCGCGGCTGAACATGTCGGCAACGGCGCGGCCCAGCCCGCCCGCAGCGAACCCGGCAAAGCCAGCGCAGCCGCGGACATAGTGCACAGGCTGCGAAAGGCCCGCATCGATCCGGTCCATCGCCGCCTCGATCCGGGCCTGGACGTGGGCGTCCTCGGGCACATCGGCCAGATCGCGGCCAAAGACCCGGGCCTGCTGCCATTGTGAGGTGGCATCGCCTTTCAGCGTGAAATTGCGTCCCGCTTCGATGGCAGCAGCCACTTCGGGTACCGGCCCCAGCGTAACCGTGTCCGAATCGAGCTGGATCACATAGTCACTTGTCCTGAGTTGAAGCAGCGTCAGCAGCCGTTCCCAGCAGCCGCCCTTGGGACAGTCGCCCAGGTCAACATCGGCGATCGAGAAGATCTGCGGGCTATCGAGGTGGTGCGCCAGCACGGCCTTGTCCTCGGCGGTCAGCGTTCCATCGTCGAGCACCGCAAACCGCCCCCGCCCCAGCTGCACGTGGAACGACTTGGCCGAAACCAGGTAGGGATAGAGCACCCGGGTGCCGATCATCGAGAAGATCACCAGGCCATCATCGACCGCGCGCAGCGGCGGCGTGTCCAGCACAGCGCGCGCGGCGCGGCCCAATTGCCATTCGCGATAGCGTCGCAAGGCCCGTTGCGGCAGAGATTCCATCGCAGCCGCATAGCAAAAGCGCGTTAAGCAAAGGCAAATGCGGCTTTCGACAGACTGCATGGCACGCACCGCCAAGAGGTGGTAATGTTGCGACTGAGAGGAATTCGCAAATGTCGCTGCACCCGCTCCTCGCCCCGCTGCTGCCGCTCGCCGCCGCGCTGCCGGTCATGACCAGCCAGCAAGCCGCCACCCCGGCCAGCGAAGTCGATGTCGTGATGGTGACGAACGACAACCACGACCGGATGACCGTGCCGGTGCGGATCGGCACCCACGGCCCCTACGATTTCCTGATCGACACCGGATCGCAGAATACCGTGCTCAGCACCGACCTGGCCGGAAAGCTGGCGCTCAAGAGCGAACGCAAGGTCAAGCTGATCGGCATGGCAGGGGTCAGCGAGGTCGATACCGTGATCCTCGACGAGGTGGTGCTGGGGCGGCGCAGTTTTTTCAGCCTGCTGGCCCCGCTGCTGCCCGAAACCCATATCGGCGCGGAAGGGATCCTGGGGCTCGACAGCTTGCAAGGCCAGCGAGTCCAGATCGACTTTCGCAAGGGCACCATGGCGGTTGACGATGCCAAGGCGCTGGGCGGCAACAAGGGCTATGACATCGTCGTCACCGCGCGGCGGCGTTCGGGTCAGCTGATCATGGCCGATGCCACGATCGACGGGATCAAGGTCAACGTGGTGATCGATACCGGGGCCGAATACTCGATCGGCAACCGCGTGCTGCAAAAGGCCCTGGCCAAGCGCGGCCGGGGTGGTCAGATGGTGCTGAAAAGCGTCACCGGCCAGACGATCGTCGCCGATCTTGGGGTCGCCAGCAATCTCCAGATCGAGCAGATGAACTTCGGCAACGTGGTGATCGCCTATGCCGATGCCCCGCCGTTCAAGACGCTGGGGCTGGATGCCAAGCCGGCGCTGTTCCTGGGCATGCGCGACATGCGCGCGCTGGACCGGATCGCGATCGATTTTTCGACCCGGCGGATCTATTTCGACCTGCCGCGGGACGCCTACCGCAACTGATCGGGCTGGCAATTGCCGGTATCGGGCCTAAATGACCCGAATGCCGCCTGACAGCCCCTCACCCGACCTGAGCGCCCCCCAACCCGAAGGCTGGGCCACGCTCAAGCGGTTCCTGCCCTATCTGTGGCCGCGCGGAGCGGCGGGTCTGCGCGCGCGGATCGTGCTGGCGCTGGGGCTGGTGGTCGTCTCCAAGCTGGTCCAGCTGTCGATGGCCTGGGTCTATGGCCAGGCCATCGACCGGATGGTGCCAGGGATGGAAAGCGCCGTCGGCCTCGCGGTTGCGCTGGTGGCGGCCTATGCGGCGGCGCGGTTCGGCGGGGTGCTGTTCGACAACCTGCGCAATGTGGTGTTCGAGCGGGTCGGCCAGGAAGCGACCCGGCGGCTGGCCGAGAATGTTTTCGCCCACCTCCACTCGCTCTCGCTGCGCTTCCACCTCAACCGCCGCACCGGGGCGGTGACCAAAGTGATCGAGCGCGGGACCAAGAGCATCGACGTGATGCTCTATTTCATGCTGTTCAACATCGCCCCGACCCTGCTCGAGCTGACGCTGGTTTCGATCTATTTCCAGATCGCGTTTGGCTGGGGCATGGTTGCCGCGACCTGGGTGATGGTGGTGGCCTATATCGCTTTCACCACCAAAGTGACCAACTGGCGCAATGCCCTGCGTGAGCGGATGAACGAGCTCGATACGCAAACCGTCGCCAAGTCGGTCGATAGCCTGCTCAATTACGAGACGGTCAAATACTTCAACGCCGAACGCCGTGAGGCCGATCGCTATAACAAGGTGATCAGCCAGTATGCCGACGCCGCGGTCAAATCGGAAAACTCGCTTGCCGCTCTCAATATCGGCCAGTCGCTGATCACCAACCTGATGATGGCCGGGGCGATGGGCTATGTCGTCTGGGGCTGGTCGCAGGGCCAGTTCTCGACCGGCAGCGTGGTGACGATCAACACGCTGCTGGCCCAGCTGTTCCGCCCGCTCGACATGCTCGGCATGGTCTATCGCACGATCCGCCAGGGGATCACCGACATGGCCGCGATGTTCAGCCTGCTCGACGAGCACCAGGAGATCGCCGATGCACCAGGTGCCCCCGCGCTGGTGGTCAGCCGCCCGACTTTGGCGTTCGACAATGTGGTCTTCGGTTACGAGCCCGACCGCACGATCCTGAGGGGCCTGAGCTTCGAAGTCCCGGCCGGCTGGCAGGTTGCCTTGGTCGGCCCATCGGGCGCGGGCAAGAGCACGATCGCGCGGCTGCTGTTCCGGTTCTATGATCCGTGGTCGGGCAAGATCCTGATCGACGGGCAGGATATCCGCGAAGTGACCCAAGCGAGCTTGCGCGCGGCAATCGGGATCGTGCCGCAGGATACCGTGCTGTTCAACGACACCATCGGCTACAACATCGCCTATGGCCGCGACGGCGCGGACCGGGCAGTGATGGAGCAGGCCGCACGCGATGCCGCGTTGATGGAGCTGATCGGGCGCATGCCGCAGGGCTTCGATACCGAAGTGGGTGAGCGCGGGCTCAAGCTGTCGGGCGGGGAAAAGCAGCGCGTGGCGATTGCCCGCACCCTGGTCAAGAACCCGCCGATCCTGCTGCTGGATGAAGCGACCAGCGCGCTTGATACCCGCACCGAGCAGGAGATCCTGACCACACTGCATGCGGTTTCCGAAGGCCGCACTTCGCTGTCGATCGCGCACCGGCTCTCGACCGTGGCCGATGCCGACCGGATCCTGGTGCTGAGCGAAGGCCAGCTGGCCGAACAGGGCACCCACGCCCAGCTGCTGGGGAAGCGCGGGCTCTATGCCGAAATGTGGGCGCGCCAGGCCGAAGCGATCGAGGAAGCCGCCGAGGCGGCTGAGTAGCTACTTCACCACATCCGCCTCATGCCAAACTACCGCCTGCGCCACTTTCATCTCAAAGCGCCACCAGTCGTAAGTCATCGAGGGTGAACCATAAAGCCGCCAGCCTTGTTCGAGCGCCTCTGAAACCCGCTCACAAAAGGCGCGGTCGTCCTTGCCGGTGAGCAGGCGGTAGATCGGCTTGCCTTCGGGGGTCTGCATGGTCATTTGGCTCCGAGGGTGGGGCTGGAGAGATCCAGATCGCTGGCCTTGATCACCACCAGATCGGGGCGCAGCACCTTCAGCGCATCGAGGAACTTGGCGGCATCGCCGACAATCACCAGGGTAGCCGAGCCCGGTTGGACATAGCGCGCTGCGGCGGCATTGACTGCTGCGGGGGTAACGGCAGCCAGCCGGTCGGCATAGGCGAAGGCTTCGGCCGGCGGGATGCCCTGCTGGATCAGCGTCGCCATCAGGTTGGAAAAGCCGGTGCTGGTCTCCAGCGAACGCTGGACCCCGCCGCCAAGGAACAGCCGCCGCTTCTGCAAGGCCTCTTCGCTGACCGGTTCGGTTCCCAGCCGCGCGAACTGTTCAAGGATCACTTTGGCAACCTCGGCGGCGCTTTCGTTTTTGGTCTGGGCCGAGGCGACCAGCAGCCCGGCCTCAGAGCGGACCGCGAAGTTGGAGTAGGAGCCATAGCTCAGCCCGCGCTTGGTCCGCACTTCTTCAAACAGGCGGCCGTTGGAGCCGACCCCCAGCACCGAATTGGCGAGCTGGAGTGCGTAGAAGTCCTTGTCGCCGCGCCCGACCCCGCGCACGCCGACATAGACCGCGGCCTGGCCCGCGCCGGGCAAGTCGATCACCACGGTGTGCGGTGCCGGGGCAGGCCCGGCCAGCGACGTGACCGGCGCGGGGACCGGGGCAGCGCTTGTCCAGCTGCCGAACAGCTGCTCGGCCAGCGCGGTGGCCGCTGCGGGATCAATTCCGCCGCTGACCAGGATCTTCGCCGCGCCCGGATGCCAACGCTGCTGGCGCTGGGCGAGCAGATCGTCGCGCGTGATCCGGCCCAGGCTGGCAATGGTGCCCTGCCCCTGCGTGCCGAACGGGGCCGCGCCATAAAGCAGCGGTGCCAAGGCCATCGAGCCAAGATTGCCGGGGTCTTTCATCGCGGCCTGCAAGCCATCAATCGAACGCTTGCGCTCGCGCTCGACCGAGCTCGCCGGATAGTTCGCGTTCTTGGCCATGTCGGCCAGGATCGCAGCAGCGGCAGGCAAGTTGGCGGTGGGGGCCGAGACCGACAGGATCGTCCCTTCGGCCGTGGCAACGGCCGAAACCTGCGCGCCCAGGCTTTCCAAGGCGGCGGCGATCTGTTCGGCGCTGCGGGTGGGCGTGCCTTCGCTGGCCAGGCCAGCGACCATTTGCGCCAGACCCGCCTTGTCGCGCGGATCGGTGGACGATCCGCCCGGGAAGATGATCGCAAAGCTGGCGACCGGGACCGAGCCGGTGCGCGCGGTGACCACGCCGATTCCGTTGCTGAGGCGGTTTTCGGAAATGCCGGGCGCCGCAATCGCGGGCCGCGCGCCGGGTGCGGGCGGGGCCTGGCGGCTGGCCTCATCCTTCAGCACGCGCGGCGCGCCGGTGGCCGGGGCGACGCTGCCGAAAGTCGGCATCTTGACCGGGTTGGCGTAGGCCGCCGGATTGTCCGGCCCGGCGCTGTAACGCACCTCCACCCAGCTTTGCGGGGTCAGGTAGGTCCGCGCGACGCGCATCACATCGGCCGAGGTGACTTTGGCCAGTGCGGCCAGCCGCTTGTCCGCGCCGCGCGGATCGCCGGTGATCGCCAGTTCCTCGCCCAGTTCGAACGCCCGGCCCGCAGCGGTTTCGCGCGCGCGCAGCGAATCCGAGATCAGTTCGTTCCTGGCCTCGGCCAGTTCGACTATGCTGGGCCGAGTGTTGCGCAGCCGCTCAATCTCCGACGCCATCAGGCGGGCCACTTCGTCTTGCGACTGGCCCTGGCCGACGATCCCGCGGGCCACGGCAAAACCGCCTTCGCGCGAAAAGCCGACCCCGGCGGTGGCGCTGGTCGATTTGCCGCTGCGCACCAGGGCCTGGTGGAACCGGCTGTTTTCACCCCGGGCGAGGATCGCCGCGAGCACCTCAAGCGCCGGGCGGTCCGCCGACAGTGCGCCGGGCAGCTTCCACAGGTAGGACACCACCGGCAGCGGCACATTGGGCGCCGTGGCATCGATCCGGCGCGGCATGGTGCGCGGCGGTTCCTTGCCCGCAATCGTCAGGCTGACCGGCTTGGCGCGGCGCGGGATGTGGCCGAACAGGCGCTGGACCAGGCCTTTGAGCTGGGCCGTGTCGAAATTGCCCGAGACGATCATGGTCGCGGTGTCGGGGCCATAGAAGGCCTGATGGAACGCCCGCGCATCTTCCAACTGGGCTGCGTCGAGCTGTTCGATCGAACCGATGGTGGAGCGCCGCTGCGGCAGCAGGTCAAAGGTGTTTTCAGACTGGATCAGCCGCAAGCGGCCATAGGGCGGGGCCAGGATCCCCTGGCGGTATTCCTCTTTGACGATCGAGCGTTCGCGTTCGAACACTTCCTTGTCCACCACCGGGCGGGCCATCCGCTCGGCATGGGTCCACAGCAGAGTTTCGAGGTACTGCGCGGGGACGATCTCGTAATAATTGGTGCGATCGTTGCTGGTGCTGGCATTGCGCACCCCGCCGACATCTTCGGTCAGGCGGTTGATCATGTTGTAGGGCATATTCTCGGTCTTGCGGCTGAGGATATGTTCGAACAGGTGCGCAAAACCCGAACGCCCTTCGGGATCGTGCTTCGATCCGACCGCGTACCACACCGAGACCATCACATTGGCGGTGCTCTTGTCGGGGATTGCGATAACCCTGAGGCCATTGGGCAGGGTCCACTCGGTAAAGGCAATCGGCGGGGCCTTGATCGCGGGCGAAGCTGCAACC
>PNJT01000094.1 GCA_013822005.1 Novosphingobium sp. | reverse complement strand
TACGCGGTGTCGGTCTTGCCGCCGGCATCCAGTGCCCGGGCATCCAGCTCAACCTCAAGGTCGATCGCGTCGAGCCGGTCGGGCTGGATCCGGATATGGCCTTTCATCGCCGGGAAGCGCGCGGTCTTGCTGCCGACGGCGAAGTAGGAAACCTTGGCGCTGACCCGGCTGTTCGCGCCGTCGAGCTGATAGCGATAGGATGGGCTGGCGGCGGCCAGGGCCAGCAGGGGCAGCAGGGACAGAACAATTCGCACGTGGACCCGTTTCCCTGCAGTTTCGCGCGCGCCTTGATAAAATCAGTGCCGATCCACAGCCGCGCTGTCAATCGCACTGGCAGTTTGTGGCGCGCAGCTTAGATAACGGCACATGGCCAAGCTCTATTTCTACTACGCCAGCATGAACGCGGGCAAATCGACCACGCTGCTGCAGGCGAATTTCAACTACCACGAACGCGGCATGGCGACGATGCTGTGGACCGCCGAATTGGACAATCGCGGCGGAGACAAGGCGATTGAAAGCCGGATCGGCCTGCACGCCGAGGCACACCGCTTCGCCGGCGAAACCGACATGTGGGAGCGGATCACAGCCGCCCACCGGGTGGAGCCGCTGGCCTGCGTGTTGGTCGATGAGGCGCAGTTTCTCTCCAAAGAACAGGTCTGGCAGCTCGCCCGTGTCGTCGATAAGGCAGGAATTCCGGTAGTTTGCTATGGCCTGCGCACCGATTTCAAGGGCGAACTGTTTCCCGGCTCGGCAGCCTTGCTGGGGCTGGCGGACAACCTGGTCGAGCTCAAAGGGGTTTGCCATTGCGGCCGCAAGGCATCGATGAACCTGCGCGTCGATGAAAGCGGCGCAGCGGTGGAGCAGGGCGCGCAGACCGAGATCGGCGGGAATGACCGCTATGTTGCCCTTTGCCGCAAGCATTTCGTCGAGGCGCTGGGATGGTGAAGGCCGATCCGCTGGGGCTGCACGCGGTGTTGGAGCAGGGGCCGCTGCGGCTCGAACCGCTCGAGGAACGCCACCGCGAAACTTTGCGCGAGGCCTGCGCCGAGGATGTGGAGATCTGGGAGATGTACGGCGTCTCCTATGATCCGGAGCACTTCGACGCGAGCTTCGACAAGCTGCTCTCCAACCCGGAGCGGCTGCCCTTCGCAATTCTGGTCGATGGCGATCTCGCGGGCATGACCGCCTGGATCGGCACCCATGTCGAGTGGCGCACATCAGAGATCGGCAACACCTATCTGCGCCCGCGCCATCGCGGCGGTCAGGTCAACGGCCCGCTCAAGCGGCTGATGCTGCGGCATGGGTTTGACTGCGGGCTGAAGCGGATGTTCTTCTCGGTCGATACCCGCAACGCGCGCAGCCAGGCGGCCTGCCGCAAGATCGGGGCGCAGCTCGACGGGGTGCTGCGCAACCACATGATCACCTGGACCGGATACGAACGCGACAGCGCGATCTTTTCGGTGGTAGAACGCGATCGGGAGAAACTGGGACTATGAACGAAACCTTGCTCAAGGCCGCCGCGCTGATCGTGCCGCTGGTCATCGCGATCGTGTTCCACGAGGTCGCGCATGGCCTTGCCGCGCGGGCACTGGGCGACAAGACCGCGCAGGAGATGAACCGGCTCAGCCTCAACCCGCTGCGTCATGTCGATCCGATCGGCACGGTGGTGCTGCCCGGGTTCCTCGCGCTGGCCAGCTTGCCGGTGTTCGGCTGGGCCAAGCCGGTTCCGGTCAACGGCAATCGCTTGCGCAGTCCGCGCCGCGACATGATGCTGGTGGCCGCAGCCGGGCCGGGGATGAACCTGGTGATGGGCGTGGTTGGCGCGGTTCTGCTGGGTTTGTTGCTTGCCACGGTGAACAACACCCAGGAACTTGGCCCCGTAATGGGCTTTGTCGCACTCAACCTGTTCAACTTCATCCTGATCAACATCTTCCTGGCCCTGTTCAATCTGCTGCCGATCCCGCCGTTTGACGGATCGCACATCCTGCAAGGCATGCTGCCGGAACGCGCGGCGGCGGCCTATGGCAGCATGCACCGGTACGGCTTCCTGCTGGTGATCGGCCTGATCGTGGTCCTGCCCCAGCTGATACCGGGCTTTAACCCGGTCGGCGCGCTGATTGGCAAGCCGGTCGAATGGCTGACCGGGCTCTACCTCGATCTGGCGCAGGCCGTTTCCGGACGCTGATCGTTTGCTGAGCGGCTGGATCATCCTCGACAAGCCGCACGGGCTTGGCAGCACGCAGGGCGTGGCGGCGGTCAAGCGCAATTTGCGCGAGGCTGGCCTTGGCAAGGTCAAGGTCGGGCACGGCGGCACGCTCGATCCGCTCGCCACCGGGGTGCTGCCGATCGCGCTGGGCGAGGCGACCAAGCTGACCGGGCGGATGCTCGATGGGGCCAAGGAATACAGCTTCACGATTGCCTTCGGGGCAGAGACCGACACGCTCGACCTCGAAGGGCAGGTCGTGGCGACCAGCGATGCGCGGCCGAGCCTGGCCGAGATCGAGGCGGTGCTGGCGCGCTTTGCCGGGCCGATCGAACAGGTCCCGCCGGCCTATTCGGCGATTCTGGTCGATGGCAAGCGGGCCTATGACCTGGCGCGGGCCGGGGAGGCGGTGGAGCTGAAGGCGCGGGGGGTTGAGGTTTACGCACTCAAGATCCTCCCCCTCTGGGGGAGGTGGCGCGCCGAAGGCGTGACGGAGGGGGCACTGCCTTCGCCACAGGCCCCCTCCGTCAGCCCTGACGGGCTGCCACCTCCCCCAAAGGGGGAGGATCTTTTGGAGGAAATCACCCTCCACGCCCACGTCTCCAAAGGTACCTACATCCGCTCCCTCACCCGTGACATCGCCCATGCGCTGGGCACGGTCGGGCACGTCACCATGCTGCGCCGGACCAAGGCCGGGCCGTTCACGCTGGATCAGGCGATTTCGCTGGACAAATTGAACGAAGTGGGTAAGGGCGCGGCGCTTGAACAGGTACTCTTGCCGTTTGAGGCAGGGCTGGACGACATCCCGGCTCTATCTCTCGATCCGGAAGCGGCAAGGGCGGTCCGACAGGGCCGCGTTCTCACCGGATTGGCTCAGGGCGATGGGCTGTACGTGGCGCGAGAGGGAATTGTCCCGCTCGCACTGGTGCAGCTTTCTGGCGGCAACGCCAGCGTGGTCCGGGGTTTCAACCTTTCATGATGTCGCGGAGTAAAAGACATGTCGGTTAGTGCCGAAAAGAAAGCTGAGATCATTCAGGACAACGCCCGCGCCAAGGGTGACACCGGTTCGCCGGAAGTCCAGGTCGCGATCCTGACCAGCCGCATCAACACGCTGCAGGGTCACTTCAAGGACCACCACAAGGACAACCACTCGCGCCGGGGCCTGCTGACCATGGTCAACAAGCGCCGCAGCCTGCTGGCCTACCTCAAGCGCAAGGACGTTGACCGCTACAACGCGCTCATCGCCAAGCTTGGTCTTCGCAAGTAACACCGAGGAAGCGGCCCCCCCCCAAGAAACAGGGATCGGGCCGCTTTTTCGCATTCAGGTTACCTTCGCAATTCGGTGAAGGGCCATTGGGGCGCACAAGGCCCCGCACCGGACCGGGACGGAATCCCCGGCAGAAAAACCCGCAGGCAATTGGGCCGCGGGCTGAAGGAAATCACATGTTCGACGTCAAAACCGTATCAATGGAGTGGGGCGGAAAGACCCTCACTTTGGAAACCGGCCGCATTGCCCGTCAGGCTGACGGCGCGGTCCTCGCCACTTATGGCGAAACTGTCGTGCTCTGCGCCGTCACGGCCGCCAAGAGCGTCAAGGAAGGTCAGGACTTCTTCCCGCTGACCGTCCACTACCAGGAAAAGTTCTTCGCCGCCGGGCGCATCCCGGGCGGCTTCTTCAAGCGTGAACGCGGCGCGACCGAAAAGGAAACCCTGGTTTCGCGCCTGATCGACCGTCCGGTCCGTCCGCTGTTCCCCGAAGGCTTCTACAACGAAATCAACGTCATTTGCCACGTGATGAGCTATGACGGTGAGGTTGAGCCCGACGTTCTGGCGATGATCGCCGCTTCGGCTGCTCTGACCATCTCGGGCGTGCCCTTCATGGGTCCGATCGGCGCTGCGCGCGTCGGTTATGTCGATGGTGAATACACCCTCAACCCGCGCCAGGACGTGGCCGCCGCCGGCGATCTCGACCTGGTGGTTGCCGCCACCGGCAACGCGGTGATGATGGTTGAATCGCAGGCCCGCGAGCTGAGCGAAGAAGTGATGCTCGGCGCCGTGCTGTTCGCGCACGACGAGTGCAAGAAGGTCTGCAACCTGATCATCGATCTGGCCGAAAAGGCTGCCAAGGATCCCTGGGATATCGCGATCAGCGATAACACCGCGATCAAGGACCAGCTCAAGAAGCTGATCGGCAAGGACATCGCCGCAGCCTACAAGCTGACCGACAAGTCCGAGCGTTCGAACGCGCTCAACGCCGCCCGCGCCAAGGCCAAGGAAGCCTTCGCAGGCGAAGACGCGCAGACCCAGATGGTCGCGATGAAGTCGGTCAAGAAGGTCGAAGGCGATATCGTGCGCGGCGCGATCATCGCCGGCGAAAAGCGCATCGACGGCCGTTCGACCACCCAGGTCCGCCCGATCGAAGCCATGGTTGGCTTCCTGCCGCGGACCCACGGTTCGTCGCTGTTCACCCGCGGTGAAACGCAGGCGATCTGCACCACCACGCTGGGCACCAAGGACAGCGAGCAGATGATCGACGGGCTGGAAGGCCTGTCGTATTCGAACTTCATGCTGCACTACAACTTCCCGCCCTATTCGGTCGGCGAAGTGGGCCGCTTCGGCGCTCCCAGCCGCCGCGACACCGGCCACGGCAAGCTCGCCTGGCGTGCACTGCAGGCCGTGCTGCCCAGCAAGGAAGAGTTCCCCTACACGATCCGCGTGGTCTCGGACATTACCGAGTCCAACGGTTCGTCGTCGATGGCCACCGTCTGCGGCGGCGCGCTGTCGATGATGGACGCTGGCGTGCCGATCAAGCGCCCGGTTTCGGGCATCGCGATGGGGCTGATCCTCGAAGGCGACAAGTTCACCGTGCTGTCCGACATCCTGGGTGACGAAGATCACCTGGGCGACATGGACTTCAAGGTGGCCGGCACCAGCGAAGGCATCACCACGATGCAGATGGACATCAAGGTTGCCGGGATCACCCGCGAGATCTTCGAAGCCGCGCTGCATCAGGCCAAGGACGGCCGCGCCCACATCCTGGGTGAAATGACCAAGGCGCTGGGCTCTGCCCGGACCGAGCTGTCGGCCCACGCTCCGCGGATCGAAACGCTGCAGATCGACAAGTCGAAGATCCGCGAAGTGATCGGTACCGGCGGCAAGGTGATCCGTGAGATCGTTGCCGAAACCGGCGCGAAGGTGGACATCGACGACGAAGGCCTGATCAAGATCTCGTCGAGCGATCTCAGCCAGATCGAAGCCGCCAAGAACTGGATCCTGGGCATCGTCGAGGAACCGGAAGTCGGCAAGGTCTATGATGGCAAGGTCGTCACCATCGTCGATTTCGGCGCTTTCGTGAACTTCATGGGCGGCAAGGACGGTCTGGTCCACGTCAGCGAAATGAAGAACGAGCGCGTTGAAAAGCCGACTGACGTGGTCAGCGAAGGCCAGGCCGTGAAGGTCAAGGTGCTCGAGATCGACCAGCGCGGCAAGGTCCGCCTGTCGATGCGCGTCGTCGATCAGGAAACCGGCGCCGAGCTGGAAGACACCCGCCCCCCGCGCGAACCGCGCGGTGACCGCCCCGGCGGCGACCGCGGCGATCGCCGTGGTCCGCGCTCGGGCGGCGGTGACCGTGATCGTGGCCCGCGCCGTGATGGCGGTGACCGTGGTCCGCGTCGTGACGGTGGCGGCGATCGTGATCGCGGCCCGCGCCGTGACCGCGAAGAAGGCGGCAACCCCGATCACCTGCCGGCGTTCCTCAAGAACGACGACTAAGCTTCGGGCTCAGTCCAAACAAAGAGGGCCGCGAGGAATCGCGGCCCTTTTTGCGTCAGGCCGCCGCGCCCAGCTGGGGCGGCAGGCAGTCTTCGGCAGTAGCCTCGCAGATCCGGTTGCGACCGTCCTGCTTGGCCCGGTAAAGCGCCATATCGGCCGCGCGCAGCGCGGTGCGGGGATCGCCGCAGGCAAAGACATCGGCCACCCCGGCCGAGAACGTCACTTGCCCGAACGGCTTGTCGTTGGCGCGGTTGACCAGGCGGCGCGCGGCGAGCTGTTCGCGCAAGTGATCGAGCTGCGCGCGCGCCTGTTCCAGTGTTTCACCGCGCAGCAGCACGACAAATTCCTCGCCCCCGTGCCGCGCGACGTGGCAGTGATCGTTCGACAGCCGCGCAAGGCTATCGGCCACCAGTTTGAGCACGCGGTCCCCGGCATCGTGGCCGTGGAGGTCGTTGATTTTCTTGAAATGATCGATGTCGCAAAAGGCCAGGCAGAGCGGCTCGGTGGCGGCGCGGGCCTGGCGGAACTGTTCCTCGAACACGGCTTCGAACGCGCGGCGGTTGGGCAGGCCGGTCAGGTGGTCTTCCTCGGCGCTGCGGCGGGCCTCGTCGAGCCGGCGGCGCAGCGCGCGGGTCTGGGCTTCGCTGCGCAGCATCTGCTTTTCGATGTCGCGGGTGCGGCGCAGCATGACCTTGGCGATATTGGCCAGGTCCGAGATCACCTCGCCGGCGCGGGTAACTTGCTCCAGCTCGTTGACGTGGCCTTCCAGCGCGGTGTGATACTCGCTGGTCGCGGTATGGGCATCGCGGCTGGTCTTGCCGAATTCGTCGATCGAATTCTCCAGCCGTTGCATCAGGTCGGCCAGCGCGGCTACTTCGTCGGCGCGGCCATTTCGGCCAAGTTCCTCGTCGAGCCACTCGAGTGTCACCTGCTTGCGGGCCTGGACCTGCCGGTCGATCGCGCGGACCAGCTGGCTGTCGGCACCGGTCAGGTAATTCCACCCGATGGTCAGCGTCGCGGCGCTGACCTCAAGCTGGTGGGCCGCAAGGAACCGGGCGACCTCATCAAGCTGGCACAGGCGCAGGTTCTCGCGGCGGTTAATCTGATCCTCGCCGGTATCGGCAACGGCGGTGGAATCGGAACGGCGGGGGCCAAAGCCCAGCCAGCCAAGCAAGCCGCTGGGGGAGCGGCCAAGTGAGGGATCGTGCGCGGTCATGCCATGGTTAACGGCATGTTGGCGCGAGATTTAAGGGGCGGTCAGACCGGGCAGGTCCAGGTCGCGGCCTTGGCATCCCTGATCGCGCGGGCCAGCAGGTCGGCAATGCGGTAGCCCCCGGTGGCGATCCGGCGCTGGGTCAGCGCGATGCCCTGGGCCTGTTCGGCCTCCGTGACCATCGGTGCGGTCGCGGGATCGGCGGTCGCGCGCAGGAAGGTGCCCTGATAGCCGACCAGCCGGGCCAGTTCGGCGCTTTCGTCAAGAAAGCTGGCGAACACCGCCTGCGGCTCACCCTCGCGCGACAGCTCCAGGGTCAGCCGCTCGCGCGGCCAGAGCGCGATCAGGGCATCGGCCCAGCTGTCTTGCCCGGCGGGCAGGCGCACGCCGCTTTTGTCCAGCGTTTCATCCCAGAACCGGTGCAGGTCGGTAACCTGGCCGTCCGGCCGCTTGACGAAAGCCAGCTGGCCCGCGCGGTCGGTGGCCGAAAAGATCTCGGTCATCTGGTGCCCGGCGTGGAGCGGTTGCTGGATGTCGCCGATGATATGGATCAGCCAGCCGATCGCCTTGGCGCGTTCGGAGGCCGGGGCGCAGGGGTTGGCCAGCTTGGCATAGTTGGTGCCAAAGCCGAACGCGGCATTGCCATTCTCGAACGGCCAGAGCCAGGTCCGCCCCGAAACCACCCGCAGCTGGAAATGCCAGTCGGGGTGATCCTCTGGCCCGCCACGGATATCGTCTGGCCAGCGACCGAGCACTTCGAAGGCACCGCGTTCCTGCAATTCTGGCGCAAGCCCCGCCAGGAACGGCTGGAATTTGCCGTAGTCCTGATGCTGGCGGATCAGGTTCAAGAGTTCGCCCAGCTCGGCCGGATGCCGCACCTTCAGGTCCTGCCAGGCGATTGCCCCGGTAACCTGATGCGTCGGCTCCGACCACGCCTGCGCGGTACTGGCCGAAAGCGCGGCGGCCAGCGCTACCAGCCCGGTCAGCCAGCGCCGCATGGTCAGCGAACCCGCGGGCCGCCGAACGGCAGCGGCGGGGGTGGACGGCGATGCCCGCGCGGCAGCTGCGCCTGATAGGCCCGCCCGCAGTGCTCGACGCAGTAGGGAAAACCGGGGTTCACTTTTTCCCCGCAGAAGTGGAAGTCCGGTTCACCCGGGTGGCCCATCGGCCAGCGGCAGATCCGGTCGTTCAGCTCAAGCAAGCTGGTCTTCTCGGCAATCTCGGGGCTGGGCTTGGCCGGAACCAGCCGACGCGGCGGCGCGGGCGGGATCGGGGCCTGCTGGTCACCCGGGCCCTGGCGCAGGAAGCCGCCAGGGCCAACCGAGACGATCCGCGGCATGTTGGGCGCGGGCACCGGGGCCGGGGTCTCACCACCAGCCGGAGCCGCAGCGGCCGGAGCCACTGTCACCGGGCGCGGCACCGGGGCGGGGCGGGGCGCGGAACGCGGCGCAGCCTCGGCCTTGGGGGCCTTGGGCGCGGGGGCCTCTTTCTCGTTTGGCTTGACCGGGCTGGGGCGTGCTTTCAGCCCCAGGCGGTGCGCCTTGCCGATCACGGCATTGCGGCTGACCCCGCCCAGTTCTTCGGCGATCTGGCTGGCGGTGGCGCCGCCTTCCCACATCTTGGTCAGCTTTTCGATCCGTTCGTCGGTCCAGCTCATGCCCGTTTCTTCTCTTTCCTACCGGCCAAATGCGCCGGATGCTTGCAAGCCGGCCCGCCCGGCGATAGTCGCCATGCGATGGCCGATCAACCCGTTCCCGCACCCGAAAACCCCGCCGCCGCCGCAAGGGCGCTGGCTCCCGGTTTTCCGACGCGTGGAGTGCCCATTTTCAGCTCGTTCAACCGGCTGGGGCTGTGGACGCTCTATATGAAGGAAGTGCGCCGGTTTTTCAAGGTCCAGACCCAGACGATCTGGGCTCCGGCGATGACCACGCTGCTGTACCTGATGATCTTCTCGGTCGCGATGGGCCGCGATGGGCGCGAAGTGCTCGGCGTCTCCTTCGCCAGCTTCATCGCTCCCGGGCTGATCGTCATGGGCATGGTCAACAATGCCTTCGCCAACACCAGCTTCAATTTCCTGGCAGGCAAGATCCAGGGCACCATCGTTGATTACCTGATGCCGCCGCTGTCCAACGGAGAACTGATTGTCGGCCTGATCGGCGCAGCGGTGACCCGCGCGGTGCTGGTCGGCCTGGCGATCAGCGCGGCGATGCTGTTCTGGCCCGGCGTGCAGCTCAGCCTGGCGCACCCCTGGGCGGTGGTGTGGTTCGGCCTGATGGGTTCGGTGATGCTGGCAGTGATCGGGCTGATCACCTCGGTCTGGGCCGAAAAGTTCGACCATGCGGCGATGATCACCAACTTCGTGATCACACCGCTGACGATGCTGTCGGGCACCTTCTACGTCATCAGCAACCTTTCGCCCGCGTTCCAGGCGGTCAGCCGGGTCAACCCGTTCTTCTACGTGATCAGCGGCTTCCGCTTCGGCTTTCTGGGCGAAAGCGACATTGGCCACACCAATCTGGCGGTGCTGAACGGCGCGATCTACGTTGGCGCGCTGAATGTGGTGCTGGTTGGCGCGCTTTACTGGCTGCTGAAGAGCGGGTGGAAGCTCAAGAGTTGAGGCTATCTGCTTGACACATCTGTCAAGTTGTCAAGCAAGCGTGACGATCGAAAGCATTAATTCATAACGCTTTTTCGGCCGGCTTGACACTTGTCACGCAAGAGAGCCCAGACCGGGCGGTCGCAATGCCAGTTCGCCAAGAGCATCGGAGTGGCCAAGGGTACGCTGCTCAACTGGGAACCCGGCCGCAGGCAGCACCAGAGCGGTGATTGGAAAATCTGAATCACCTCGCCGCAGCCCCGACTATCCTGAGCTTGTCGAAGCACTGCTCTTTTCTTCAAGCGGTTGCGGGCGAGGTGATACC
>PNJT01000093.1 GCA_013822005.1 Novosphingobium sp. | reverse complement strand
CGCGGGCTCAGCCAGATTTTCGCCGCTGGCCCTGCCGTGGTCGATGCCATGGGCACGGCCTGGAAGGACGGGGGATCGGCCAACCACGAGGAGGCCAAGGAGGCGCTGGGCGGCAGCGACATCCACACCCGCAACGGGGTGGTCGATGACGAAGTTGCCAGCGAGGCCGAGGCCTTTGCCCGCGCGCGCCACTTCCTGTCGTTCATGCCCGAATATGTCGGCCAGAGCGCGCGGCGGGTGGAAAGCGGCGATCCGGCGGACCGCCGCGAGGAAGCGCTACTCAGCCTGGTCCCGCGCGATGACAAGCAGGTCTATTCGATGCGCCGCGCGATCGACATGCTGTTCGATCGTGGCACCGTGTTCGAGATCGGGCGGATGTGGGGCCGCGCCGCGATCACCGCGCTCGCCCGGCTCGATGGCTGGCCGGTCTTGGTGCTGGCCAGCGATCCCAGCTTCCTGGGCGGATCATGGGATGCCAAGACCAGCGAGAAAGTCGAACGCTGGATCAAGCTGGCCGACCTGTTCCGGCTGCCGGTGGTCCACCTGGTCGATAACCCCGGCTTCATGATCGGGCGCGAGGCCGAGGTGGCGGGGACGATCCGCTACGGCGTCCAGGCCATGAACGCGATCTACAAGGCCAGCATGCCGCTGTGCTCGATCGTCATGCGCCGCGCCTATGGGATCGCGGGCAGCGCGATGTCGAACGCCGACACCTACCAGTACCGCTATTGCTGGCCTTCGGGCGACTGGGGATCCTTGCCGATCGCGGGCGGGCTGGAAGTGGCCTACAAAAGCGAGATCGAGGCGGCGGAGGACCCGGCGGCCGAACTGGCAGCAATCCAGGCGCGGCTGGCCAAAGTCACCAGCCCGTTCCGCAGCGCCGAACGCTTCAATGTCGAGGATATCATCGACCCAAGAGATACCCGGCCGTTGCTGTGCGAATTTGCGGAATTGGCCTGGCGGCGATTGAGGGCGGGTTAGAATTTGTCTCGAAACTCCCCCCCTGGGGGAGGTGGCTCGCTTGCGAGCCGGAAGGGGGCTCAACCAAAAAAGCCGCGGGAGCGGCTTGCGCGCTACCGCGCGCATTGTTGGTAAGCCCCCTTCCACCGCTACGCGGTTCCCCTCCCCCTTGGGGGAGGATCGGAAACTGCTAGGAGCCTTCCTACCCCAACCCATCCTTGAGCAGCGCATTGGCCTGTGCCGCCACTTCGCCCAGTTCGGCCTGTCCGTCCATCACCCCGAAACGCAGGCCCAGGAACACGTTCATCCCCATGATCGCCCAGGCGTGGACTTCGCTGGGCTCGACCCTCAGTTCGCCCTTGGCCCGCGCGGCCTGGAGGCGTTCGAGAATGCGGGCGGCGGTGTTGAGGTAGTGCGCGCGCCAGTCTTCCGGGGCGACGAATTCGGCTTCGTCGATGATCCGGTAGATCTCCTTGTGCTCGCGGGCAAAGCGCAGGAAGGCCTCCAGCGCCGCGCCCTCGGCCTCGACCGCGCCGCCTGAGTGTTCGGCCAGTACCGGGGCGACATGGTCGCGCACCCGGCCCGACATGTCGGCAACAAGCGCCTTGAACAGCGCCTCTTTCGATTCGAAATAGGTGTAGAAACTGCCCAGCGCGACGCCCGCGCGAATCGTGATCGAGACGATCGAGCTTTCGTGAAAGCCCCGCTCGCCAAATTCGGCCGCGGCAGCATCGAGGATCGCGCGCTGGGTGCGCCGCCCGCGCTCGGTGCGAGGCTCGCGCAGCTGTGCGACGGTGCTGGCGGCGTCCACGCGCTTCCCCTTCCCTCGTGCCCCTGCTGTGGCAATTCGGCCACGTTCCACTACCATTCACGCTCCCTGTTGACGATGCAAGCATAACTAAGTTGAAAGATGGTTCAACTTTTATATAAGACGCATTACTGGCCCGCCGGAAGCGTGGTGGGTGGATGGATTTCAAGGGAGGATACCCGATGCGCACTCACACCCTGTTGACCCAGGCTTCGCTGCTGGCCGGCGCGCTGTGCAGCCTTGCCGCTGCCCCTGCCCAGGCGCAGGACAGTGCCGCCGGGGCCGAAGAGGCTGACAGCGGCGAAATCGTCGTCACCGCACGCCGCCGCGAGGAAACGCTGATTTCGGTGCCGATCGCGATCACCGCGCTGTCGGGCGAGCAACTCGCCGCCAAGGGCGCGGGCGATATCACCGCGCTGGCCGAAACCGTGCCCAACGTGACGCTGGAATCGAGCCGCGCGACCAATTCCACTCTGTCCGCCTTCATCCGCGGCGTGGGTCAGCAAGACCCGGTTTCGGGCTTTGAGCAGGGCGTCGGGATCTATCTCGACGACGTCTATCTCAACCGTCCGCAGGCCGCGGTGCTCGATATCTACGATGTCCAGCGGATCGAAGTGCTGCGCGGGCCGCAGGGAACGCTCTATGGCCGCAATACCGTGGGCGGCGCGATCAAATATGTTACCAAGCGGCTCGACAACCAGCCGCACCTGGCGCTGCGCGCAACCTATGGCAGCTACAACCAGGCCGACGGCGTGGTCAGCGCCAGCGCCCCGATCGGCGATGGCACCCTGCGCGTGGGCGGCGCGCTGGCCCGGCTGACCCGCGACGGGTTCGGCAAGAACCTGACCACCGGGCTCGACAACTATAACAAGAACGTCTGGGCCGGGCGCGGGACGATCGAAGTCCACGGCAGCGATATCTTCGCCCGGGTCACCGCCGACGTCACCCGCGACAAGTCGAACCCGCGGGGCGGCTACCGGATGATCCCGGGCATGCTGTCGGGCGCGCCGGTGCTGGCCAGCGAATACGATACCCAAGGCGGGCTCAACACCCCGCAGCAGGACGTCAAGGCCTGGGGCATGTCGCTGTTCATGGAAGGCAAGCCGACCGACTGGCTGACGGTCCGCTCGATCACCGCCTATCGCAAGGACGATTCGGCCACCCCGATCGATTTCGATGCGCTGCCGACGGTCGATGTCGATGTGCCTGGCTTCTACCGCAACCGCCAGTTCAGCCAGGAGCTGCAACTGCTGGTCAGCGCCGACAAGCTGAGCGGCATGGTCGGCTTCTATTACCTCGATGCCACCGCGCTGACCCAGTTCGAAGTGCGGCTCTATACCGCCAACGCGCTGCTGCCGGGGCTGACCGCCTTCACCAATGCCGATATCGGCACCGAAACGATGGCCGGCTTTGCCGACTTCACTTACGACTTCACCGACCAGCTCAGCCTCTCGCTGGGCGGGCGTTATACCTGGGACAAGCGCGACGGTTATGTCCTGCGCCAGAACTACCTGTTTGGCGGGTCTAGCGTGTTCGGCGGGACCGGCACGCCGTTTGGCGCGGCGCAAACCAACATGACCGGCAGCAAGAGCTTCACCAAGTTCACTCCCAAGGCCTCGCTGGCGTTCAAGCCGGATAGCGATACGACGCTCTATGCTTCGTACTCGCAGGGCTTCAAGGGCGGCGGGTTCGACCCGCGCGGGGTCGGCGTCAATGCGCCGGTCGGGGTGAGCCAGGCCGACTTCCTCAGCTTCAAGCCCGAAAAGGTCGATAGCTACGAAGTCGGTTTCAAGGCCAACCTGCTCGACCGCCGGATCTACATCGCCACCGCCGCCTTCTGGATGGACTATACCGACGTCCAGATCCCCGGCTCGGTTGCCTGCCGCGTAGGCGCAGTCGATACCTTCTGCGGGGTGGTCTCCAACGCTGGCAAGGCGCGGATGCGCGGCTTCGAATTCGAAGGCCGGGCAAGACTGATCGACAACGACAGCGGCAAGCTGACACTGACGGGCTCGGTCGGCTACATCGACGCCAAGTACCTCAGCTACATCGCCAACGTCGCCTCGACCCCGACCCAGGTCGCGCAGTTCCGGAACGTGCAGAACACCCCGGCCTGGTCGGGCAGCGCCAGCCTCGATTACGCGATGAACCTGGGCGAAGGCACGCTGACGATTGGCGGCGGCATGTCGTTCAAGAGCAAGACCTTCCAGTTCGAGATCGCCAACCCCTATCTCGACCAGCCGGCCTATCAGCTGTTCGACACCAGCCTGGTCTATCGCGCGCCGGGCGGGCGCTGGACGCTGGGGCTCTATGGCAAGAACCTGACCGACAAGCGTTACCGTACTTCGGGCTATACCTTCATGGCCGCCAATGCGCTGACCGGCGACCTGATCATGCCGCTGGTTCCGGCGCTGGGCAAGGAAGGGGTGCTGACCACCTTCTACGGCAATCCGCGTCAGGTCTATGCGACCGCGTCGATCAACTTCTAGAGCTAGACTCCGAGCCCCCTCCAGGGCTTCCTCGCCGCGCTGGACCCCGAGCAATCGCCGGGTGTTCAGCGCGGCTTTTTCATGACCAGGTACAGCGCGCCCGCCCCGCCGTGGCGGCGATGCGCCGGGCGGACTGCAGCGATCCGGCTGGCGTGGGGGCCCAGCTCGATCCAGTCCATGATCTTGGCCCGGATCGCCCCGCGCCGCTGGCCGCGATCGGCGGCCTCGGTGGGGCGCGGCAGGCCGGTGATCACCAGGACCAGCCGCGCGCCCAGCGCGGTGGCCTGGGCCAGGCCGTGGTCAAGCCGGGCATGCGCGGCGTCGAGGCTGTGGCCGTGCAGGTCGAGGGTGAAATCGGGGTGCAGCGTGGCGCAGGCGAGCTTCTTGTCCCACGAAGCGTCGAGGCCGTGCTGGGTGAGCTGGCGTTTTTCCTCCCCGGCACGGGGAGGGGGACTATGCGCAGCATGGTGAAGGGGTACGTGCGAGTGATCCTGAGGTGTCGGGACCACTCGCGCGTACCCCTCCACCCCCGCTTCGCGGCGGTCCCCCTCCCCGTTCCGGGGAGGAATGCGTCCCCCGATCGGCTTCACCGTGCGCGCGACTTGCGCCCACAACTGTGCTTCCTCACGGCTGAGCTTGCGGGAGCGCATCGCTCACTTGGCGGTCAGGCGCCGGACAGTGCCCTTGGGCAGCAGCAGCAGCGCGCTGCCGCGCCCGCTCATGCCCCCGGCGATGGTCCGCGCTTCATCGCCCGCGCCCCAGAAAGTGTCGAAGCGGTTGACGCCCTTGATCGCCCCGCCGGTATCCTGCGCGACCCACAGCCCATTGGCTTCGCTGCGATCGAGCGTGAGGAAGACCGGCGCGCCCAGCGGCACGAACAGCGGATCTGCGGCCACACTGTCGCGCGCACGAACCGCCACGCCCAGCGATCCGAACGGCCCGTCCACGCCGGTCTCCTTGAAGAAGACATAGCTCTTGTTCTCGCGCATCAGCGCCTTGCCGGCCTCGGGCTGGTCGGCGATGTATTCGAGGATCCCCTGCATCGAGCCCGCGTACTGCCCCGGCCCGGTGCCTAGCAGGCCGCGCTGGCGCATGACCGATCCGATCCCGGTATAGGCATGCCCGTTCTGCCCGGCATAGCCGATCCGCATCACCGTGCCATCGGGCGCGCGCAGGCGGCCTGAGCCCTGGACCTGCAGGAAGAACAGCTCGGCCGGATCGGCGGCCCAGGCGATCTCCAGCTTGCGGCCCATCAGCGCGCCGTCCTCGATCTCGGCGCGGTCGTAATAGGGGACGAACTTGCCCTCGGCGTCATAGCGGCCCAGCGGCAGCACGCCCTTGTCATTGGGCTCGGCCTCGCCGGGCTGGGCGCGGACCAGGTCGGGGGGCAAGGCATAGACCGGCACGTCATAGCCCGCCTGGCGCACCCGCACCCCGGCAATCTCGGGCTCGAAATAGCCGGTGGCGAAGGCCTTGCCCTCACCAATCCGGGCGGTTTCGAACCAGGTCTCGAAGAAGCGCGAGGCCTGCGCGGCGGGCCAGCTGGCGGCGGCATCACAGGCCGGTTTCCAGTCGGCCCCGCTGGTCAGGCCCGAAGCGTCGGTGCGACTGGTGAGGCGCGGGCAACTGGCCTTGAACGCGGCCAGCGCGCCGCGGGCATCGGCTCCGCCCAGCTTGAGGCTGGCAATCGCAGGTCCGCCATTGACCCCGGCGGCCAGCGCATTGGCTGGCGGCGGCGGCGCGGTGGTGGTGGGCGCACCTGCGGGGATCAGGCGAACGCAGCTGGCCAGCAGCAGCACCGACGCAAGCGCAGCCAGCCTGCCCCGCCGCGGTGACATCAGGCTTCGTCGGTCTCGTCGAGCAGCCAGTCCGGCGTCGCGGCATCGGTGTTGCGGGCAAAGGTCCACAGCTCGCGCACTTCGATCGCGTCGGTCAGCGATCCGGCGATCACTTCGCCCGCGCTGTTACGGGTCACGGCGGCCAGATCGGCGGTGAAGCGCACGGTGACGCGGGCCAGCTTGCCCTCAAGCGCAGCCGCGACGATATCCGCATCGGTGATCCGCACCAGCCGGTTGTCGAGCTTTTCGCCCGCCGCCTCGCGCGCATCGATTGCGGTATTGAACGCGGTCAGCACGGCCGGATCGCACAGCTTGGCCAGCGATTCGCGATCGCCGCTCCAGAACGCCTCAAGCACCATCTTGTAGGCACCCTTGGCCCCGTCGAGGAACGAGAGGATATCGAAGTGCTTGTCGGCAACCGCGATTTCCTTGAGCCCGCGCTCGATCGCCGGGGTAACCCCCGGGACCAGCGGGCGCGGCTGGGCGCTGCCGGCGCTGCGATCGGTAAATTCCGGGGCGTTAATCCGCGGCACCGGCTCACCCTTGGGTTCAAGCCGGGGTTGCTCTTCATGCTCGGCCCGGCGGCCCAGCACCGAATAGAGCCGCAGGCCCAGAAAGGCCGCGACCATCGCCAGGATCACGATTCCGACAGTATTGTCCAATGGTCCAGTCCTTGCCGCACAGCGCGGCCATTAGCAGTGTTCTAGCGATAAATAGGTAGCCTTGACAAATGAACAACGCGTGGACGAGCGGATTAGCGTAATTTTTCGCCGTCCTGTGGCGTTTTTGCCGCCCGCCGGGGATCGCGGCTGCGCCCCCCGCAAAGAGACTCGACCCGCTCTGCCACCGGTGCTAGGCGCGCCGCCAAGCTTCAATTCCAGTTACGAAGGCAGCACTACCATGTCCGACGACGGCAGCATCATCACCGACCTGGGCCTTGGCGCCCCCCAGCCCAACGGCGCCGACACCGCCCCGGCAGTCGGAATTATCTCGCAATATATCAAGGACCTGTCGGTCGAGAACCCGAATGCGCCGGAATGCTATCAGTGGCAGGATGCGCCGCAGATCGACGTCCAGTTCAACATCGGCGCGCGCGAAATGGCCGAGGGCAATGGCGAAGTCAGCGAAGTCGAACTGAAGATCTCGATCACCTCGAAGACCCCCTCGGGCACCCAGTTCATTGTCGAGCTGTCCTACGGCGGGCTGATCGGCATGCGCAACATCGACGATGCCAGCAAGCACGCCTTCACTTATGCCGAAGCCCCGCGCCTGCTGTTTCCCTTTGCCCGCGCGGTAATCGCCAGCGCGGTGCGCGATGCCGGCTTCCCGCCGCTGATGCTGGAGCCGATCGACTTCAACGGCATCTACGTGGCCCAGGTCCAGGCCCAGGCGGCCGAGGCCGAAGGCGCGGCTGGCGAGGCCTGAGCAAGGCCCCAGCACTTGCCGGGTAGCCGCCGATGAACCTGCTGAAATCAACCGGCATTATCGGTGGCATGACGCTGATCAGCCGGATCTTCGGCTTTGTCCGCGACATGATGCTTTCGCGCCTCTTGGGCGGGAGCGCGATGGGCGATGCCTGGCAGATCGCTTTCCAGCTGCCCAACATCTTCCGCCGGCTGTTTGCCGAAGGTGCCTTTTCGGCGGCCTTTGTGCCGCTGTTCAACAAGCACGTCGCCCAGGATGGCAGCCGCGACCATGCCAGCGCACAGCGTTTCGCCAACGAGACGCTGTCGGTCTTCGTGCCGGTGCTGCTGGTCTTCTCCGCGCTGATGATGCTGCTGATGCCCTGGGCGATCTGGCTGATCGACGATTTCGGCCAGGGCGGGCGCACCACGCCGACATCCATTGCTCTGGCGCGG
The DNA here is from genome assembly GCA_013822005.1 of Novosphingobium sp. GTDB lineage: Bacteria > Pseudomonadota > Alphaproteobacteria > Sphingomonadales > Sphingomonadaceae > Novosphingobium. The sequence goes on along the minus strand of PNJT01000093.1, from coordinate 2,154 downwards.
ATTGCTTTCCCCTATCTGGGGCTGATCAGCGTGATGACGCTGTTCGGCGCGATCCTCAATTCGATCAGCCGCTTTGCCGCCGTGGCCTTTGCCCCGGTGCTGCTCAACCTGTGCATGATTTCGGCGATGCTGCTGGCGATCTGGAACGGCAGCAGCGGCGATCCCGAAGCGGTGGCCATGGCGCTGGCCTGGTCGGTTACGCTCGCCGGGGTGCTGCAAATGACCTGGCTCTACTGGCACGCCCGCCGCGCCGGTTTCCGCTTTGCGTTGAAGCGCCCGCGCCTGACTGGCGACGTGCGCCAGCTCGGCGTGCTGATCCTGCCCGCAGTGTTCGGGGCGGGGATCTACCAGATCAGCCGGTTCATCGACCTGTTCTTCCTGGGGCGGCTGGAGGAAGGCTCGTTCGTGTTCCTGGCCCTGGCCGACCGGCTCAACCAGTTGCCTTTGGGGATCATCGGGATTGCCCTTGGCACCGCGATCCTGCCCGCGCTGTCGCGGTTCATCGCGCTGGACGATGCGGGCGGCGCGCAGCGGGTGCAATCGAACGCGATCGAGCTGGGGCTGCTGCTGACCGTTCCGGCCGCGGTCGGGCTCTACTTCGCCGCCCAGCCGCTGGTCAGCGCGTTCTATTTTGGCGGCAAGTTCGGCGCGGACGATGTCGCGGCGACGTCGGCCGTGGTCGCGATGCTGGTGATCGGCCTGCCCGCTTACGTCATGGTCAAGGTGCTGACCCCGGGCTTCTTCGCCCGGCGCGATACCAAGACGCCGGTCTATACCGCCGGAATTTCGATGCTGGTCAACATCGCCCTTAACCTGGCCTTGATCCCCATGCTGGGCGTCGCCGGGCTGGCGCTGGCCGGATCGATCGCGGCCTGGACCAATTGCGCGCTGCTCTACGCCGTGCTGCATCGCCGCGGTCACTTCGCAGTCGAGCCTGACCTGTGGACCCGGATCGGGCGGATCGCATTGTCCGCCGCGGCGATGGGCGCGGCGATTCACTTCATCGCCCCGCTGGGTGCCGCCTGGTACGGCGCAGGCGCCGGCGCGCGGGTCGTCAGCATCTTGGCACTGGTCGGCACGGGTGCCTTCGTCTATTTCGCGCTGGCCTGGCTCAGCGGGGCGATCGACCGCAGCAAGATCGCCATGCTGACCCGCCGCCAGGCCAATCCAACCGAGTAACCGTTCCATGCGTATCGTTTCCGGCATCCAGCCCACCGGCAATCTCCACCTCGGCAATTACCTGGGGGCGATCCGCAATTGGGTGCGCATGCAGGACGAAGTGGCGGCCAGCGGCGGCCTCAGCCTCTATTTCCTCGCCGATCTCCACGCGCTCAGCCAGCCGCATGTGCCCGCGGAACTTGCCGCCAATTGCCGCGAGATGGTCGCCGCCTTGGTCGCCTGCGGGATCGATCCCGACAAGTCGGTGCTGTTCAACCAGGCCCAGGTCCCCCAGCATGCCGAGCTGCAATGGCTGCTGAGCGGCACCGCGCGGATGGGCTGGCTCAGCCGGATGACCCAGTGGAAGGACAAGGCTGGCAAGAAGGGCGACAGCCAGTCGGTCGCGCTGTTCACCTACCCGGTGCTGCAAGCCGCCGACGTGCTGCTGTATCAGGCGACGCACGTGCCGGTGGGTGACGACCAGAAGCAGCACCTGGAGCTGGCCCGCGACATCGCGCAGAAGTTCAACAACGACTTCTGCACCGAAGACGCGCCGGTCTTTACCCTGCCCGAACCGACCATCCCGTCTGAAGCCGCCCGGATCATGAGCCTGCGCGATGGCGCGGCGAAGATGAGCAAGAGCGATCCCAGCGACATGAGCCGGATCAACCTGACCGACGATGCCGATGCGATCATGCAGAAGGTCAAGAAAGCCAAGACCGATCCCGAGCCGCTGCCGGAAGGCAAGGCCGGGCTGGAAGGACGCCCTGAGGCGGCCAACCTGGTCGGGATCTATGCCGCGATGGCCGGAATATCGACCGAGGCCGTGCTGGCTGAGTTCGGCGGCCACGGCTTTGGCAAGTTCAAGCCGGCGCTGGGCGAACTGCTGGTCGAAAAGCTCGCCCCGATCAACACGCGCTTCAATCAGCTACGCCACGATCAGGCCGCGCTCGATGCGGTCCTGCGCCAGGGCGCAGCCAAGGCGCGCGAACTGGC
>PNJT01000092.1 GCA_013822005.1 Novosphingobium sp. | reverse complement strand
CTGCGCTTCGGTGATCGGGGTGTCATCGCGGATCGCCTGGACCATCCCGTCGATCAGCGCCGAAACACGGTGGCGCAGCGACTTCGAGACGGGGAGATTGAGCGACTTGAACCCCGGATCGAGGCACTTGTCGGTCTCGTCGCAGTGGAAAATCAGGACGTTTCCGTTGCTGGTCCCGTCGAGCAGCGATGTGACAAGGGTCGAAGAGCTTTCGCCGACAATCGGCACGAACTTGCCCGGCTCGTCGTCCTTGGGCGGCACGTAGATGATCGTGCCGAGCAGCGTCATCGCATATTCGGCGAGCTCCTGGTCGAGACTGCCACCCGGCGAGAAGAACGCCGACTTCTTGAGGATCGTCCAGGTGTAGTTGCGCGGCACGCCGGGATTAACGTCGTCGTACTTGCCGGCGCCCGCCGCCGTGGTGCTGGTGCGCTGGCCGCGAGTGCCGCAGCCATGCTTGGCGGCGGCATAGTCGGTGAAGATCCCTTCGCTGTTGCCGATCGCCTCGCAGATCGCCTTGTCGGCCAAATCGCCCTTGGGCCAGATTCCGCCGACCAGGCCTTGCGCCAGCTCGCACGAGTTGATGTTGAGGTTGTTCATCAGCTGCGCCTTTTGCGCGAACTCCTGCATTATCTTCGAGCACTCGGGGCAAACTGTGTCGATCGCGAGGCTGAAGGCGAACCCGACCGCGTTGTTGGCGACGGCCTTGAGCATTGCGACGATTTCGCTGGCATTGATGAAGCTGAAGGAGCCCGCAAAGATATCGATCCCGCCGCAGCCGGCGCGGGCGCGGGGCAGCTGCAGGTTGGCAATATTGGTCGTCTTCTGCGGGAAGCGCGTCCAGACGTTGCCGAGGCTGTAGTAGCCCGCCGACTGGCCCTGGAATGCCGTCGGACCATTGACCTGGGCCGCGCCGCCGACATCATTGAGGAACGAGTCCATCGAGCTGCCGACATCGGCGTGCAGGCTGGTGAGGGGGAGGGCGACCGCGAGCAATGCGGCCACCATGCGCTTGAACCTAGTAGTCACGGCCGGCGTCCTTGGTGGTGAGGAGGTAGATACGGTCCTGCAGCTCGTCGGCGCTCATTACGCCGTAGCCGATCGGGATCGCGCGATTTGCGGCCGCGTCCCAGAGGACCACGGCGGGGGTAATGCCCGGATCGAGCCCCATCCGCTGGCGCTGGTTGGTCTCGACGGTGTATTTGGGGAAAGTCCGCGAGGGGCCGCCGTCGGTCGAAATCGCCCGCACCGCGATGTGCCAGGTCGATGCGACGCCTTGCACGATCGGTGACATCACCTCGCAGGCGCCGCAGCTTTGCGCGAAGAAATAGAACAGCCCGAAGCGCTCGGTGAGATGCGCCATGACGCTGTCGCGCTCGGTCTTGCGGCTATCTTGCCAGGCACGCTTGCCCAGCGTCGATACGGGGCGCTGGAGCGTGTAGTCGAGTTCGGGCTCCTGCCAGATTGCGCGCTGCCAGACGTCGCTGAACAGCGAGGCCTGGTCGAGCTGGCGGCGCTGGAAACGGATATAGGCGGTGACGTTTCCGGGCGTTGGTTCGAGGATCGCCTTGGCCTTGAGCTCGCGCAGCTCGTCCGTGATTGCCTCAAGCCGCGAGGCCGCGCTCGCCGGTTCGGCCGGGGCAGGTTCCTGCCGTTCGGGCGGCTTGGGCCTGGTGCAGTAGAACCAGTAGCCGAGCCGGCGTTCGGCGCAGTAGAACGGATCCTGGCCGTCGGCATTCGCCTTGCTCGGTCGGTCTTCGGCCGATGCGGGAGGTGTTGCGGTAAGCAGGCTGGCGGCGATGAACCAGGCGGCGGCGAGCCGCTGGCCGCGCTTATGGACGAGCACGGGCATAATAATCCTCGATCTTCTGCTGAATTTGGGTGGCGGCCTGGAGTTCGTAGGGGAGCCGCGCGGCGTCAGTGAACTCGGCGTAGACCTCGCTGAAATCCATCCGGCTGAGGTCGAGCTGGGCGAACTCGTCGATTGTGAAGCCGGCGCATTGCTCGGTCTTGGGGCTGGCCCAGGGCTTGGGCAGCTGCGCGCGGCCCTGTTCCTGAAGGATCCGGCTCAGCTTCGATTCAAAGCAGCAGTAGACCTTGCGCTTGGTCAGGCAGACCCCGAGGAACGAAGACGAACAATAGGTCCCGACATAGGCGCAGAGACCTTGCACGTCCTTTTCGTGAAGCAGCATTTCCTCGCGGCTGCAGCCTAGGGCAACGAGCAGCTGGATCCCCGGGATCAGCGGGAAGCCTTTGCCTTTGCAGCAATTGAGGATCCCGAAGACCTTGGACGAGCAGCTTTCGCGCGTGCCCTTGAACAGGGTCAGGTTGTTTGGATCGAACTCGCGCCGAGCCTGATCCATCGCGTTCAGCGCCACCACCGCATCCTTGAACTCGGTATTGGGCTGACGCTGGATCGTCTCGCAGCTCCCGTCGATGCAGTAGACATCGCCGTCGCAGATATACTGGTTGGGATCCTGAGGCTGGTCCGGAACCGGGCAGTCGTAGACCCGCTCAAAGGTCCGGCAGGGAGTCTCATCGGTCAGGCAATATTCCTGTTCGAGATTGCAGCCCGGCGTCTGCTCAAGCGTGGTGCAGTCCTGCGCGGGCGTGAACCTGTTGCACTGGTAGTCGCGCCGCCAGGCCCAGCAGGGCTGGGTCACCGCATAGCCGTCGATCGTGCGGGTCACCGGATCGCTTTCGGTGCAGGTCTCGACCGGATTGGTGCAGTTGGTATCGGCGGCAAGGCTGGCACACTGGCTCTCGTCCTTGCTGGTTGTCACAACCTGACGCGAGGTCACGCGGACCGGTGTCGATCCGCTCACCGGAGCCGAGCAAGTGTATTCGGCGATCGGATCACCGGGTTCGGTGCAAATGAACCGGGTGCCTTCCTTGTAGCCTTGCAGACATGGCCCGGGATGGCTGCCAGTGAGGCGGCAGGTGGGAAGATCGTAGCTCGTGCACTCGGGATCGAGCCTGGGGCAGTAGTAAAGGTAATCGGTGACCGTCGCGACGCTGGCCTGAAGCGTCACGGTGCAGCTCGCGGTGCCGCTATCGACGGTATAGCCGGTGTTGCAGGTCGCCTTGTAGCGCGCGGCCGTGCCGCTGCTGGGCGGCAAGGGGACGCAGCGACCTTGCGTTCCGGTGACGCCCATCCCGCTGGTGTAGGATAGCGGGTCCTCGTTGACTGCATTCGAGCGGGCGATCGTCGCATCAAGATCTACGGAATCGAACTTTGCCCGGCTGTCCATCGACTGGCGCACCGCCTGATACCCAGTGCTCGAGCTGGCTTGGCTTGCTGCCTGACGCTCCATCGCAGTGGGGTCGTCGAAGTAGCTTGACTGGCTCGGCGTGCCCGAGAAGCCGGGAACGCGGTCGGCATCGGGCTGGGTCGTCGCCGCGCTTTGCGCCGCGCCCGCCTGCTGCTGGCCGAACGCCTTGCCGTCAGCCTTGGCGGCATCAGTCGTGGTCTGCGCCTGGGCGAGCGCCGGGCTCGCCAGAGCCAGGGCGACAGCAAGTGTCGCATGGAGATTAAGGCGGCTCATGACTGGTCTCCGCTGAGGCGGGCGAGATGCTGCGCCGCGATCCGCGCGCCCGGGCCGCCGCCCGCCGCAAAGGTGCGCAAGGCATATTCGGCGGTGACGTTGCCGTTCATCCGGTCGAAGGGCGGAACCGCGCTGGTGCAGTCGAACCCCGAGCAGAGATCGAAGTCGCTCGCGGTGACGACGTAGGCCGGGACTTCATCGACCCCGAAAGCGCGGAACAGGCGCGGGTCGATCCCGACCCCGTCCATGCGCTCGCCGGGTTTGATTACCTTGGTCAGGGCATCGGTCATCAGCTTGGCCGAGCCTTTGGTGAGGCCACGGAACACGACCACGCCTCCGGCGCGGGTGACATCGTCCATCATCTGGCGCAGCGCCTGTGCGGGCATCGAGAGCGAAGCAAAGGCGATGAACCGCGGCGCTTCGCCCAGGCCGTCCTTGGCCATATCCCCGGCATCGGCGACCATGCGGTCGAAATCGAAAGTGCTATCAGCCGCTGCTGGGCGGGGCACCTGGCCGGCATAGGTCCGGCCGTTGGCCTTGGCACCTTTGGCACTGCTTGCCGCTTCGCCGGTCAGCCCCTTGGCCCGTTCGCGTGCGTTCGCGGCAAGTGCTTCGGCTTCGCCGGCCTGGTCGGCGGCGCGTGCGCGGATCGCTGCAAGATCGATTTCCGGATCGCTGGACTGCGCAAGTGCGCCGCCGATTGCCGAGCAGGCGGAAAGTGCAGCAATAGTAAAGGCTTGAAGGGAGTGTTTCATAGCGCGCAGCAGTTCCGTTTGCGCCAGACCACGTAGCCCATGTCCTCGCCAATGGCGGGATAGACCTGGCCGGCTGACATGAAGGTGGTAGAAGCCCCGATCGGGGCGCAGGCGTAGCGCCCGCTGGTCTGGGGATTGGGATTGGTGGCCTGGAAGCGGTATTGCTGCTTGCGCATCACCGGCATCAGGTATTTGCCGCAAAGGCCCTTGCCGCCCATAGTCCCCCAGGCGACCAGCTCGCGGTGGAGCTTGTAGGCAAAGCGCGACAGCGCAAGCTTTGATGCCTGAACATGGCCGATCGTCGCCGAGACGTTGCCGTTGAGCGGATACATCGAGCCCTGGCAGCCCGCGCACCAGAACAGGCTGTCCGAGGGCAGCTTGGTGGTTGCGAGCACACAATCGGCCGCGCAGGCGGCGAGTGCGAGCGGATTGGCGAACAGCACGGCTTCGGGGTTGATGATCGCGGTGAGCTCGCTGTCCTGCCACAGCGGATCGATCTCGGTAATGTACAAGATGTCGACCGAGCCGCTCTCGAGGCAGAGGAAGTCGGCGACCAGCTCCATCCAGTAGAGCAGCGGATAGGCATACCAGTGGATGTTCCACTGCGAATTGTACTGGTTCGCGCCGCCGACTGCCGAAGGACCGGCCATGGTCTTGTGACCGATGTCGAACCCCGGATCGAGCTTGAGCCCGCCAAGGTTGACGAAGCACCATGGCTTCATCGAGACATCGGCGAGCCGGACCGGCTCCCAGAATCCCATCGCGATCCCGGGACGCAGACCGCAGAGGCACACTGGCAAGTCGGGATTGTCGGGATCGGGGCGGTTCGACGGCCAGATCTTGAGCCCGCCGATCGAGATCGGGAACAGGCACGACCAGCAGATGTCGGTGATCGGGTTGACGAAATGCCCGGTGCACTTGCCGGGGGTTCCGGCCTGCGCAGGCGCGGTCGAGAGCGTCATTAGGGCGCCTGCGAGGAGCGCGAGGCAACGTTTTGCGAAAGCTGATCTTTTGTGGGTCATGGCTGCCTCGCAGGGGGACTTTTTGGAGGTTGTTCGGTGACAGTGAGCGCGCGCCCGGTCTGCTCGATCACGGCGGGGACCGCGCGGATCGCAAAATGCCCGCTGAGCTTGCCGCCCTGGTCGAAGTAGAACCGGCGCTGCTTTGCTTTCATCAGCTCGAGTGGCGCGCCGCCGACGAGGATGAACTTGGCGGGTGTGCGACCATAGCGGGCAAGCGCCCAGTCGATTTGGCGCTGATCGTCGCCGTCGAGGAACACCAGCGGTGCGCGAAGCGGCACGGTGTCGAGCGGATTGACCCGGGTGCCGCGAGCGATGATCGTCCGGCCCTTGTCGTCCTTGATATCGGTGTCGACCGTGATCGTCGGATCGAAGCTCCAGCGCCTGATCGTGCTGGCAAGACCAAGCCCGGCGACAGGAGTGGGGCGGTTGACGCGCGCAATCGTGCGGCGTTTCAGCTCGTCGTTGAGCTTCGCGGTCTCGCCGCTGGCTTCGAGGTGCAGCAGCCGCGCGTGGATTTGCGCGAGCAAGTCCGGTTCGATCACCGGCCAGACCGTGGCGTGCTGGCCGTAGTCGCGCGCCTGGGCTTGCACTGCAACGACCAAGGCGAGCGCGCTCGCGCACAGCGGGAAGGCGAGGCGCGTCATAGCACGGCCCTCCCGACCCCAAGCACCTGGGGCGCACAGATCCATCCGATCGCGGCGTAGCGGCTGTCGAACCCATCCTTGTGTTCGGTGGCGACGAAATAACAGCCCTTGGGGATCGTGCCGGTCGGACCCAGCGCCAGCGGTTCGCCGAGCCGGCTCGCAGTTTTTGCCAAGGCAACCGGCTTGCCGTCCACAAAGAACATCCGGTTCTGCTCGGTGACCCGGTCGCCCGCAACGCCGAGCACGCGCTTGCCGAACGGCTGCGGCTCGGCGCCGAAGTGACGGGTGACGAGGGCCGAGCGCGGCGGCACAAACACGATCAGGTCACCGCGCGCAGGTGTGGCTGACCGATCGAGCCAGATCGCCCAATAAGGGAGCGACGGGCTGGCGTTGATCATCAGTGCATGGGTTTCGGCAAACCGGCTTGTCATGGTAAGCCCGAGCAGGCCGACCCCGAGCATGGCCCAAAGGGCTAACCTGGGCGCACGACCGATTAGGGTGCCGACGTTTGTCGCGCGACGTAGGGAAGCCAGATCAGCGGGTTCCACGGCCCGGCACTCCCATTGCGGCGCCGCTCGGCGCTCCCAGGCGCCGCGCGACATCGGCGCGGACTTGGTCGGTCAGATCGGGGACCCCGCCCGAGACGACGGCTTCGGCGACGAGCACGGTGCGCCCGTCATGGCCGAGCGCTGTTACCGCGGCTTCAACCGCCTTGAGGTAGGCCGCGACCCGCGCCTGGGTCTCTTCGGCAGGGTGACCCGATCGTGCCTCGGCCTCGACAAAGTCGCCCATGATGCGGCTGAGCTGGACGGTGACGACTTGCCGACGCTGGAGCGCCATGATCTCATGGGTGGCCCAGGCGCCCCACAACGTCGAGACGAGCATCGATCCGGCGAGGACCAGCGTCGTCGGCGAGAACCCGGCGAAACGGCGTGGCTCCGTAGATGTTGCCATAATGTTCCTCACAGCACTTTCCTCCAGGACTTCAAACCTTCACTGACTTCATCGAGGAAGCGCGGCAGCCGCCAGGCGGCGACTGCCGTGGCGAGCGCGAGGAGGAGCCAGGTCGCCTGGCTCGCGAAGGCATACTGTCGGTCGGGGGTGGCATCCGGGAATGCGCCGAACACCGAACCAAGGAAAGCAAAGGTCATGTCCATCCGGCCCCCCGTAAGGAGCAGCAGGAACATCAGCGGCAGTCCCATTGCGATGACCCAGCAGGCCATCAGGTAGGCGCCCGACTTGAACACGATGTAGCAGCAGTCGGCGCCAAGCCCCCACCAGTGGCGGTGCGGCCTTTCGGCGGAGGCTTTGAACGGGGGAAATTGTTCGCGGCGCGGTGCCTCGGCAATCAAGGCGTGGAGCGTGTCGATGTCGTCGCGGGGGACGAAGGCCGGTTGCAGCGGGCGGCGCGGACGCTCGGCTACTTGGTCGGCACCTTCGGTGCCATTGGGCGGCAAGAGTTCATCGAGCGGCGCGTTCGAAAATAGATAGAAGCCATTGGCGGGCTCGGCCTCGTCGGGCTCGACCTCGCGATCGAACGGGCTTTTCAGGTGGTACGGCATGGGGTCTGAGTCCTCTTGGTTGGTGGGGCTTATTGGCTATCGGGAAAGGCGATACGTTCGATTGCATCGGCGAGCTGGTGGCCGCGCGCGATCTCGGCATCGATCGCCGCGAAGGTTGCGGGCGAACTTGAGAACAGCGTTGCGGAATAGTCGTCGAGCACGAGCCGCCCGATCGCCTCGGTCTCCGGGCCCTTGATGAAGACCTCGGAATAGGCCGAGCCCGAGCGCTTGAGGCTTCGGATCAGCGTTTCGGTGCGCTCGTCCATGTCGAGGCGTTTGCTGGCCTTGAAGTCGGCAATGGTTTCGGGCTTCTGCTGGAGGATCAGCATCCAGTCGCTATTCTCGAGCGCAGCGGTCGCGCCGTCCGACTTGTAGTAGTCGTTGAGCGACTGGGTCGCGGTGGCGAGTGCGCCGCCATATTTGCGGCAGGTGCGGGCATAGGTCTCGACGAACTCACCCATCGACCCGCCCTTGAGCATCGACCAGGCCTCGTCGATCAGCAGCAGCTTGCGGACCGAACGCGCACTGCGGGTCATCGCCTGGCTGGTCATGAACATGATCGCCGAGAGCACCACCGAGCGCAGCTCCTCGCGTGTCGCAAGGTCAGACATCTCGAACACGGTGAAGTCCGCCTCGAGATCGAGACTGGCCTGGCCCTCGAAGAACTGGGCGTAGGTCCCCCCGGCAGTGAACGGCCCGAGCGAGGTGGCAAGGTCCGAGGCGGTTTCACCCGCCATCGCCGCGAGGCATGCGCCGACCTGGGTGACGCTGGCGCGCGAACCGTGCTCGGTCCAGACCAGGTTGACCGCGCGGTCGATCAGACCTCGTTCGGTATCGGTGAGCCGCGCGACATGGCGCGCCATTTGGCCGATGATCGCCTTGACCATGGCGAAACAGTCGAGGCGGTAGTCTTCGTCTTCGGCCGCGCGCGCGGCGTCGATCATCGAGAACGGGTTGAGGCAGAAGCCCGAGGCCAGCGTGAACTCGATGAACCGCCCGCCTTGGAGCTTGACCGAATGCTCGAAGCTGCGGCCGTCGTCGATCACCACCACCTTGGCGCCCGCCCCGCGCAGCGCCGCGCACATCTCCTGGAGCAGCACCGACTTGCCCGAGCCCGACTTGCCGCAGATCGCGACGTTGTGATTGCCCGCTTCGTTTTCGAACGGCGACCAGTAGAACGGCTGGCCGCGCCGCCCGACGAACAGCAGGTGCGGAACCGGGCCGCCGAGGTATTCGCCCTGCAGCGGCGCGATGTTCGCAGCCGTGGTCGAAAGCAGCGTCTTGAAGCGCTTGAGGCGCTCCATGTCCGCGCCGAGCCCATCGGCAAGGGTGAGCGGCATGGCGGCAAGCAATCCTTGGATCTGGAGGTAGCGTTCGTCCGAAAGGTCCCAGCCTGCCGCTTTGTAGATCGACTTGACCGCGCGTTCGTGGCGGTCGCCCTGACCCAGCGGTGACCAGGTGGTGACCCCGTAGAACACCCGGACCAGACGGCGGCCTTCCTGCAGTTCGGCCTGGACATGCTGCCACTCGGCCGATTGCTCGGCGATCCGCGGCAGGAACCGCGCGCTGCGGGTCTGCGACAGGCTGGTGGTGCGCATGAATTTGAACCCGGCGCGCGCCGCAGCAGCGTCCTGGTCGGGGTAGACCAGGCAAAGCATCGTCGCCGCAGGGCAGGGGAAGCGCAGCTTGTCGGTGAACAGGTCGCCGATCAGCCGGGCGCATTCGTGCGGCGCCCAGCGCGGCGGCATGTTGCGGACCGCAAAATGGCGCAGATCGAACCGGTCGGGATAGACCGCGCCGATTTCGGGCACGCCCTGGTTATGCACTCCGGTCGCACGGAAACGCTCGGTGCCGAGTTCGATCCGGTCTTCGCGCACCAGGAGTTCGATGTCGCGGCGGATCGCCTGATTGGCGATCGGATCGTTCGGGTTGTAGGGCATGCAATCGTCCTGCGGGGCGGTCGTCGGAGACGTCAGATCGTCGAGCAGGGCGATGAGATCGTGGGGCTCGTACTCGGCGACCCCAAGGTTCAGCGACTTCAGCATCGCGATCAGCCCCTCACGGGCGTGGGTCAGTTCTTCGTTGCTGATCGATCGGGACGCGGGCACGCCCAATGAGATCACCACCTGGTGCGCGCGGGCGTGGAACGGGGCATCGCTCGCCCCGCTGGTCCAGACCATCGAATAGAGTTTCCTCGCCCGGTGGCGCGCGATGGCTTCGTAGACCCCGCCTTGTTCGTAGCGCGGGGCGAACCACGGCGCGACGATCCGGCTGATGCGGGGGCTGGCGAGATGGAGGATCTGGAGGCACGCACCCGCCGGCAAGCCCTCGGAGAAGAACGCGCCGAGGATTTCACCGGTGCGCTCGTCGGCGCCGATCAGCGGGGTTACGCCAAGCACGAAGCCCTTCGAGCGCGCGTTGACATAGAGCCGGCTCGCGGGATCGTAAACCCGGTAGGGCAGCCAGTCCGAGAGCATGTCGAGCATCAACATCGGGCGACCTGCCTCGGCCTGCTCGGCGTCACCGAGCAGGCCGGCAAGCAGCCGGTCACGCAGCGCCCCGAATGACAACGCCATCACTTGGGCTCCTTGGACGGGGCCACTTTGGCCTTGGCCTTGAGCGCCTTGGCGGCTTCGATCGCGGCTTCGCTCGGCCAGACACGCCGGATTTCCTCCAAAG
>PNJT01000091.1 GCA_013822005.1 Novosphingobium sp. | reverse complement strand
AAATGGCCCGCGCCAAGTATTCGGCGATGCGCGAACGCTCGGTCGGCATGGGCGTGATGGGCTTCCACTCGTTCCTGCAGAAGAAGGGCATCGGCTTTGAAACCGCGATGGCCAAGGCCTGGAACCTCAAGATGTTCCGCCACATCGCCGCCAAGGCGGACGAGGCCAGCCTGATGCTCGCGCAAGAACGCGGCGCTTGCCCCGATGCGGCCGACATGGGCGTGATGCAGCGCTTCAGCTGCAAGATGGCGATCGCGCCGACCGCGTCGATCTCGATCATCTGCGGCGGAACCAGCGCCTGCATCGAGCCGATCCCGGCCAACATCTATACCCACAAGACGCTGTCGGGCAGCTTCGTGGTCAAGAACCCTTACCTTGAGGGGCTACTTGCCGCGAAGAGCAAGGATTCGACTGCGGTGTGGAACTCGATCCTCGAACACGGCGGCTCGGTCCAGCACTTGGACTTCCTCAGCCCTGAGGAAAAGGCGGTCTACAAGACCAGCTTCGAGATCGACCAGCGCTGGCTGCTCGAATTCGCAGCCGACCGGACGCCTTACATCGATCAGGCGCAGTCGCTGAACCTCTACATCCCCGCCGATGTCGACAAGTGGGACCTTGCCATGCTGCACTTCCAGGCCTGGGAGAAGGGGATCAAGAGCCTCTACTACCTGCGCTCGAAATCGGTCCAGCGCGCCGGGTTCGCGGGCGGGGTCGAGGCGGACAACACCGCCGAGCCCGCCACCTACGAGCTGCCGACCACCGATTACGATGAGTGCCTGAGCTGCCAGTAGGCAGGCGGGACCCTTTAAGCCGGGAGGCGTTACATGGCATTTCGCGATTCACTGTCTGCCGGCACCGGCTGCACAGCGGTAACCGGCGGCATCGGCCTTGTCATGCTGCTCGGCCTGCTGATCGGCTGGCCGCAGTACCGCGTCTATCAGCAGCGGCTGGCAGGCGAAGCGCGGCTGGCCGAGGCACAAAGCTCACGCCAGGTCGCGATCCTTGAGGCGCGGGCCAAAAAGGAAAGCGCGATTTCGCTGGCCGAAGCCGAAGTGATCCGCGCCGAGGGTGCCGCCAAGGCCAACAAGATCCTGCAGGATTCGCTGGGCGGCCCCGAAGGCTACCTGCGCTATCTGCAGATCCAGGCGCTGGAAGAAACCAAGGCGCAGCTGATCTATGTGCCCACCGATGCCGGGCTGCCGGTGACCGAAGCCAGGCGGCTGGGGCAGTGATCCTGCACGGCGCTCTGATCGGCGGCCCAATTTGGCCTGCCCGGCGCGCCGCCGCGCTTTTCGATGACGTTTCCCTGTATGCGCAAATGGCACCGCTGGTTGTCGGTGATTTTCGGCGTGATCCTGCTGTGGATCGCGGTGACCGGGGTGATGAGCCAGTTCGCCGCGCTGGTGGCCGAGCGCGAGCCGCAACCGGTCTCCGCGGCACCCGCGGGCTTTGTCTGTCCGGACAGCATGGTGTGTCGGCCCAAGCCCGACCCCAACGGCGCGCGCGCCTGGGTCAGCTTCCTGCATCACCTGCACGGCGGCGAGGAATTTGGTTCGGTCGGGGTGGCGAAATCGATCGCGGCGGGGCTGGCCTTGGTGTTCTTCAGCTTCTCCGGCCTGTGGCTCTGCATCTCGATGTGGCGGGGCCGAAAGGCCCGCGCGCAGAAACCGGGCTGGTTCTGGAACTGAACCGGGAAGAGAAGATTTTCTCACGCCAAGACGCCAAGACGCCAAGGAGAGCGGACGCGCCGCAGACTTTTGCTTCCAACATTGCCGCAACTGGCGCCGTTGAAGGATCAAAGCGGTTGCGCCGCAAGTACCAAGCTCTTGGCGTCTTGGCGTCTTGGCGTGAGCAACCTCTTTCCGCCTATCCCCACCCTATCCCCAGCCATTCGCCCCGGCCGCAATCGCGCCGCGCGGCGATCTCGGCTACCCCTTGCAACCGTTCAATTCCGGAGTCGTAGGATGCCCCTGCTCGAAGCCCGCAAAAGCTACAAGCCGTTCGAATACCCCTGGGCTTACGAGTTCTGGAAGCGTCAGCAGCAGGTCCACTGGATGCCCGAGGAAGTGCCGCTGGGCGAGGATTGCCGCGACTGGGCGCAGAAGCTGTCCGAGCATGAGAAGAACCTGCTCACCCAGATCTTCCGCTTCTTCACCCAGGCCGATATCGAGGTGCAGAACTGCTATCACGAGCAATACGGGCGAGTGTTCAAGCCGACCGAAGTCAAGATGATGCTGGCCGCCTTCTCCAACATGGAGACGGTCCACATCGCCGCCTACTCGCACTTGCTCGACACCATCGGCATGCCCGAAAGCGAATACAGCGCCTTCCTCGAATATACCGAAATGGCCGAAAAGTGCGACTACATGCACACTTTCGGGGTCGATAACGACGAAGATATCGCCCGCACCCTCGCTATGTTCGGCGGCTTTACCGAAGGCATGCAGCTGTTCGCCAGCTTCGCCATGCTGATGAACTTCCCGCGCTTCAACAAGATGAAGGGCATGGGCCAGATCGTCTCATGGTCGGTGCGCGACGAAAGCCTCCACTGCGAAGGCATCACCCGCCTGTTCCACGCCTTCTGCGCCGAGCGTCAGTGCCTGACCAAGGCAGTCAAGGAAGACATCATCGACTGCTGCCAGAAGACCGTGCGGCTGGAAGACAACTTCATCGACCTCGCCTTCGAACTCGGCCCGGTCCCCGGCATGAGCCCCAAGGAAATCAAGCGCTACATCCGCTACATCGCCGACTGGCGGCTCAGCCAGCTGGGCCTGCCTGCGATCTACATGATCGAAGACCACCCGCTGCCCTGGCTCGCCCCGCTGCTCAACGGCGTCGAACACGCCAACTTCTTCGAAACCCGCGCGACCGAGTATTCGAAGGCCGCGACCCGGGGGAACTGGAACGACGTGTGGTCGTCGTTTGACTCGCGCCGCAAGGCCAAGGGCGACATTGCCGGGGCGAATGACCTGGAGGTTGAGGCCGGGAGTGAGCCGGATATGTTTGCTGGCGGGGTGAATGCGGCGGAGTGAAGGGATGAGGTCACCGACTCGTTATGCCGCAACCATAGCCTGATTGATGCGAGTTGGACTGAGGCGAGATAGTTGTCGGCGCGTTTGTCGTAGCGGGTGGCGGCGGCACGGAAATGCTTGAGTTTGCTGAAGAAAGTGCTCGACGAGATTGCGATATCGATTGAGGAACGGGCTGAACGCCGGGATGCGTTTGCGGCCCGGCATCGGCTTGGTGCATCGCCGCGAGCGCGCGACGCTGTCCGAGGGCCGCCAGAACCCGTCCTCATGGGTCAGGATCAGTGCAGGTTGGTATAAAGCAGCGCCTCAACCAGCGCCACGTCGTCGGGATTGTTGACTTCCCACAGCCCGCCTTGGGGTAAAGCCACTTCGACCAGATGGACCGGCAGCCCGGCATCGAGCAGCCGCAATTGCTCCAGCGCCTCGTCCAGCTCAAGCTGCGAAACCGGCAACGCGGCATAGGCCGCCAGGGCTTCGGGGCGATAGGCGTAAAGCCCGATATGGAGATTGAGCCGCGCTGCCCCAAACGGGATCGGGGCCTTGCTGAAGGCGATCGCGGTGCCATCGCACCGGGCGGTGACGCAGGTCCCGCCGATCCGCCCTTCGGCATAGTCGCTGCGCAAACGCGCAGACATCGCAGGATCGCAGCGGGCGAACGGGGTCGCCAATTGCACGCTTGGATCGGTGAATGCCGCCAGCAGCGCAGCGAGGTAGCCGGGCGGAACCAGCGGATTGTCGCCCTGCCAGTTGACCACCACATCGGCCTTGCGCCCCAGCAGGGCATAGGCCTCGGCGCAGCGTTCGGTGCCGTTGAGCGCATCGGGCGAAGTCATGACGACCTGCCCGCCAAAGGCCGTCACCGCATCGGCGATCCGCGCGCTATCGGTCGCGATCACGACATCGGCCGGATCGGCGGCGCGCAAGGCCGCGCGCCAGGTCCATTCAACCAGCGGACGTGTCACGCCTTGACGCGAGGTCAGTGGCGCCAGCGGCTTTCCGGGAAAACGCACCGATCCCTCGCGCGAAGGGATGATCACCAGGCTGCGCAGGGCAGTGCCTGCATCAACCGAAGTGCCAATATCCTCGTCCAGCGCCAGTGCGGCGAAGGAATTTCTCTCTGCGACCCTATCCATCTTGCAGTCGTACGACCATCATCCTGAAGCCAAGGCAACAACGATCAGACCAGCCGAAGGCCCTGTCAGGCGAATGGCCAGTCTGCCGTGCAGGGCGTTACTCCGCCCCGCGGGCAAAGACCAGCATGTGGTCGATAAATTGCGGACCATCCAGCAGCTCTTCGCGCCCAATCGGCACCACCCCCTCGTAGTGTGAAACGATCCCCAGCGAGAACCCGTGGCCCAGGATATCATCGAGGAACCCGGCTGGATCGGGCAGTCGCCCAACGGTGAATTCCATGAACACGGTGAGCGGCAGGTCGCGGCGGTTCAACCGCGCGGTCATGCCTTTCCACACTTCGGGCTCAAACCCTTCGACGTCCATCTTGATGAATTCGACGTCGAGCGCGTGGGGGATCGTGTCGAACCGGCCAAGCGGGACCCTGGCCGCGCCCGCGACCATGCCATCTGTCACGGTGCGGCCGCCGCCAGGCTGGTCGATGCTGGCTTCGATCGCCGCGTTGCCGGCTACGGAGCCCAGCGCCATGGCATGCAGATCGGTGAACCCGGTGTAGCCATTGACGTCGATGCTCTTGCGCAAGAGCCGGGCCAGGTTCGGCTGCGGCTCGAAGGCCAGCACCCGGCCTTCGGCCCCGGTCAGGTCGGCCAAGAGCAGCGTGAAATAGCCCAGGTTCGCGCCAATGTCGGCGACCACCGATCCGCGCCGGACCATCCGCATCATCGCCTGGGTGATCCACATCTCCCAATAGCCTTCGAGCATCAGGTGGCTGGCGATGCCGACATCGCGGGTATCGACATACATCTTGTAGCGCCCCAGCACCCGGCACAGCGCCTCGTGATCGCCCAGATAGGCGGTCTGGCACAGCGCGCGAATCTCGGCCTCGGCCCGGTCGCGCGGCTCGCTCAGCACGCGCCAGATATCATAGATGGGGTGTTGGTTCATGGCCTTGGGGTTCTCGTGAACTGGGCGGCGCGTTTCAGATCGGCGAGCCGCAAGGCGGCCTGGCCGCGCAGCCGCGACAGGGTGGAGAGCGGTCGTGCCGGGGGTGCGGCCTCGATCCGGTCGAGCAATTGCTCGACCGTGCAGCGCTGGCCTTGGGCCGGGTCGAAGTAGAGTGGATATTCGATCAGCGCGCCTGCAGCCAGGGCTTCGAGCGAGAGGCGGCGGGTGCGGCGCAGCGGCGGGTTTCGGTCATGGGTCAACCCCCAGCCGGCATAGAACGGCTGGCCATGGACCACCACCTCACGCCCGCGCAGCAGTGCCTCGAACCCGCCAAGCGAGGTCAGTACATGGACCCGCTCGGCCCGCTGGATCAACCACAGCAGATCGGCATCGGGCACCGCGATGCAGCCTTCTGGCGCGGCAACTCCCCGGCGCAGGCCCGCGCTGACATCGGGGTGCGGCTTGAACACGATTGTCCGCCCCGCTTCCTCGCGCCGGACCGTCTCGATCATTCTCGCAACGCTCTGCCCGGCGCCGCCCAGTTGCACTGACAGGTCATCGTCAACCTGGCCCAACACCAGCGCGAAGGGCTTGTCCTGGGGCAATTCGGGTACAGATTCGCCCAGGTTGTACTTGGTGATCCTGCGCGCGCAGAGCCGTTCGATCAGCCGCGCGGCGCGTTCCATCTGGGCGGGGGCGAAAGCGCCACCTTCCAGCAGCATCTCAAGGTCCGAGGGCCGGGTGCTGTCATAGTGGGCGCTCCGGCTGTCGAGCACCAGCGAGCACGGCTGGACCAGCGCCGCGCCGAGGCCGGCCGAACGGATAAAGCCGTCCTCCACCGACCAGACCGGCACTCCTGCCTGTGCGGCCAGCTCCGGCAGTCCCCTGGGCTGGCGCGAATTCCAGCAGGCCACCGCCCCGCCGTGCATTTGCGCCAATGCTAGCGCCTGTGCGGCGTCGCGGGCATGCGGCAGCTTTCCGGACGCGGAGAGCATCGCGGTAACGCGGCGGCGTTTCCACGGCGCGATCCCGGCCAGGCAGGCGATCCCCTCCAGCCGCGCGGCCACCCGTCAGATCCCGCTGACAACCGTGGCGGTGACCAGCGGAGTGGAGAGCTGATTGACCATCTCGATGAATTTCTTGATGCTGTTGGTCCTGGCATTGGCCACCAGCATCACGTCGCGTTCGCGCATCTGGAACCGCTGGGCGGCGAAATAGCCCGCGGGATCGAGCAGGCTGAGCCGGTAGATCACCGGCTTTTCGGCCCAGGCCCCGCCCTCTTCGCGGCGCTCGATCCGGAAGATGAACACGCCGGAGGGATCGGCCTTGTCGTCATTCGGCCCGCCCGCGCGGGCCAGCGCCTGGTCCAGCGTCAGCTCGCTGCGATCGAAAGCGATTTCCGAAACCGAGCGCGCTGCGCCCAGCACCGTGATCGAACGCACTTCCTTGCTGAGTTCAACATGGTCGCCTGGGGTGAGCACCACATTTCGCCGATCGGCCGCGCCGATCTCGTCCAGCCGGGCCATCGAGAGCTCGCCGCTGCGGGTCAGTTTGACCACGGTATCGGCGGGACGGGCTTTCGACCCGCCGGCCAGGGCGACCACATCGAGCAGGCGCTCGCCCGCTTCGCTCAGCGGCACCCGGCCAGGCCGCGCCACTTCGCCGTCAATCATGATGGTATGGCCCGGGCCGGGTTCGAACGCGGCGACGACTTGGGGGAACTGCGATTTGCCGCGCAGGCCCCGCTCGATCCGTCCGGCCGCCGCCATCGGGGTCAGCCCGGCGATCGGGATCTGCCCGGCATAGGGGAAATCGATCACCCCGGTTTCGGGCACCCGGAACGGCGGAAACGTGCGCGTGCTGCCTTTGCCGCTGCGGCCTTCGCCCGGCCCCCCATCGCTTGTGCCGAACAGCGAATAGCCCACTTCGAACACCGAAATCGTCAGCACGTCGCCGGGCAGGATCACCCCGGCGGTCGATGCGCCATCGGGGATCGTCCAGGCCGGCAGCTCTTTCTGCCGCGCGGCCAGGCCCGATGGCGTCGCGGGGGTAATGTCGATCACCGCGATGTTATCGGCCTTGGCCGGCCCCACTACCTGCGATGTGGTTGGCGCGGAGCTGGGCAGCCCGGCACAGCCACCAAGCGCCAGCACCACTGCCATCGTCGCAATCCTGAACGCCGCGGTCATCGGCCAAGCACCTTGTCATACATCGCAGCCAGGCGATTCTGGTAGGCCAGCATATCGTATTTCGCCGCCTGCTTCACGCCCGCCGCGGAAAGCCGTGCGCGCAGCTGGGCATCCTGATCCAGCGCGCGCAGCCCGGCGGCAATCGCGCCGACATCGTAGGGATCGACCTTCAGCGCCGCGTCACCGACCACTTCGGGCAGCGAGCCGCAATTGGCGGTAAGCACCGGAGTGCCCAGCATCATCGCTTCCAGCGCGGGCAGGCCAAAGCCTTCGTAGAGCGAGGGGAAAGCCACCGCCTTGGCCCCGCGCACCAGCCGCATCAGCAGGCCGCGCGGCAGGTAATCGATCCGGCCGATGTTCCTGAAAGTCGCCTTCAGCGGCTGAAGCTCGTCCTTTTGCAGCAGCCGCAATTCTGCATCGCTGCCCCAGGCCCGCGTCCCGGCAATGACCAGCGGCGTCCCGGTCGTCAGCCCAATAAAGGCTTCGATCAGGCGGCCCACATTCTTCTTGGGCTCGATTGCGCCAAAGAACAGGAAGTAGCCCTTGTGGGGCAGGTTGAAAATCGCGCGGAGCGATTGCTCGGCCTCGGCCTGATCCGTTTCCAGCATCGCTTTGGAAAGCTCAACCGCCTGATAGGTGTTGGAAACCTTGTCCGCGTTCACTTCAAACATCCTGAGGATGTCAGCGCGGCTGGCCTCGGATACGGTGCAGATATGATCGCCCTGGCGAATGCACTGGCCAACCAGCTTGTGATAGATCCGCTTGTTGTCGAGGCTGGCAAAGGGCAACCGCAGCGGGACCAGATCGTGCAGCGTATAGATGTTCTTCGCGCCATCGAGCACAATCGGAAGCGGGTAAGTCCAGTGCATGATCGCGGGCGGATCGGGCACTTGCACATGCATGAACCGGCCGTAGCGCCTGAAGTGCCGCTCAGCTGTTTCGAACAGGCCGGGCGAAGTAAACAGCCGGTCGAAGCTGGGCAAGCGATGGGCGAACTGGGCGGTTTCAACCTCGCCCTGGCCGGGTGCCGGAAGCTGCCGGACTGTCTTCGCGCGGACCAGCAGCGGAAGTTCGCGCAGGCCTTTGAGTTGCCAGAGGCTGTCCTTGATCTGCGTGTCTCCGCACAAGGCCTCGTAAAACCCGAATTCGCGCAGCTTGGGGTTGAACGGCGTGCGCAGGCCGTAGAGCCCATCGACCTTCAAACCCATGCCCTGCGCCGCCAGGGCCAAGTTGTAGCCGTAAGTCGCCACCCCCGTGCCGCGCGGCAAGGCCAGGTTGAAGCCATCGATCATGATCCGGCTGGGCGCGGGCAAGCAATCACCTTTGGGAGAACGGTTTGCATGTCTAGCCGCGCGCCCCCATATTGGCAACGCGGGGGGACAAGCGTGTGATCCGGTTCGAAAATGTCAGCAAGCGGTTCCGCACCCGTTCGGGCACCCACACGGTGCTGGACGGCGTTTCGCTGCATCTGGAGCGCGGCGATGCGCTGGGGATCTGCGGGCACAACGGCGCGGGCAAGTCGACCCTGCTCAAGCTGATCGCCGGGATCGAGCAGCCCAGCAGCGGCACGGTCACCCGCAGCGGCAGCGTGTCCTGGCCGATCGGCTATGCCAGCGCCTTTCAGTCGAGCCTGACCGGTGCCGACAATGTCCGCTTCATTGCCCGGATCTATGACCGGCCGATCAAGGAGACGCTGGACTTCGTCGATCAGTTTGCCGAGCTCGGATCATACCTGGCCA
Source organism: Novosphingobium sp. (assembly GCA_013822005.1). Lineage (GTDB taxonomy): Bacteria > Pseudomonadota > Alphaproteobacteria > Sphingomonadales > Sphingomonadaceae > Novosphingobium. The sequence continues at coordinate 1,193 of PNJT01000091.1, read as the reverse complement.
TGCCGATCCGGACCTATTCCTCAGGCATGATGGCGCGGCTGGCCTTCGCGGCATCGCTGGCGGTCGATTTCGATTGCTACCTGGTCGATGAGATCACTGCGGCCGGCGACGCGCGGTTTCGCCAGCGCTGCGAGGACGCGCTGATGGCCCGGCGGGAAAGCGGCACACTGGTGATGGTCTCACACGATCCGTGGACGCTCAGGCAATACTGCACCACCGGAGCCGTGGTCGGCGATGGGCGGGCTGTCCTGTTCGAGACGATCGATGAGGCCATCGACCGGCACTTCGCGATTAATGTCTAGCAGTTTGCTGAAAAAGCGCCATTACCGGCCGTGATTCCGTTCTCAGGTGAGTTGGCGTTGGCCGGATTGCCGGGGATGGGTCATGTCAACTGGGTTTGGTTGCGACTCCTTGGCTGGTCCGGATATCGGGGGTCATGCAGCTGTCAGTTTGGGGATGCGGATCAGATTGCAGGCGATGATATTGAGGAGGAAGTCGCAGGCGACCTGGGCGAGGCCGCGGTGCTTGGTCTTTCGCAATGAGCCATGCTGCCTGCCCCATCCGAACACGCATTCGATGAGTTTGCGGCGTGGGTGACCTTGCCGCCGAGCGCGAGGGCGTTGCGGTTCTCCATCAGCGCATGCCCCATGCAGCAGAGCTTCGATTCCTTGCCCTTGGCCTTCTTGTACTTGCAGAGGCGGCTGTCGGGATCGGTGACGCTGGCATGGGTGTCGTTGGAGCGCTTGTGCTTGTGAAAATCCCCGCCATCGCCGCCCGAGCCGTCCTTGGGCTGGAAGCTCCTGTGGCTGGCCCATGCCTCGATCAGCGTCCCGTCGACCGAGAAATGCTCGTCAGATAAGAGCGGCTTGACCTTGGAGTGGCCCAGCAGCACAGTCATGAAGCGCTGGAAAATGTCGCCCTGCTGAAGCCGCTCCCGGTTCTTGGTGAAGGTGGTCGGAACCCACACCGCAGCGTCGGCATCGAGCCCGACGAACCAGCGATAGAGCAGGTTGCAATCGAGCTGCTCCATCAACCGGCGCTCCGAACGGATGCCCCTTGGGCACCCGCTCCTCCGGCGACACATACCAAAATCCGCCCCTGATCCGAAAACTGCCCGCGCATCAACGCCTCCATCGCCGGAAACAGTGAATCAGACAAAGCCGCAAAATGCTGTGGGGTTTCAGCAAACTGCT
>PNJT01000090.1 GCA_013822005.1 Novosphingobium sp. | reverse complement strand
CCCGCCGATCCCTCTGCGCTGTCTGACGAAGAGTGGGAGAAGTACTTGTTCATCCGCGCCAACCCACGCGGGCGGCACAACGAACGCTGGCGGCATATCCATGGCTGCGGGCGGTTCTTCAACGCGGTGCGTGACACAGGTACCGACAAGTTCGACACGACCTACAAGGCGGGAGAGCCCCGCAAATGAGCGCGCATCGGATAGCCAATGGTGGCCGGGTGGACCGCGCCGCGACGGTGAACTTCACTTTCGATGGCAAGGCCTATCGCGGCCATGCCGGAGACAGCCTGGCCTCGGCCTTGCTCGCGAACGGCGTGGTGCTGTTCGGCCGCAGCTTCAAATATCATCGCCCACGCGGGTTGCTGGGAGCAGGGGCGGAAGAACCCAATGCGCTGGTCTCGGTCGATCGCGGCCAAGGGCGCTTTACACCCAACCTGCGCGCCACGGCGGTCGAGATATACGAAGGCCTCAATGCCCGCAGCCAGAACCGCTGGCCCTCGCTGCAGACCGATTTCGGGGCGATCAACGACCGGTTGGGGATGTTCTTCCCGGCGGGGTTCTACAACAAGACTTTCATGTGGCCGCGCTCGTTCTGGGAGAAGCTCTACGAACCGGCGATCCGCGGCATGGCCGGGCTGGGCGATGCCCCGACCGATCCCGATCCCGATGTCTATGATGCGACATACGCGCACTGCGATGTGCTGATCGTCGGCGCAGGGCCTGCCGGGATCGATGCTGCGCTGGCAGCTTCGGCTAGCAAGAAGAAGGTCTTCCTGCTCGACGAGCAGGACGAACTGGGCGGCGGCGCTTTGGCCGACCCGGCACTGTGGCCGTGGCTGGAGGAGAGCCTGAAGGACTTGGCCAAGCTGCCCAACGTCACCCTGCTGCCGCGCACCACGGCGTTCGGGTACTACCACGACAATTTCATCGGCGCGGTTGAGCGGCTGACCGAGCATCTGGCCGAAAGTTCGTTTGATTCGGGCCACCATGCGCGCGAAAAGCTCTGGCGGATCCGCGCAGGCGAAGTGGTGCTGGCGCAAGGCGCGATCGAACGGCCGCTGGTGTTCGAAGGCAACGATGTTCCCGGCGTAATACTGGCCTCAGCAGCACGGACCTATCTCCACCGCTTTGGCGTGGCGGTGGGCAGCAATGTTGCGCTGATGGCAGTGCATGACAGCGGGTGGCGCGATGTCTTTGCCCTGGCGCGTGCCGGTGTCGGTGTGGCAGCGATCATCGACTTGCGCGAAACAGTCGATCAGACTCTGCTGGACGAGGCGCGCGAACTGGGCCTGCGGGTCATTCTTGGATCGGCTGTGTTCGGCGTATCCGGACGCCATGCGGTCAAGGGTATCGAGGTCGCCCGCGCCGATGGCTCGTTGCAGCAAAAGATCGCCTGTGATGCCCTGCTGATGGCGGGTGGGTGGACGCCCTCGGTGCACCTGTGGTCTCACTCGCTGGGCAAGCTGGAATGGTCGGAGGAGTTGGGCGCCTACCTGCCCGGCACGCCGAACGAGAACGTCCGCTGTGTGGGCGCTTGCGGCGGCAAGTGGGGCTTTGGCAGGGGCCTCAACATCGGCGCGCTGCCCACTCCGCGCGATCCCGCGAAAATCAAGGCTTTCGTCGATTTCCAGAACGATGTGACCGCCAAGGACATTGCGTTGGCCGTGCGCGAAGGGATGAAGTCGGTCGAGCATATCAAACGCTACACCACCACCGGCATGGCGACCGATCAGGGCAAGACCAGCAACCTCAACGCGTTGCAGCTGGCCTCTTCGGCGCTCGACCGGCCGGTGCAGGCAATTGGCCTCACCACGTTCCGTCCGCCCTACACCCCGCAGACCTTCGGGGCGCTGGCCGGCCACGCCAAGGACGTGCTGTTCCAGCCGACCCGCAAGAGCCCGATCGATCCCTGGGCCGAGGCCAATGGCGCGGTGTTCGAACTGGTCGCGCAGTGGCGGCGTGCGCGCTATTTCCCCAAGGCGGGCGAAGACATGCATGCCGCAGTCGCGCGCGAATGCCTGGCGGTGCGTCAGAATGTCGGGATCTTCGATGCCTCGACGCTGGGCAAGATCGAGGTTGTCGGGCCCGATGCGGCGGAGTTCCTCAACCGCATGTACACCAACCCGTGGAAAGCAGCTTGGAGCCGGGGCGGTGCCGCTATGGTCTGCTGCTGCGCGAAGACGGCTTCATCACCGACGACGGCGTTTCGGCGCGGATGGCGCCGGACCGGTTCCACCTGACCACCACCACCGGCGGCGCGGCGCGGGTGCTCAACATGATGGAGGACTACCTCCAGACCGAATGGCCTGACCTCGACGTCTGGCTGACCAGCACCACCGAGCAATGGGCTGTGATTGCGCTGCAAGGCCCCAAGGCGCGCGACGTGATCGCGCCTCTGGTCGAAGGGATCGACCTGTCGAGCGAGGCTTTCCCGCACATGGCCGTGCGCGAGGGCACGATCTGCGGGGTGCCCACGCGGCTGTTCCGGGTCAGCTTCACTGGTGAGCTGGGCTTCGAAATCAACGTCCCCGCCGCCTATGGCAAGCACGTGTGGGAGCAAGTGTGGGCGGCGGGGCAAGCCCACGGGATCACCCCCTATGGCACCGAGACCATGCACGTGCTGCGCGCCGAAAAGGGCTTCATCATCGTCGGGCAGGATACCGACGGCACGGTGACGCCTTATGACGCCGGGCTCGACTGGGCAGTGGGCAAGAAGAAGCCTGACTTTGTCGGCAAACGCTCGCTTGCGCGGCCCGATATCGTAGCAAGCGGGCGCAAGCAGCTGGTTGGCTTGTTCACCGATGACCTTGGCGAAGTGCTGGTGGAAGGCGCGCAGATTGTCGCCGATCCCGGCCAGCCGGTGCCGATGACCATGATCGGCCATGTCACCTCGAGCTACTGGAGCGCCACGCTGGGCCGCTCGATCGCGATGGCGCTGGTGCAGGGCGGGTTCGACCTCATGGGGCAGAGGTTGCACGTGCCAATGCCCGGTGCGACGATCGGCGTAACGGTGGTGAAACCGATGTTCTACGATCCCGAAGGGAGCCGGCTCAATGGTTGATTTGGCCACCCGTAATGCTCCGGTCACTGCCGATCCGGCAGAGTTTCCAGGCGTGTCGATTGCACTGGGCGCGCCGCTGGCGCGCTGGTCGCTGCGCGCGCGCGATGCCAAGGCGCTGGCCAAGGCCGTGGGGCACAAAGTCCCGGGCAAAATCGGCACCACCGAGGGCGGCATGGCTTGCCTCGGCCCTGATGAATGGCTGCTGCGGCTGCCCGAAGGTTCGACCATTCCGGTGGGCGAGAGCCTGCCGCTCAGCGTTGTGGACATTTCCGAACGCGCGATCACGCTGGTGCTGGAAGGCCCGCGCGCGATCGACGTGCTGCAGAGCGGCGCACCGCGTGACCTTTCGAAGTTCGCTGTCGGCGAGGCGCGGCGGACGATCTACGAGACCGTCGAGATGGTGCTGATCCGCGAGGGTGAGGAACGCTGGGCGGTGGACGTCTGGCGCAGCTTCGCACCCTGGCTGCGCGAGGCGCTGGTTACCGCGGCAAGCCACCTGCGCTAAGCTGCCAGAAGCGCAGCAGGTCGACCGCATGGCTGGCGGGGACATAGGCGAGGCAGGCGTTTTCACTCTCGACCCGCAGCGTCACCGCAATGTGATCGATCGGTGTGGTGACCACGCTGTCGATCCCGAATGCGGGGCTTTCCGCGTCGAACAGGCCGCCTTCCATCAGCAGGCTGCGCCAGGCCGGGCCTGACAACCGCACGCGCTCGTAACCTCCTCCAGACGGCGTCAATGCGCCGCCATCGCCCAGGGTTTGCTTGGGAGCAGTCACATCGCCTTCGACCAGCCAGGTGGTAGGCGACAGGCGCAGGACATTGCCCTGGGCCTTGCCGACCTTGGGCAAGTCGTGCCCCAGCGCCTTGGCGACCCGCTTGGCCGCAGCCTTGGGATCGCCCCACAGCTCCAGCACATGCAGCGGCGCGCGGCCCAGCTGTTCGATCGTCACATCAGTCACGGTAGCGCTCCCCGGCTGGATCGTAGCAATGCGGCGAGGTGACGCGGACCTTGGCTTTCTGCTTGCGGGTGGGCGAGTAGGCGTAGAGTTCCTCACCGTGGCGCTTGTGTCCGCCCTTGAGGTGCCCGATCGCGATCGAGCCGCCTTCGAGCACCCGCAGGCCCGATCCGGTGACATGCCCCTCGGCCTCGCCGCCGATCCAGCGGACCAGCATCGAACCTTCGGGGATCGAGCCGCCGTCGATGGCTTCCAGCCCGACGAACTGTTTGCGCAGTGGGTCGACAAAGGCCGGGCGGTGCAGGGTGCTGGCACCAATCCACCCACCGGCCTTGTTCACCATCTTGCCCAGACCCAGCTCCTCGGCGGTCAGGCGCCCGTCGATATCGGGGCCGACCACCATGTGGCCTTTCTCGATCCGCAGCAGCTCCATCGCCTCCAGCCCATAGGGTGTGCAGCCTTCGGCCTCGATGGCGTTCCAGACCGCTTCGGCGTGGGCGGCATCGAAATGAACTTCGAAGGCCCGTTCGCCCGAGAAGCTCGCGGCCATTACCCATGCTGGAATGCCAGCAATCCTTGCATCGACCACCGACATGTGGCGCGGGGATTCCGCGCCGGTCAGCTTGGCCATTACCGCACTGCTCTTGGGCCCGGCCACGGCAATCGCGGCATAGTGTTCCTGTACGCAGACCAACGAGACCTTCAGGTCCGCGCAAAGGTGATTGCGGACATAGGACAGCCAGGTCGCCATCCGGCTTGCCCCGCCGGTCGAACTGGTCAGCAGGAAGCGGTTCTCTTCCAGCCGCCAGACGGTGCCGTCATCGAACACCAAACTATCTTCACGCGCCATGAAAGTGTAACGCCCGCGCCCGACGGCGAGCTTGCCAACGGAGGTCTGGCAAACGCGCTCCAAGTACTGCACCGCATCTGGGCCCTGCACTTCGAACTTGGCGAGCGTGGAAACGTCGCACATGCCCACGCTTGAACGCACCGCGCGCGCCTCGCGCAGGCCGGCCTGGGCCAGCGTCTCGGCACCCACCGGATAGGCGCGCGGGCGCTTCCAGTATCCGGCATTGAGCCAGATCGGGTCCTTCGCGGCGTGCAGGTCATAAAGCGCCGGACGGCGGGTGGGCTGGGCGTGTTCGCCGGTCGCCAGGCCCGCGAGCGCGCCCATCGAGACGGGCGTGTGGGGCGGGCGGAAAGTGGTGAGGCCAGCCTCGGGGACGGTCATTCCCTCGCGCCGCGCAATCCGGTCCAGCGCGGCCATGTTGCCGGTCTTGCCCTGATCGGTCGCCATGCCCAGCGTGGTGTAGCGCTTGAGGTGTTCGACCGAGCGATAGCCCTCGCGCCAGGCGAGATCGAGGTCGGCCACGGTCACATCGTTCTGGAAATCGACGAAGGCTTGCTTGGCAACTCCCGTAGCGCCCACGGTTTCGGCCGGGGCGGGCTCGGCGGCGAGGCCCACGGTGCGAACGTTCCAGCGGCTCGCTCCGGGAACGAAGGCCTGCGCAGCCTCGTCCCAATCCAGCTTGCCGCCCGCCTGCATGTGAAGGTGCACCAGCGGGGTGAAGCCGCCCGACATGGCGATCAGATCGCAGGCGAAAGTCCGTTCGGTCCCGCCCAGGTTGGCAACCAGTGCCGTTACGCCGTTCTTGCCGCCCTTGGCTGTCACCGGCACGGCCGAGTTGAACACGGCAAATCCGCTGTCCTGTCCGGCAGGCGCGGCGCGGCTGTCGAGCACGGCAACCACTTCGGCCCCGGCATCGCGCAGGGCCTGCGCGGTCAGGTAGGCATCGTCGCCGGTTGTCGCCACCACCACGCGCTGGCCCGGCACCACGCCAAACCGGTTGACGTAAGTCCGCACCGCCTGGCTGAGCATCACGCCGGGCCGGTCGTTGTTGGCGAACGTCAGCGGGCGTTCGATCACTCCGGTTGCCAGCACCACTTCGCCAGCGCGGACATGCCAGTAGCGCTGGGTGAAACCATTGGCGGGGACCTGCCCCGGCTCGACCAGCTTTTCGGAGAGGCAGATGAACTGATCGTCCCACAGCCCGCTCGCGCTGGTCCGGGTTAGCACTTTGCCGCCATTGGCGCGGATTTCAGCGGCGACATCCTCGGCCCACGCGGCACCGGGCTTGCTCTCGATCTCATGCGGATCTCGCAGCAGCGATGGGGCGAGTTTGGCATCCTGTTCGACCAGGATAACTTTCTTGCCCGCGTGCACCGCATCGCGCGCCGCGATCAGCCCGGCAGGCCCGCTACCCACCACCAGCACATCGCAAAAGGCTGCGCGAGTGGCGTAGCGATCGGGATCGATCTCGGTCGGGGCAGGGCCAAGCCCGGCGGCGCGGCGGATGAACTTTTCGTAGAACAGCCACAGCTTGGGCGGGCCAAAGAAGGTCTTGTAGTAGAAGCCTGCGGGCAGTGCCTTCGCCACCAGTTGCAGCGCAGAGCCAAGGTCGCTCGACAGGCTCGGCCAGCGGTTCTGGCTGGTCGCGACCAGCCCTTCGTAGACAAACAGGTCGGTCGCGCGGGTGTTGGGTTCGGTGCGCCCGCCGGTGCCTACGGTGACCAGCGCATTGGGCTCTTCCACCCCGGCCGACAGGATCCCGCGCGGGCGATGGTACTTGAAGCTACGCCCGACCAGCTTGGTGCCATTGTCGAGCAGAGCGGCGGCGAGCGTCTGGCCGGGGCGGGCCCTCAAAGCCTTGCCATCGAAAGTGAAATTGATCGTGGCCGCGTTCATGGCAGCGCCTCGGGTCCAAGCGGTTTGACCCATTCGATCGCGTGGCTCACCCGGTCACGGCGGATCAGCATCCAGCTGCCGCAACCGTAAGTATGGCGCCAGATCTCTTCCTCGACCCCGCGCGGATTGGCGCGGGCGAACAGTGCGGCGACGGCGGCGTCCGGTTCGGCATCCAGCGGCACGACTGAGTCCGCCGTCCGTTCGTAAACGAACTCGGCCTGGGCGCGGTTGCCGCAGTGGGGGCAGGGGATCAGTTTCATCCGATTGTAGGCTCAAAGCCCCTCCCCGTTGGGGAGGGGTTGGGGTGGGGGTCCCACGCCGATGTCGATCCCCCACCCCTCGATCCCCTCCCCCACGGGGAGGGGAGGAAGAAGGGCGCTCTGTGCATAGGTAAGAAGTTGTCCATCAACGATGGTTCGGGAACGGGCCAGTGCCGTTCTCATCCACCGGCGAGCCGCGCTCAAACCGGTCGAGGCTGAATGGCTCGACGATTGCGTGGGGACGCTGGTGCGCCAGCGAATGGGCGAAGAGATAGCCGGAACCGGGCGTGGCCTTGAACCCGCCGTAACACCAGCCGCCATTGATCCACAGGCCGTCGCGCGGGGTGGTGCCGATGATGGGCGAACCGTCAAAGCTCATGTCGGTGACCCCGGCCCAGCAGCGCAGCATGCGCAGCCGCGACAGCGCCGGGATCAGCGCCAGCCCTTGCTGTACCGCCAGCTCCATCGTCACCGGCTGCCCGCGCTGGGCGTAAGAGGGCCAGTTATCGGGATCGCCGCCGAACACGATCCCGCCCTTGTCGCTCTGGCTGATGTAGCAGTGTAATGATTGGGTCATCACCACGGTCTGGACCATCGGCTTGACGCCTTCGGTGACCATCGCCTGCAAGGTCTGGCTCTCAACCGGCAGCTTGAGCCCTGCCATCGCCGCGACATGGCCGCTATGGCCCGCCGCGCAGATCGCGACCGTGCCGGCATTGATCCGCCCGCGCGACGTTTCCACACCGACCACCCGGTTCCCGCCCATCACCATGCCGGTGACTTCGCACTTCTGGATGATGTCCACTCCGTAGCTGTCGGCCCCGCGCGCGAAGCCCCAGGCGACCGCATCGTGCCGGGCAGTGCCGCCGCGCCACTGGATCATCGCGCCTTCGATCGGGAACCGGGCCTGGCGGGAGAAGTCCAGGCACGGTTCGATCTTCATGACCTGGTCGCGAGTCAGCAGTTCGGCGTCGATCCCTTGCACCGCCATGGCGTCACCCTTTTGGGCGAGCTGGATCATGTCGGCATCCGAATGCCCCAAAGTCAGCGCGCCGCGGGGGCTGAACATCACGTTGTAGTTGAGGTCGTCCGACAGGCCTTCCCACAGCTTGAGGCTGAATTCGTAGAACCGGCTGAGCGGTTCCAGCCGGTAATTCGAGCGGACGATGGTGGTATTGCGGCCGACATTGCCCCCGCCGATGTAGCCCTTCTCGATCACCGCGACATTGGTGATACCGTGGACCTTGGCGAGGTAATAGGCCGTCGCTAGCCCATGCCCGCCGCCGCCGATGATCACTACATCGTAACTGGTCTTGGGCTCAGGATCGCGCCAGGCGGGCTGCCAGTGCGACTGTCCGTTGAACGCGCCGCGCAGCAGGGAAAGAGCGGAGTATTTACTCACCGGCACCCCCGACCCCAACCCCCAAACCCGACTGTCCTGAGCTAGTCGAAGGATTGTCCTTTTCTTCGTGCCACACAGGCAAACGCAGAAAGCAAGGACAGTCCTTCGACAAGCTCAGGACAGTCGGGGTTAGGGGCGAAGGGCAGTTGCCGGGCTCAACGTTCATAACGCCAACCACCCCTTGCTGGTCCGCCAGTCAGCCTCGATCCCGTCAAACCGGCTGAGCCCCAGTTTCTCGATATCGGTGAAGCTGCATTTGCCTTCGAGTACCAGATCGCTGATCGCATGGCCGCTGGCGGGGGAAAGTCCGAACCCGACACCCGACATGGTGCAGACCGTTACGTTCTCGCGCCGGTCGATCACCGGGCGGCCGTCAGGCGTCATCTCGATCACCCCGGCCCAGGAGCGGATCACGCCCAGGTGCGCGGCACCAGGGAACAGTTCGGCGAGCCGCCGCGCGAGGTTGCGGGTGAGGGGAGTGCTGGGTTTCACTTCAGGGCCCAGATCGCCGAATTCCACCCATTCGTGCGGGCCCCCGCCATAGGCCAGGTTGCCGCGCAGTGTCTGGCGACCGTAAAGCCCGTTGCCGTCAACTCCGCCCAGCTTCATCATCGGTGCGGGTTCGGTAACGATCATCTCGGCGCGGGCATTGGCCAGCGGCAGGTCGATCCCGAGCTGTGCGGCGAGGTTCCCGGTCTGCGGACCTGCGGCGATCACCACGGCGTCGCACTCATAAATGCCGCTGGTGCTTTCGACCGCAGTGACCTTGCCGCCCGCCATCTGGAAGCCAGTGACCGGCGAATGCTGGACGATCCGCCCGCCCAGGTCTTGCAAGGCCCAGGCATAGGCCTGCACGGTGCGGTGCGGGTTGGCGTGGCCGCCGAACCGGTAGTGGATTCCGCCCAGGCAATTGTCGCCCGCCAGCGGCACCGCCTCGCGGACTTGCTGCGCGTCGAGCAGGTCAACCCGGTGGCCCAGCCGGTTATTCATTTCGGCAATGTAATGGTACTGTTCCAGCTGACGCGGGGTTACCGCCATGACGATGCGTTCGGGGCTGAATTCGGTGGGATAGCCCAGCAGCTCGTCCATTTGCGGCCACAGCCGCTGCTCTTCCTTGAACAACGGGCTCTGGTAGTGCGAGCACCCGCCGCCGTTTCGGCCAGAGGCTTCCCAGCCGACGATCCCCTTGTCGAGCGCCGTGACCGAAACACCCGCGCGCGCCAACCACCAGGCTGCGCTCAGCCCCGAGGCACCCGCGCCGACGATCACGACTTTCTGCCCGTTCATAGCGCCATGGCTCCGCCAAGCCGCCGCCGGTTTTCCTCCTCATAGGGGGTGCCGATATCGGCATAGGGCACCCACTGCGTCGGAATGCCCATCCACACGTCCCAGCCGGCCCGCATTTCATCGCTTTCCTCCCAGTCGGCAATCACCTTGAGCGGCAAAGGCCGCACCGGGGCGCGGTGGGTGGCAAGCGGGACTTCGGCCAAGGGGCAACCTGCTTCGGCGGCGAGGATCATCGCCACCTGGTCGCGGCAACGGCGGCCCTGGCACTGGCCCATGCCGGTGCGGGTCAGGCGCTTGACCTGGTCCTGGTTGGGCGGGCCATCCTGCAGCAGGGTTCTCAGCGAACGCTGCCGCAGCGCCGGGGGACGATCGAGATAGCGCGGGGGCTGGAGCCCGGTCAGGTCGGCCAGGGTCATTTCCTCGCACTGGCAGATGATCGTATCGCCGCCGCAAGCGCCGCCCAGTGCGTCCATCCAGTCCTGCCGGTAAGCAGCATGGTCAAACCCGGTGTCGGCCAGCCCGGCGCAGCTTCCGGCGAAGGCGATGTTCTCGCTGGCCTCAGGAACCCAGCCACCGCGCCTGGCATCAAAGCGGCGCGGGCCGTTGGCGGCGTCGCCTAGCTCGATCATCGGCACGAGGCCGATTGCCATGACCACGGAATCGCAGGCTAGGGTGGTGCC
>PNJT01000089.1 GCA_013822005.1 Novosphingobium sp. | reverse complement strand
GGGCTGAAGGACGCCCCGGAATGCTTCCTGTCGGTGAGGCCTTCCTGGGCCGCGCCGTTGACGGCCAGGGCCTGCCGATCGACGGCGGCGCGCCGATCCATGCCCATGCCCAGTGGCCCGCCGGCGGCGTGCGCACCGGCGCGCTTGACCGCAGCGGGGTGCGCGAGACTTTCGACACCGGGGTGCGCGCGCTCAATGCGCTGACTACCTTCGGGATTGGCCAGCGGATCGGGATCATGGCCGGGTCGGGGGTCGGCAAGTCGGTCCTGCTCGACATGATCGCGACCGGCGCCGAGGCCGAAGTGGTGGTGGTCGGCCTGATCGGCGAACGTGCCCGCGAGGTCTCTGATTTCGTCGAACGCCATATGGCGGGCAGCAAACGCGAGCGCACTGCGGTGATCGCAGTGCCCGCCGACCATGCTCCCAACTTGCGGCTGCGCGGGGCCATGCTGGCCACCAGCCTGGCCGAACAGTTCCGCGCGCAGGGCCGCAAGGTGCTGCTGATCATGGACAGCCTGACCCGCGTCGCGCACGCCGCGCGCGAGATTGCGTTGCTGCTGGGCGAGCCCGGCGCGGCGCGCGGTTATCCGCCTTCCAGCTTGGCGGCGATCACCAAGCTGGTCGAGCGTGCGGGCAATTCGGCGCTAAGCGGCGGCTCGATCACCGGGCTCTACACGGTGCTGGCTGATGGCGACAACCAGGACGATCCGGTGGTCGATACCGCGCGCTCGATCCTTGACGGGCACGTCGTGCTCAGCCGCGAGCTGGCCCAGCGCGGGCAGTACCCGGCGATCGACATCGCCGCTTCGCTGAGCCGGGTGATGGACGATATCGTGCCCCCCGAACACGCCGCGCTGGCCCGCGAATTCCGCGCGCTGTCCGCCAGTTACGAGGCCAACCGCGACCTGGTGCTGATGGGCGCCTATCGCCAGGGCGCCGAGCCGCAGCTCGACCGGGCCATCGCCATGCATGGGGCGCTGACGCAGTTCCTCAGCCAGCCGGCGCGCAGCACTGTGCCGCTGGTGCCCAGTGTCGCGGCGCTGACCGCGCTGCTTGGCAATGCAAGCTGAAGCCCGCCGCCTGAACCGCCTGAGGCGGCTCGAGAAAGTCCGCGCCATCGCCAAGCAGGCCGCCGCGCAGGAAGCCGCCGCGGCCGAAGGCACGCTCGCGCAGCTCAAGGCGCTGGCCGACAAGACCCGCGCGATGGCCGACGATTACCGCACCCGCAGCGCCCTCCACGACGGGCAGGAGCTGCGCCAGCTCGGCCTGTTCGTCGCGGGACTGACCACCATTTCCACTACCACCCTGCGCGATGCGGCGCAGGCCCAGACCGTGGCCGACCGCAAGCAGGAAGAACTGGCGCTGGCCGAACGCCGCCGCGCTGCAGTGGAAGACCGCGCCGCGACCGGGCAGCGCGCGCTGGCACTGCGTCAGGCCAGCCCGCCGCTGGGTGCCCGCCGCGCGGTTGGCACGGTGCTTGAATAGTCTGTTCAAGACCCGCGCGCGAGGAGCCATGCCGATGATCCAGTCCCCTTCCCTGTCCGCCCTCAGCATGATCCCCGCCCCGGGCGACATGCCTTTGCCCGCCATGCCTGAAGGCGCGGAACCGGCGAATTTCGGCGCTTTTCTGGCGCTGACGACCAGCCAGGCCGCCCCCGCTGTGCCCGCTGGCACTGCGCTTCCGGGCGAAGCCCCAACCCCTGCTGCACCGCTTGCCGTTGCGGCAACGCCCGGCAAGTTGTTGCCGCCCGACCTGCCGCTCGCCGTGCCGATTGCCGCACCCGAAGGTCTCGCGGCCAAACCCAAGACCGACGCTCCCGATCCCTGCACTGTGCCGCCGCCCGCGGTGCCGCTGGCCAAGACCGGCATCCCGATCCAGCGCGTTCAGGGCAGGGACAAGGTACTACCCGAAGGCGACACCGCGCCGGTGATGGAACCCGCACTCGCGCTGCCCGATGCGGTGCTGCCCGTGCCGCTCCCATTGCCAGTCGTCGCTGCCGTTCCTTCGCTTCCAGGCCAAGTGCCGGTGATGGAACTGCCCGCCGAACCCAAAGGTGATCGCCCGCTGCCGGGCGGCGCGACGCCGCAGCCTGCCTCTGCCGCGCTGGCCCAAGCCAATCCGCGCGCCGCCTTTCTGCGCGCCGAAGCGCCGGGCCCGCGCAGGGCCGAACATACCGCTTCGCCCGCCGCTCAGTCCTCTTCCGCGCAGCCTGCCGCCGCCGCGCCGCAACCGACCGCGCCCCAGCCAGTCGCCCAGGTGCGGATCGAGCTGGCTCCGGTCCCGCCGGAGATGCGCGTGCTGGCCAAGGATGACCCGCGCCCCGCCCCGGTTGCCGCGCTGCCCGAGCTTCCGGTCGCTGCGGTGACGAGCAATGCGCCCGCCGCTGCCACCGCCGCGCCGGTCCCGCTCCTCCACCAACCGCTGCCGCTGGCCGATCGCCCGCAGGACTTTTCCGCATTGATCGACCGATTGGTCGCCGCGCGTGATGCGGCCGGGCCGCAAGGCGTGGCGATTAGCGTGGCCCACGCCGAATTCGGCCAGGTCTACTTGCGCTTCCGCCAGGACGAGACCGGGCTTTCGGTGGCCATGGCCAGCGCCGACCCGGCCTTTGCCCGCGCCGCCAGCGCCATGCCGCCGGTCCTGCCGGTCAGCGATCCGCAGGGCGGCCAATTCCAGAACGGCCAGCGCCAGGACACCAACGCGGCTTCCGGCCAGCCGGGCACCGGTCAGCAGCGCGGCTCCACCAGCGAGCGCCAGGGCGACCAGCCGCACAGCAACCACACGCCGCGCCACGCCCAACCGGAAAAGCAGCAGCGCCGCGCGGGCATCTTTGCCTGATCCAGCCATTCGAAGGGGTAAGCGACAATGAGTGACAAGAGCGACAAGGACGACAAGCCCAAGAAGAAAGGCAAGGGCCTGCTGATGAAAGCTCTGATTGGCCTGGTGCTGGTCGGCGCGGGCGGCGGCGGGACTTTCGCGCTGGTCCAGGCCGAGATGATCGGCGAAGGCGAAAAGGTCGAGAAGAAAGAAGAAGACGTGCCCAAGCTGCTCAAGAAGGGCGAGGAGGATCCCTATGCCCCCAAGACCGAGGCCAGGGAAGGCGAAGGTGCGGGCACCGAAGTCGAAGGCGAAGGCGGCAGCGAGTACAAGACCAGCTATTACGCCTTTGCCGAGGACTTCACCTCGAACCTCAAGAATTCCAGCGCCTTGGTGCAGATCAACATCGCCTGCTCGACCCGCCGCGATGGCCGGGTGCTGCTGTGGCTCAAGAAGCACGAACTGGCGATCCGCAGCGCGGTGCTGGTGGTGCTGGCCGACACGCCAGAAGAGGACGCCTTCACTCCCGATGGCAAAGAACGGCTCCAGAAACGCCTGACCGCGGCGATCAACCAGGTCCTGACCGATACCGAAGGCTTTGGCGGGGTCGATCAGGTCTATTTCAAAAGTTTCCTGGTCCAGTGAGGCCCGAGCGCGCCTTTGTCGCCGAGCGGGTGGCTGCGCAGCACTGCGCCGAGCTGCTGCGCCGCGGCCCCGAACCCGCCGAGCTGCTGCCCGCGCTGCACCGGCTGGGCGAGAAGATCGCCCGCCAGCTGGCCCCCGCGCTCGCCGCGCTGCTTGGCGGTGACGAACCGGCGGTGACCTCGCTCGCCCCGCTTGAGCAGAGCGAGATCGAGCTGGCCCAGGCAGTCGGTACGCTCGCCGCCAACAGCCTGCTGGCCACCACCATGCCGGGGGTCACCCTGCTGGCCTCGGTCGATGGTCTGGCGATGCTGCGGCTGGTTGACCGCGCCTTTGGCGGCAAGGGCGAGGCCAGCGGGCCCTTGCCCGAACACTTTCCGCATTCGGCCGAACTGATGATCGCCAAAGTCGAAGCCTTGCTCGCCAAAATATTGGGCGCGGCGCTGGGCCAGGGCGAGCTGCGCGCGCTGCGCCGCGATCCCCGGCTGAGCGAGCTCGCACCCTTCCCGGCCGGGGCCAAGCTGGCGGTGCTGCCGATCGTGGTGATGGAAGGGGCCAAGGCGCCGTGGAAGCTGGTGATCGCGCTGCCGCTGGTGCAGCTGCCCAAGCTGCTGGGCGGCACCGATACCGGCGGAGCGCCGCGCGGCCCCAGCGCCGCCGATCCCGCCGCCGCGCCCTTCGCCGATGTGCCGCTGCCGCTGACTGCGCGGCTGGTCGATATGAAAGTGCCGCTCTCGACCGTGGCCGCGCTCGAACCGGGCCAGGTGCTGCCAGTTGCGGTGGCCCGCGCGGTGCCGATCGCGATCGGCGAGCAAGTGATCGCGCGCGGCACCGTGGGCACCCAGGACGATTGCGTCGCCCTCAAACTAACTCAGCTAGCCAATTGATTTCAGGGGAATTTGCATGACCATCCACACCCGCGGGTTCGACCTTTTAAGGGAAGTCGATGTCCGCCTGTCGGTCGAACTGGGCCGCACCGACATGAAGCTCAAAGACGTGCTCGCGCTGGGCGAGGAAAGCGTTGTGATGCTCGAACGGCTGACCGACGAGCTGCTTGACGTTCACGTCAACGGCAAGCTGATCGCACGCGGCGAGATCGTCGCGCAAGGCAATCGCTTTGGCCTCAAGATCGTCGAGATGGCCGGCCAGCCGGCAGCGGAAGGTGACGCGGCATGATCTGGTATGTGATCAAGCTGATCGTGATCCTGCCGCTGATCGCTGCACTTGCCTGGGGTTGCCTCAAGCTGGCGCAGAAGCTGCAAGGCAAGCTGGGCGTGAGCCCGGCGGGCACCAAGTCGGTCCGGATCATCGAGACCACCATGCTTTCGCCCACGCTCAAACTGGCAGTGATCGAATTCCACGGCCGCGAGATCCTCGTCTCCGCCTCGCGCCAGGGGCTGACCCGGCTGGCTGAGGCGCCCGCGCGGGAGGTGGGGGAATGAGTGTGGCTGCCAACAAAATCCTCCCCCCCTGGGGGAGGTGGCAGCGCGAAGCGCTGACGGTGGGGGCCTGTGGCTCCACCAACTTGCCCCCACCGACCCGCCTTCGGCGGGCCACCTCCCCCAAGGGGGGAGGATTGAAGTGGCTCACCGCGCTCCCCTTCCTGCTCCTCCCCGCGGTAGCCTATGCGCAGACCGCGATCCCCGGCGCGCTGGACCGGGCGCTGGCGCAGACCAGCCCGGCCGCGGGGCCGGGCATGTCGCTGTCGCTGCAACTGCTGCTGGTCATGGGGCTGCTCACGCTGCTGCCCGGCCTGATCCTGATGATGACCAGCTTCACCCGGATCCTGGTGGTGATGTCGATCCTGCGCCAGGCGCTGGGGCTTCAGCAAAGCCCGCCCAACCAGGTGCTGATTGGGCTGGCGCTGTTCCTCTCGCTGTTCGTGATGGCACCGACGCTGACCCAAGTGAACACAAAGGCGATTGAGCCTTATGCCGCCGGGACAATCAACGCCGAACAGGCCTTTGCCGCGGGCGGGGCCGAGTTCCACAAATTCATGATCCGCCAGACCCGCCAGAAGGACCTGCAGATGTTCGC
This sequence comes from Novosphingobium sp., assembly GCA_013822005.1. GTDB lineage: Bacteria > Pseudomonadota > Alphaproteobacteria > Sphingomonadales > Sphingomonadaceae > Novosphingobium. The sequence goes on along the minus strand of PNJT01000089.1, from coordinate 5,025 downwards.
CGAAATGGCCAAAGCCCCGCGCTTCGAGCGCGCCGAGGACGTGCCCTTCTCGATCCTGCTCCCCGCCTTTGTCACCAGCGAGCTCAAGACCGCGTTCCAGATCGGCTTCATGCTCTTTCTGCCATTTCTGGTGATCGACCTGGTGGTCGCCTCGGTCTTGATGAGTCTCGGCATGATGATGATGAGCCCGACCATCGTCTCGCTGCCGTTCAAGCTGTTGCTGTTCGTGCTGGTCGATGGTTGGGCGCTGCTGATGGGCAGCCTGGCAGCGAGTTTCGGGTGATGGATAGAACCAAGCCAACAAGGTCCTCTCCATTTGTCGCCTTCGCGAAAAATGGAGAGGATCTTGGTTGGAGTTGCACGCATGGATGACACCGCCTCGCTGCTCTCGCTTGCTGACCGGATGCTGTGGGTTACTGCGCTGGTGGCCGCGCCGGCGCTGCTGGCCAGCCTTGCAATCGGCCTGGTAATCGGAATCGTCCAGGCGGCGACTTCGGTCAACGAGCAGACGCTGACTTTCGTGCCCAAGCTGGCCGCGATTGCGCTGGTGCTGGTGGTGTTCGGCGCCTCGATGCTGGGGCTGCTGGGCGATTTCACGGCTGAGATCTTCGCCCGGATCGCGAGCACCGCGCGGTGAATGCACTCACGTTCGGCTATGGCGCGATCGAAGCCGACCTGTGGCGGCTGGTCTTTGCGATGACCCGGATCGGTGCCGCGCTGCTGGCCGCGCCGTTCTTCAGCGCGGCGGCGGTGCCGGTGCAATTGCGGGTGGCGATCGCCGGTGCGCTGGCGGTCCTGGCGATCACCTGGCTGCCGGTGACGATCCCGCCGGCCACGCTGTCGCTGGCGGGTATGCTGGCGCTTGCCGCCGAGGTACTGATCGGGCTGAGCCTGGGCTTTGTCCTCCAGCTCTCGTTCGCCGCCCCGGTACTGGCAGCCGAACAGATCGGCGGGGTGATGGGGCTGAGCATCGCCAGCTCGGTCGATCCGGTCAGCGGCGCGTATTCGCCGGCCTTGGGGCAGTACTTTACCGTGCTGCTGACGGTGATCTTCCTGGGACTGGGCGCGCATCTGACCTGGCTGCAACTGGTGCTCGACAGCTACACCGCCTTTCCGCCGGGTGCGGCCTGGCTGGTGCCTGAACGCTTGCAGGAAATTGCCGGGTTCGGAACGCAGATGTTCGTCGCGGCGGTGGCGATTGCCCTGCCGGTGACGCTGATCCTGCTGCTGGTCCAGCTGGTGACGGGCGTGCTGAGCCGTTCGGCCCCCTCGCTCAACCTCTTCGCGCTGGGCCTGCCTGCGGGTGTGCTGGCGGGGATCGCCGCGCTGATCCTCGCCGCGCCGCTGCTGGCCGACCAGCTGGTCGAGCTGTCAGGTGACGCGATCGAACAGGCCAGCGCGGTGCTGCGGCGATGAGCGAGGAAAAAACCTTTGCCCCAACCGAGAAGCGCAAGCGCGACGCCGCGCTCAAGGGCGATGTCCTGCGCTCGCGCGATACGGCCACCGCGATTGCCATGCTGGTCGGCTGGGTCTGGCTGAAGTTCGCCGGGCCGTGGCTGTTCGCGCGGATGCAAAGCGGCGCGCGCGCCGGGCTCAGCTGGGATCGCGGCGCGATCGAGGACTTCAACCCCGCCGCGATGATCCTGCGGCTGGGGCTGGACGTGCTGCCGCCCTTGCTGTTGCTCGCGCTGAGCGTGCTGGTCGCGGTGCTGGCGGTGCAGCTGGGCCCGGCCGACGGGCGCTGGGTTGGCGCAAGCATGCTGCCCAAAGGCTCGCGGATCGATCCCTTGGCAGGCCTCAAACGCATGTTCGGTCCGACCGGGTGGATCGAGGCCGGCAAAGGCATCCTCAAGGTGCTGGTGCTGGGCGCGCTCGCCTGGTTCTGGGGCAAGGCGCATTTGCACGAGCTGCTCGGCCTGGGCCGCGGGGCGTCGCTGGGTCATGGCCTGGCGCTGGCTTGGCGGGCGCTGACCGATCTGTTGCTGCTGCTGTCCGCCGGACTACTGCTGATCGCGCTGATCGACTGGCCGATCGAGTGGCTGCGCCGCACTATCCGCCTCAGGATGAGCCAACAGGAAATGCGCGACGAGCACAAGGAAAGCGACGGTTCGCCCGAACGCAAGGCCGCCCAGCGCCAGCGCGCCCGCCAGTATGCCACCGGCGCGGTCGCCAAGGCGATGAGCCAGGCGCAGTTCGTGCTGACCAACCCGACGCACTTTGCGGTCGCGATGTCCTATGATCCGCTGAAAGCCGCCGCCCCGATAGTGCTGGCCAAGGGCCGCGGCGACAAGGCCATGGCGATGAAGGACCTGGCCCGCGAGCTGGAGCTGCCGATGCTCGAGGTGCCGACGCTGGCTCGCTCGGTCTATTTCACCACCCGCGAGAACCAGGTGATCCGCGAGGAGCTTTATGCCGCGGTCGCCGCGGTCCTGGCCTTCGTGCTTTCGCTGCGCCGGGGCGAGACGCCGCTGCTGCCCGCCATCGAGGTTCCGGTTGCGCTTCGCTTCGATCCCGATGGCCGCCAGGATCCCGCAGCCAGCGCTTAAGAGGCGCGGGCAAATGCCGTTCTTCGCATCATGCCGACCAATTCCGTCACCTCCTCGATCGTCCAGACGCTAGGCGGCGGCAGCGGGATCGACATGGCGGCGCTGGCCGAAAGCCTGGCGACCGCCCAGTTCGCCGCGCGGATTGACCGGCTCACGCTGCAATCCGAAGTGCTCGACCGGCAGATCTCGGCAGTCTCAACCCTGCGCAGCCAGATCACTCAGCTGGCCAGCGCGGTGGGCGAACGTGTGCGGACCGGCGACCTTGCGGTCCAGCCTGCGATCGCCAATGGCTCGGTTGCGACGGTGACCAAGGGCATTGCCACCGGATCGGGTACCTATAGCCTCGAAGTGACCGAACTGGCCGCCGCCCAGGTGCTGAGCAGCCCGGCGATTGCCAGCCCCGCCACGGTGATGGGCGCGGGCAGCCTGACCTTGCGCTTTGGGACGATTTCCGGCGGCACTCTGACCGAAGATCCCGGCCATGCCCCGGTCACGGTCACTATCCCTAGCGGCTCGACGCTGGCCGATGTCGCCGCCGCGATCAACGGCTCGCGCGCCGGGGTGACCGCCTATGTGCTGAACGGCACCGATGGCGCCCACCTGATGCTGAAGGGCAGCACCGGCGCGGCCAACGCCTTTCAGATCGAGGCCACCGAGACCCCCGGCGAGGAAGGCCTGGCCGCATTGGCCTGGACCCCGGCTGCCGCCCCGGCCCAGCTGCTGACCCCGGCGGCCAGCGCGGTGTTCAAGCTCGACGGGCTGGAAATGACCAGCCAGTCGAACACGATCAACGACGTGGTCCCGGGGCTGAACCTGACGCTGACCGGGCGCAACCCGGCGGCACCGACCACGATCCGCTTCAACGATCCATCGGGCACGGTGACGACTTTCATGAACGACCTGACCGGCGCGCTCAACGAGCTGGTTGCCGAGCTGAACAAGGACGTCAATCCGCAGACCGGCGATCTTGCCCGCGACAGCGGCGCGCGTGCGCTGCGGCGGGGACTGACCCAGTTGGCGGGCAATATCGCGATGCCCACGGCGGCCAGCGGCGAACCGCGCACGCTGGCCGACCTGGGCCTGGCCACCAACCGCGACGGCACTTTCCGGCTCGATACCACCCGGCTGGCCGCCACGCTCCGAGCGTCTCCATCGGGCGTGGCGGCAATGCTGACCAACGGGATCCACGGGGTCTATGCCAGCCTTGACCGGCTGAGCCGCTCGGTCACGGTTGCGACCGATCCGGGCACGCTGGGCGGATCGCTGGCGCGGTTCAATGCCCAGAAGGCCAGGCTCGCCAGCGCACAGCTGGACCTGACCGAAGCGCAGGACAAATTGCGCAGCCAGCTGATCACCCGCTTCGCCCGAACCGACAGCCGGGTCGGTGCCAGCCGCGCGACGCTCAGCTTCCTGCAGAACCAGATCGACGCCTGGAACGCGCCGAGGAACTAGGATCAGACCGATGCACGCGCTGCGCTCACCGCATGAAGCTTACCGCCGGGTCGAATTCGACGCCCGCGTGGCCGGGGCCGATTCGCGCCAGCTGGTGCTGGTCTGTTATGACCAGTTGACCGGCGCGCTGGGCCGCGCGCTACACGCGGCCAGGTCCGGCGACAACCGCCTGAAGAGCGAGGCGCTGACCCGGGCCCTGGCCGCGATCGCTGCCTTGCAGATGGGGATCGATCCGGCCGCGCCGATCGCTTCGGTGCTTACGCAGTTCTATGGCTCGGCACGGCGCGCACTGCTCGATTGTGTGCTGGATTTTGACCCACAGGTGGTCGAGGCCCTGCAACGCGACTTCAGTGAAGTGGCCAGATCGCTTGCCAAGGCGACATACACCTCCGAAACGGATTGATTCCGAGCGGGCTATTCTCTCGCCTTAAGCGCGCCGCGCGTCGCTAGTCCTTTCGAAACCGACGCAACCCAGCATGCCTCCCGGCCCACTCCGCCATATCCCCTAGGCAATAACAACTAGGGGCAAATTCCGATGGAACAGGGCAATTCAATCGTACTGGTCGACTGCGAGTTCCGCCGCCGTGCGGCAATCTCGCACAGTCTGGCGGGCACCGGAATTCACGTCGAACCGTTCGAAAGCGTCAGCGAAATGCTGCAGCGCTGGCCGCGCGGCGATGTGGCGCTGGTCGCCGACGAGGAGGACGCAATCCACGACTTGATCGGAGCCATGGCGCAGAACGGCAAATGGATCCCGGTGGTGGCCTATGCGGTTCAGCCGGCGATCCCGCGGGTGGTCCGCGCGGTGCTGGCCGGGGCGCTGGACTATCTCGATTGGCCGGTGGGCGAAGACCAGGTCCGCGCCGCGATCACCATGGCCCAGCAGAGCGGCGCGGCGATCGGTAATGCCCGCCTGCGCGAAGCCATGGCGCGCAGCCGGATCCAGAAATTGACCCGGCGCGAGCGCGAAGTGCTGGAAGGCGTGGCCGACGGCCTGTCCAACCGGCTGATTGGCGAGCGGCTGGAG
>PNJT01000088.1 GCA_013822005.1 Novosphingobium sp. | reverse complement strand
AGGGGCAACCAGCCCCTGCCGCGCGCCGCGCCTCGCCAGCGGCCTTCCTGGCCCAATCACGATGACCCAGAATGGTCGGGAAGTGCCCTAGAACTTCACCCGCACCGTTGCCTTCGCGTTGACCGGCTTGCCGGTCGAAATGTTGTTGTCGGTGTGTGCGGCGGGGAAATAGTCGGTGTCGGTCAGGTTCTCGACATTGAGCTGGAGCGAGACCTTGCTCGAGACATCATAGAACAGCGCCGCGTCGATCCGGGTGAAGGCGGGCAGGCGCACCGCGTTGCTGATCGTCGCGAACTGGCTCGACTGGTACACCACACCCAGCCCCAGGCCCAGGCTGGGGGTCAAGTCATAGCGCGCCCAGGCACTGGCCTGGTGGCGCGGGAGCTGGGCCAGCCTGCGCCCGGCTGGGGCGGCCGTGGTGGTGGCGGTGATCTCGCCGTCCTGCAGGGCATAGCCCATCGATACGTCGAGGTTCTTGGTGATCCGCCCGACCAGCGACAGCTCGATCCCCTTGGTCCGGCTGCTGCCGCTCAGCACTGCATTGCCGGAAATCGGATCGGTGGCGCGGGTATTGGTCCGGTCAAGCCGGTAGGCTGCGGCGGTGAAGGCCAGGCCGTGGGTGATGTCCCATTTGAATCCAAGTTCCATGTTCTCGAACTCTTCGGGGGCCAGCGCCTGGGTGGTGGCATCGAGCACGGCGAACTGGTCGCCCGACTGCGGCAAGAAGCTGACCGCGTAGCTGCCATAGAACGAGACTTTCTCGCCCGGTTTGACAATCAGCCCCAGCCGCGGCGACCATTTGCTGTCGCTGCGCTGGCCCTGAAAGCCGGAGACAAGGTTGGTCGAGGAAATCGCAAAGCGATCGAACCGGACCCCGCCGATCACCTTGATGTGCTCGCCCAAGTCGATCTGGTCCTGGAGATAGAGCGACCAGAAGCTGGCGTCGGAGCGGCTGGCGCTGGTCAGACTGGGGAAGGTCACCTTTGGCAATGTGATCCGCTGCGCCAGCGCAACCGTTGCGCCCGAAGGGAAGGCAGCGTCGCGGCGTTTGGTCAGGGTTTCCTGGTCGCCGGCGTCAAAGCCCAGCAGCAGGGTGTGGCCGATGCCGCCGGTGGTGCCCTTCCACACCAGGTTGCCCTGGCCGATCAGGTTCCTCCGGTCGGCCGAGAAGTCGTAGCCCGATAGCGTCAGCGTGCCCGTATTGCTGACCGCACTGCCGGGATAGACATTCGAATAGAACTTGGCGTAGTCGGCGAACTGGACGGTCAGGTTGGCGCTGAGGTTTGGGCTGAATTCGTGATCGAGACGGGCACGGGCCAGGTGCGCTGTCATTTCGTTGTTGCTGGTCGCGGGATCGGCGAACGAGGTCGCGTCATAGCCGCGCAGTGGCAGCCCGCCTTGCGAAGGCACGCCACGGTCGGTCAGGCGGCGGTCTTCGGCATATTCGTAGGTCACGGTCAGCCGGGTGTCCTGGCCCAGCCGCGCGCCGATCGTGGGGGTGATCCCGAAGAAACTGCCACCGAAATTCTGGCGGTGGTTGTTGAATTCCTCATAGGTGGCGTTGAGCCGCAGGCCCAGGCTGTCACTCAGCGGCGCGCCCAGGTCCACGGCCAGGTTCCAGGCTCCAAACGAATCGACCCCGCCCGATGCCGAGCCACGCAGGTGGCCGAATTCGGGGGCTTTCGACACCCGGTTGATTGCCCCGCCGCCACCGCCCCGGCCAAAGATCATTGCATTGGCCCCTTTCAGCACTTCGATCCGCTCGATGTTGTAGAGCGGGCGATAGTACTGGGCATCGTCGCGGATCCCGTCGATGAAGAAGTCGGCGGAGGAGTTCTGTCCGCGCAGATTCACCTGGTCGCGGTGGCCTTCGCCCTGGCCCAGCACCACGCCGGGGACATAGCGCAGCGCCTCGCCCAGCGAGAGCATGCCCTGATCGTCCAGCTGTTCGCGGCTGACCACCGCAATCGACTGCGGCACATTGACCAGCGCGGTATCGGTCTTGGTCCCGGTCGGGGTCGATTCAAGATCATAGCCGTCGGGGCGGCCATAGACGATGATCTCAGGCCCTTCCTCTGCCGCAGCTTCGGCCAGTGCCGGGGCGGCCCAGCCGATCGCACCCAGAGCAGCGGTGCAGGCGAGGGCAAGGTGACGCGAGGGCAGCATGGGGATCCTTATTGAGAACGATTTGCAATAACAAGAGTGCCGCTAATGCGAATCGTTCGCATTGACAAGGATCAAATTTGCGATCGGTCGCATTTCTTCCTAGGAGCGCGCCAGGCAGCCCAAGGAGCACCCCGATGAAAGCGACGATCTGGCACAACCCGGCTTGCGGGACCTCGCGCAAGACCCTGGCGATCCTGCAGGAAACGCCGGGCGTGGACTTGACCGTGGTCGAATACCTGGCCCATCCGCCCAGCGCCGAAAAGCTGGCCCAGCTTTACCGCGATGCCGGGCTGACCCCGCAGCAGGGCCTGCGCCTGCGCGGCACCGATGCCGAGGAACGCGCCCTGCCCCAAGCGAGCGATTCAGACGTGCTGGCCGCGATGGCCGCCGAGCCCAAGCTGGTCGAGCGTCCGCTGGTCGAAACCGACAAGGGCGTGCGGCTGTGCCGTCCGCAGGACACGGTGCGCGAGATTCTCTAGGATCGTCAACCCGCGATTCCACAGAATTCCGTTCGTGGTGAGGAGGGACTGAGCTCTTGCGAAGGCCCGTCTCGAACCACAGCGTGCGCCCCCCGGTCCTTCGAGACGCGTCTTCGCATTCGCTCAGCCGCTCCTCAGGACGAACGGTTCTTGACTAACGGTAGATCCAGAGCGGTGATTGGAAAATCTGAAACACCTCGCCCCAGCCCCGACTATCCTGGGCTTGTCGAAGCACTGCTCTTTTCTTCAAGCGGTTGCGGGCGAGGCACGAAGAAAAGGGCAGTGCTTCGACAAGCTCAGGATAGTCGGAATTTGGGTCAGGTTTTGCCCAAGTTGCTCTAGCCGCGCGCCTTCAACAGCACATCGTCCTTGGCCATACCCTTAAGGCCCAGCACGACCACCGCCACGCACAGCAGTTCGATCGCCGCGAAGCCGATCCAGGGGCTGTGGCCATAGAGCCAGACCCCCAGCGCCGGCGCGACGATATAGGCCGCGCCGTTGATCGAGGCGACGATTCCCGCCGACTGGCCTTGCTCGGCCCGGCTGACGCTGAGCGAGGCACCGGCGGTGAAGCCGGGGCGGAACAGCCCGAAGCCCAGCGAGATCATCGCCACGGCAATCGTGATCGCGTGCAGGCTCTGCGCGACCGACAGCAGCGCTGTGCCAACGGCAGCGATGGCGATGCCCGACAGGCACGAAGCGCGCGGGCCGAGGTGCAGTGTGGGGATCAGCCCCCATTGTGCGAACAGTGTGGCAATCGCCCCGGCCATCAGCACGATGCCGGTTGGCCCGGCGCCGGCCAAGGGATCGCCGCGCAGCCCCAGCCGGTCGAGTACCAGGAAGCCGACAATCCCCAGAATCGCCGCCTGGGCGTGCCCGCCCAGCAGCCCTGCCACCAGCCAGGGGCGCATCCGCTGATCGAGCCAGGACATCTTGGCGACTTCGACGTAGGGTTCGTGCTCGCGATCCGCCGCTGCGCGATTGCGGGGCTGCGAATCGGAATTGGCGCTGAACGGCGCTGCCATGACATCGCCGCGCGCGGCATAGGCCGGCTTATCGTCGGGCAGCCAAAGCCTGAGCGCGCCCAGCGTAATCACTGCGATCAGCGTAAAGGCTGCAAACGGCCCGACCAGACCCAGCCCCGGCAGGATGAAATAGGGCGCCAGCGCCGGGCCGATCACCGTGCCCAGACCAAAGCTGGAAGAGATCAGCGACAGCGCCTGAGTGCGCTGCGCGCGGCTGGTGCGGCTGGCGACATAGGCCTGGACAGCCGGCGGCGCGGCCGATCCGAACCCGCCGTAGAGCGAACGGCAAGCCGCAAAGACCAGCAGGGTGGCCACTCCGCCCAGCCAGCCGTTCAGCCCCAGCCACAGCGCCAGTCCGCACAGCCCGAAGCTGAAGATGAAGCCCAGCAGGCCGATCCCCATCATCGCCTTGCGCCCGCGCTGGTCGCTGCGCCGCGCCCAGAACGGCGCGCAGAGCATCCACAGCAAGGCCGACCAGGTGTAGGCCAGGCTGATCCAGAAATCCTCGACCTTCAACGCAGTCCCGATCGAGGGCATCACCGATTGCATCGCGGTATTGCCCGCCGCGGTGACCAGCATCACCGTGAACAGCAGCGCCACCCGCCAGCCGGGCAGGCTGGCCGTGGTCCCTGGCTCGGCCGGGTTCAGTTGCGGATCGCCACCTGACATCGCTTCGTCGCTAGTCGCCTCGCTCGAGGCTTGCAATGGGCTGGCAAATTTGTGAAGGGCGAGGCCCGAGTAGCAGTAGCAGGACTAATAACTCACATGACCACTGGCGAACTTGCGCAAGACAGCCCTGGCCAGAAGATCAAGCGCCGGATCAAGCGCCGGATCAAGCGCGCGATGGGCCCCTGGGGAGTGTTCCTGCAAGGCTTCATCGACAATCCGGTGATGGTCGGATCGATTATCCCCTCTTCGCGCTTCACCGTGGCCAAGATGCTTGCCCCGGTGCAATGGGACCTTTGCAAGCTGTTCGTCGAATACGGGCCGGGGGTGGGCACCTTCTGCCGCCCGGTGCTCGATCGGCTGCGGCGCGATGGGCACCTGATCGTGATCGATACCAACCCGCTCTATATCGATTTCCTCAAGGCCACGATCACCGACAGCCGCTTTACCGCGGTGCTGGGATCGGCCGCCGATGTCGAAGAGATCGTGCGTGCGTGCGGGTTCGACCATGCCGACTATGTGCTGTCGGGTCTGCCGTTCTCAACCCTGCCGAGCGGCGTTGGTCCCGCGATTGCGGCCGCAACGCACCGCGTGCTGCGCCCGGGCGGGGCTTTCCTGGTCTATCAGTTCAGCGCCAAGGCGCGCGACTTTATGGCCAAGCACTTCACCCGGATCGATGCCGGGTTCGAATGGCTCAACGTGCTGCCGTGCAAGCTGTTCTGGGGCTGGAAGGACTAGGCCTGCCAGCCCCGAACGTGCTTAAGAGAAGGTCTTGCTGGCTTCTTCGGCCGAGCGGCCTGACAGCTGCTGATGGACTGCAGCTGTCAGCGATGAGGCATAGATCGTGATCGCAACCAGTGCGACGATGTAGAGCACGGCAATCAAGGCCATCGTGCCAAAGCCAGGCATTGCCCCGCCGCCCATCGCCGTCATCGCAACGACCGCGGCTACTGCGCCAAACACCACCACCAGCGCGACAATGAACACCAGGTAGGTGCCAAGCACCGGCAGGACTCTGCCATTGGTCATGTTCCACGACTTGGATATGGCGTTGATCGGGTTACGCTCACCATCGATCGCGACCACCGGCACGATCATCGACAACTTGGTGCCGACATAGGCCAGCGCAACACAAATGAGTACCAAGACAAGCATGCCGACTGCACTTGAACCCGATGTGCCGGCCACCATGCCAACCACCAGGCCCAGCACAAAGGCAACGACGAAGTAACCGATCAGCAGCAGCACGATTGCCCCGAACAGCGGCAAGGCTGACCGGAACCCGTTGTTGACCGCGTCACCCACCGAAGGCGGGCGCAAATGCGAGGCGATGGTCACTTGCGCCGCCTGGGCCGCCACCGCGATCGCGATCAGCGCCAGGTAAAACAGCACCATGAACAGGATCATCCCGCCGCCAAGCCCGGCCAGCGCCTCGGCCCCGGTGCCCGCACCGACCAGCGCCATGGCCGAACCGCCCATCATCACAGCAAAAACAACAAACGCACCGATCTGGATCGCGAAAAACACGCCCCAGACGGCAATCTGACTGCCAAGCCGCTCGGTTACGGAACGGGTAGCGTCCGAAAATGCTTTGGAAATGCTGTAGTCCACGTCCATCCCCCTCGATACTTGTCCCAAAGAAGCAAAGGTTGCGCGCTCTATTCGAACTTGTCTACCATCGATTGCACCGAGGGACCGGCGAGCTGGCGGTGACAGGCGGCCGCAATCGCGACGAAATAGACCGACATTACCGCCTGCATCAGGGTACCTACCAGGGTCGCGACAATATCGGTGGTCTTGGCCGAGGCGACCAGCGCCAGCAGCAGCCGGGTCACCCCTTCGGCCACCAGCATGACCACCACGAACCCGATCAAGACCAGGATGAAAAAGACCAGCAAGCGCAGGACATGACCCTCGGTCAGTCGCCACGAGCGTTCCAGTGCGCGAAATGGGTTGGCCAGTCGATCCACGATCACCGCCGGAGCCACCAGCGAAAGCCGGACCCACGCCCAGATCCCCAGGACCACTGCGGCCAAAAAGCCAAGCACGGTGAAACCGAATGACTTGGTCGCCCCGCCCAGCATGATCGGCAGCATGACCATCGCGCCGATCGCCATACCCAGGATCAGCTGCGCGGCGATCGCGGTGGGAGTATAGCGAAAGCCCTGCCGGATGGCTTCGCCCACGGTTGGCCGGCGCGTATCGGTGAACAGCGCAAGGATGCTCAGGGTGCCGATCATCTGGAACAGCGCCATCGCCACCAGGACCACTGCGTTGTTTCGGTAGTATTCACCGAAGGGGGCCAGCATGGTCTGGAAATCTGCACCCTCAGCCGGCTGGGGCGGAGGCAGCAGCATTGCCACGGCAAAAGCCGGGACCACCAGGAATACCCCGGCCAGCGCCAGCAGCAGGTCGCGATTGGCGGTGACCATGTTGGCGGCGTCGGTCCAGGCGCGGTTGCTGTCAAAAGGCGGACGTTTGGGCTCGGTGCTCATGCCCCCTTGATAACCACAGCATTTGCCGCCACGCAACCGCGCGATGGATATTGCCTTGCCCGACAGCATCGAATTGCGCCGCGATCTGGCGCAGGTGCCCTATCGCGCCGCGCTTGAGGCGATGACCACGCGCAACGCCGCGATCGCCGATGGCACCGCCAAGGAGCTGGTCTGGCTGCTTGAACATCCCCCGGTCTACACCGCCGGAACCAGCGCGGCGGCCGACGAATTGCTCGATCCGCGCTTCGAAGTGGTCGAGGCCGGGCGCGGCGGGCGCTACACTTACCACGGGCCGGGCCAGCGGGTCGGCTATGTCCTGCTCGATCTCAAACGCCGGGCGCGCGATGTGCGCGGGTTCGTCCATGCCATGGAAGGCTGGGTGATCGCCACCTTGGGCGATTTCGGGGTCGAGAGCTGGCGCGCGCCGGGCCGGATCGGGATCTGGACCCGCGACGTGGACGGACGCGAGGCCAAGATCGGCGCGATCGGCGTGCGGATCCGCCGCTGGGTGACGATGCACGGCTTTTCGGTCAATCTGGCCCCCGATTTGTCGCACTTCGGCGGGATCGTGCCTTGCGGGATTGACGAGTTCGGAGTGACCAGCTTGGAACGATTGGGCCTGGCCATTGATTTTGACCAGTGGGATGAGGCATTGCTGAAGCGGGCCGGCGAATTCCTGGCCGCTCTGGAAGTCCCCTGCGGAAAGGACGCTGCGTGAGAACCCAATTGGCATCGCTTGCTTGCCTCGCCCTGGCGCTTGCGGCCTGCAAGGACGAGCCCAAGAAAGAGACCGGAGGCACTGCCCAGGGCGAGATCCTGCCGGGCTCCACCAGCGACGCCATGCTGCCGCTCGACACGGTCAAATCGCAGGCCCCGCTGGCGCCCAAGAGCGAGGGCGGCGACAAGGCCGATCCCAAAAAGGCCGACAAGAAGGCCGATCCTGCTGCCGGGGAAGCTGCCCCGGCTGAGGAAGACGCGCCCGCTGCGGCCGAGGAACCGGCTGGGGAATAGCACCTAGTTGCGCCCCTCCAGCAGGCCCCTTGCGATCACCTGGGCCTGAATCTCCGCCGCGCCTTCGAACACGTTCAAAATTCGCGCGTCGCACAGCACGCGGCTGATCTCGTATTCGAGCGCATAGCCGTTGCCGCCATGAATCTGCAGGCTGGCATCGGCGTTTGACCAGGCCGCGCGCGCGGCGAGCAGCTTGGCCATCCCGGCCTCGATATCGCAGCGTTTGCCGGTGTCCTTGGCGCGCGCCGCTGCATAGGTCAGCTCGCGGGCCATGACGAAGTCAGTCAGGCTCATCGCCAGCTTGTCGGATACGCGCGGGAACGCGATCAGCGCCTTGCCGAACTGTTTGCGGGCCAGCGCATAGTCCAGCCCCAGCTCCAGCGCCCGCCGCGCCACGCCCACCGCGCGCGCCGCGGTCTGGATCCGCGCGGCTTCGAAGGTGCGCATCAACTGCTTGAAGCCCTGGCCTTCCTCACCGCCCAGCACGGCGTCAGCGGGGGCCTCCATGCCATCGAATTGCAGCGCATATTCGCGCATCCCGCGATAGCCCAGCACTTCGATCTCGCTGCCGGTCATGCCCGGCGCGGGGAAGGGATCGGCCTCGGTTCCGCGCGGCTTGGGGACCAGCAGCATCGAGAGGCCGGCATAGCCCCTGGCATCGGGCACGGTGCGCGCGAGCAGCGTCATCAGGTCAGAGCGGGCGGCGTGGGTGATCCAGGTCTTGGCTCCGTCGATCAGCCAGTTTTGTCCATCAAAGCGCGCGCGCGTTTGCAGCGAGCCAAGGTCCGATCCGACATCGGGCTCGGTAAACACCGCGGTTGGCAGCACTTCGCCGCTGGCGATCCGGGGCAGCCACTCGGCCTGCTGTTCCGCCGTGCCCGAATGGGCAATCAGCTCGCCCGCGATCTCGCTGCGGGTGCCCAGCGATCCCGCGCCGATCCACCCGCGCGACAGCTCCTCGGTGATCAGGCACATCACCAGCTTGGAGAGGCCCAGCCCGCCGAACGCTTCGGGAATGGTTGCACCGAAAGTGCCAAGCTCGGCCATTTTGGCGACGGTGGCGTCGGGGATCAGGGCGTTGGCGAGATGCCACTTGTGGGCTTGCGGCACGATCTCGGCATCGGTGAAGCGGCGAAACTGGTCGCGCACCGCATCGAGCTCGGGATCGTGCAGGCCTTCGCTCGGCCATTGCCCTTCCGCAAGCGCGCCGGCCACTGCGGCGCGGGTCTGGACAAGGTCAGCCTCGGTCAGGTCGCGGCAGGCCTCGGCAATATCCTGTGCCGCGTTGGTCAGGCCCAGGTCCGAGGGTCGGAACAGCTCGTTCTGCCCCATCGGCAGCCCGCCGGTGAGCTGGCCAATCGCTTCGGCAAAGGCCAGTATGGCAACCTGCCGGTCAAGCGCGGTCCCGCCCTGGTTGGCGGCCAGCCATCTGGCCACCGCCTCCAATGCTGCGACACCGGTTGCCAGCCAGGCAAAGCCGTGTTGGGCGCGCTGGTTGGCCGGATCGATCTGGGCCGCAGCCACGCGGGCCAGGTCGCGATAGCCCCGCGCCGCGCCGAGGACGTGGCCGAAGTCGATGCTCATAAATCCTCCCCCTTGGGGGAGGGGGACCAGCGAAGCTGGTGGAGGGGCACGTGCGGGTTCTCCAGATGGTGCGGCGAGGTCCGAGATTCACGAGGGTGCCCCTCCACCACCCTGCGGGTGGTCCCCCTCCCCGTTCCGGGGAGGAACTTAGGCACGCTCGAACACCGCCGCGATTCCCTGCCCGCCGCCGATGCACATCGTCTCGAGCCCATAGCGCACATCGCGGCGCTGCATTTCGCGGGTCAGGTTGGCGAGAATTCGCCCACCCGTGGCCCCGATCGGGTGACCCAGCGAAATGCCCGAGCCGTTGACGTTGAGCATGTCATGGCGGCTGTCGTCATCCGACCAGCCCCAGCCTTTGAGGCAGGCCAGGACTTGCGGGGCGAAGGCTTCGTTGAGTTCGATCAGGCCGATATCGTTCCATGACAGGCCGTTTCTGGCGAACAGGCGTTCGCTGGCCGGGACCGGGCCATAGCCCATCCGGCTGGGATCGCAGCCCGCTGCGGCCCACGAATGGAACCAGGCGATCGGTTCCAACTCCAGCTCTTCCAGCTTGTCCTCGGCCACCACCAGGCAGGCGGCGGCGGCATCGTTCTGCTGGCTGGCGTTGCCCGCCGTGACGACCCCGCCTTCGAGCGGGCGCAGCTTGCCCAGCGTCTCCATGGTGGCGTCAGCGCGGTAGCCTTCGTCATGCGCAAAGACCACCGGATCGCCCTTCTTCTGCGGGATGGTCACAGGGACCAGTTCATCGGCGAACTTGCCCTCGGCCCAGGCGGCGGCGGCCCGCTGGTGGCTGCGCACGGCATAGGCATCGCAAGCCTCGCGGCTGATATTCCAGTCCTTGGCGAGGTTTTCGGCGGTTTCGATCATGCCCGAAATCACGCCGTAGCGCTCGATCGGCTGGCTCATCACCCGGCCCCGCGTCAACCGGTCGTGCAGCGTCAGGTTGCCGGCGCGAATGCCCTTGCGGATGTCGGTGGTGTAATGCTCGACGTTCGACATGCTTTCGCAGCCGCCCGCGACCACCACGTCGCTGTGCCCGGTCTGGACCATCATCGCGGCGTTGACGATCGCTTGCAGGCCCGAACCGCAGCGCCGGTCCAGCTGATAGCCGGGAACATGTTCGGGCAGGCCCGCCAAGA
>PNJT01000087.1 GCA_013822005.1 Novosphingobium sp. | reverse complement strand
AGCCCCGACTATCCTGAGCTTGTCGAAGGATTGCCTTTCCTTCGATCGGTTGGGCACGAGGCACGAAGAAAAGGGCAGTGCTTCGACAAGCTCAGGATAGACGGAATTTGGGTCAGGTTTTGCCCAAGTTGCTCCAAAGGTAGTCCGCGGCACCCGGATCAGGCCCGCTGCACCTTGGTAATGCGCGCCGGTAGCTGAAAACGATGGGCCTTCGACAGGCTCAGGCTGAGCGGGTCTTTGAGGTGCCTATCGGATCCTCAGCGCTCCGCGCTAACCCCGCCAGGCCGCAATCGTGGTGCGGTGCAGTTCGCGCCGGTGGCCTTCATAGCCGCCGGTCGCGCGGTGCAGTACCGAGCGGTTGTCCCACAGGATCAGCATGCCCGGTTCCCACTTGTGGCGGTAAACGAAGCGATCGTCGCCCTGCCATTGCTGGAGTTCCATCAGCAAGGCAACGGCCTCGGCCTGGGACATGCCCTCGATCCCGATGATATAGCCCAGCGTTGAATAGAAACCCCGCCGCCCGGTTTCGGGGTGTGCGGGGACCAGCGGGTGGGTCTGCTCGGCCAGTGCGGCCTCGCTGGGCCGGATATCCATCGAGCGGCCCTTGTCCTTGGCGCCATAGGTGCCGTCCGGCGCATAGGGCAGCTTGGCCGAATGGACCGCGACCAGATCGGCATAGCGGGCCTGCCGCTCGGCGCTCAGCGCTTCCCAGGCCATGTGCTGGTTGGCGAACAGCGTATCGCCGCCCAGCGGCGGAATATCGACCGCGTTGAGGCAGGTCCCGGCGGGCGGATGCTTCTGGAACGACCAGTCGGCATGCCAGTTCTCGGCAAACAAGGGGCTCTGCTCGTCCGCCTCGCGCCGGATTGCGGCAATGTGCTGGCGGCCCGGGATCGGGGCGAAGAACGGGTCTTCGCCGAAGCCGCCCATGGCCAGCGTGAACCGCTCCAGATCGTCGTCGCCAAGGTGCTGGCCCGGGAAGGCGAGTACGTGATGCTCAAGCCAGATCGCACGAAGTTCGGCCGCCGTGGCTGGGTCAAGCCGAGCCTTGAGGTCGATCCCGGTCACGCGCGCACCGCACGCCTGGCCGGAAGGTTCGACCCGGAAAGTCATCAACTTTCCGCGACCGGAGCTTCGTCTCCGCCTTCTTCCTCATCACCGCCTTCGTCCTCGGCCAGGCGTACCGCCGAAACGACATGTTCCTGGTCGGCGACGTTGAACAGCCGCACCCCGGCGCTGCCGCGGCCTATCACGCGCAGGCTTTCCAGCGGCAGGCGGATCAGCTTGGCCTGGTCGGTGACCAGCATCAGCTGGTCGGCCGGGGTGGCGGGGAAGCTGGCGACAACCGGGCCGTTGCGGGCGATGTTGTCGATATTGGTGATCCCCTGACCGCCGCGGCCGGTGCGGCGGTATTCGTAGGCCGAGCTCATCTTGCCATAGCCATTGGCGCAGACGGTGAGGATGAACTGCTCACGCTCGGCCAGTTCGGCCATGCGTTCGGTGGAGAGCGACGATGTGCCTTCCTTCTCGCCCTTCCACGACGCGTACTTGACGTATTCCTCGCGCTCTTCGCTGGTAGTGCCGACGCGGTGGAGGATCGACAGGCTGATCACTTCGTCATCACCCTTCAGCGTCATCCCGCGCACGCCGGTGGAAGTGCGGCTCTGGAACTCGCGCACTTCGTCGCCGGCAAAGCGGATCGCCTTGCCGCTGCGGGTGGCGAGCAGCACATCGTCGCTGGCTTCGAGCAGCGCGACGCCGATCAGGCGGTCGGCGCTGTCCTCCTCGAACCGCATCGCAAACTTCCCGTTGCTGGGCACATTGGTGAACAGCTCCATCGAATTGCGCCGGACATTGCCCTTGGCGGTCGCGAAGACCACCGAGAGCTTGGCCCATTCGGCCTCGTCCTCGGGCAGCGGCAGCACGGTCTGGATCGTTTCGTCCTTGTCCAGCGCCGGGAGCAGGTTGACGATCGGCCGCCCGCGTGTGGCCGGGCCGCCTTCGGGCAGCTTCCAGACCTTGAGACGATAGACCTTGCCCGCGGTCGAGAAGAACAGCACCGGGTTGTGGGTGCTGGTGACGAACATGGAGGTCACCACGTCCTCGTCCTTGGTCGCCATGCCGGCGCGGCCCTTGCCGCCGCGGTTCTGGGCGCGGAAGGTCGAAAGCGGGGTGCGTTTGATATAGCCGTCCATGGTGACGGTCACCACCATCTCGTCGCGCTCGATCAGGTCCTCGTCGTCGATCCCGTCGGCGGCGGCGGTGATTTCCGAGACGCGCGGCGTGGCATAGGCCTCGCGGATCAAAGTCAGCTCGTCGCGCATCACGCCATAGAGCTTGGCGCGGTCGGCCAGGATCGAGAGGTACTCCTCGATCGCCAGCGACAATTCTTTGAGCTCGCCGCCGATTTCGTCGCGACCGAGTGCGGTCAGGCGGTGCAGGCGCAGCTCGAGGATCGCCCTAACCTGCGCTTCGGACAGGCGGTAGGTTCCGCCATCCTGCTCGGCGCTGGGTTCGATCGCTTCGACCAGGCGGATATAGGGCGCAATCTCACCAATCGGCCATTCGCGGGCCAGCAGGGCCTCGCGCGCGGCGGCGGGGTTGGGCGCGGCGCGGATGATCCGCACCACTTCGTCCAGATTGGTGACCGCGACCACCAGCCCCAGCAAGATATGCGCCCGGTCACGCGCCTTGTTGAGTTCGAACTTGGTTCGGCGGGTGATGACTTCTTCGCGGAAGGTGATGAAGGCGGCGATGAAATCGCGCAGCATCAGCACTTCGGGGCGGCCGCCGCGGATCGCCAGCATGTTGGCCGGGAAGTTCGATTGCGCGGGCGTGTTGCGCCACAGCTGGTTGAGCACCACTTCGGGAGTGGCATCGCGCTTCAGTTCGATCACCACGCGCACGCCAAGGCGGCTCGATTCGTCGCGGATGTCGGAAATGCCTTCGATCCGCTTGTCCTTGGCGGCTTCGGCGATCTTCTCGACCAGACCCGATTTGCCAACCTGGTAGGGGATCGAGGTCAGCACGATCGATTCGCGATCGCCGCGGCCGCGCTCGATCTCGTGGCGGCAGCGCATGATCACGCTGCCGCGCCCGGTGGTATAGGCGCTGCGCGCACCGTGGGTGCCCAGGATCAGCGGCGCGGTGGGGAAATCGGGGCCCGGGATATATTCGATCAGCTCTTCCGAGGTGATCGCGGGATTGTCCATATAGGCCAGGCAGCCATCGATCACTTCGCCCAGGTTGTGCGGCGGGATGTTGGTCGCCATGCCCACCGCGATCCCGCCCGCGCCGTTGACCAGCAGGTTGGGGAAGCGCGCCGGAAGGACTGACGGTTCTTGCCGCGAACCATCGTAGTTGTCCTGGAAATCGACTGTATCCTTGTCGAGATCGTCGAGCAGGCCGTTGGCTACCCGCGCCAGCCGCGCTTCGGTATAGCGCATCGAGGCCGGCGGATCGGGGTCCATCGAGCCGAAGTTGCCCTGTCCGTCGATCAGCGGCAGCCGCATCGACCAGTCCTGCGTCATGCGGGCCAAGGCATCGTAGATCGCGCTGTCGCCGTGGGGGTGATAGTTGCCCATCACGTCGCCGACGATCTTGGCGCTCTTGCGATAGGGGCGCCCGGCAACCATGCCGCCTTCCTGCGCGGCAAACAGGATCCGGCGGTGGACCGGCTTGAGCCCGTCGCGCACATCGGGCAGCGCGCGCGCCACGATCACGCTCATCGCGTAATCGAGGTAGCTGGTCTTCATTTCATCGACGATATCGACGCGCTGAAAATCGCCCAAAGGACCGGTGGGTTCTGGGGTGGAATCGGGAATTTCGGTGTCGTCGCTCACGCGGCTGTGATCACTTTATCTGTGGCTGGGATTTATCGTGCTGCAGCACTAGGGCATGGCGGCGGCCAAGGCGAGGGAAAGCCCCGGTCAAGCGCTATTTTTCCACATCTGGAAGGGCATTTCTGAACAAGCGGGCTGCGGGGCATTCAATCGCCATTCACTGCCCGGCCCACAGTGCGCGCAGGTGTTGCCAAACCGGCATTACCGCGCCTATGGCGAAGTCGAGGAACAAGTGCCGCATGGTCGGGCATTCCGCCTGCTTTCGCGGCTGCGTTAAGGAGACGAATTCGATGATCCGTGCCAGGTTTTTTACCCGCACCGCGCTGGGCTTGGTTGTCGCACTTGGGGTAGCCGCAGGGACTGCCGCTCCGGCCATGGCCAAGGACAAGGAAAAGTCGGCCAAGGAAGCCAAGGCGCCTGAGCTCAAACCGTCCAAGGCCTACATCCCCGCCTACAAGGCCGCCAAGGACGGGCTCGATGCCGCGGCCAAGCGGGCTGACGTGGTTGCCGCCCGGCAGAAGCTGGTCAATGCCCAGAACGCTTACAACGCTGCAACGGGCAAGAAGGGCCGGGCCGATGCCCAGGTCCAGATCGATGCCGCCACGACCGAGCTGTCCGGGCTGCTGACCGCCGAAAAAGGCCTGGTCGAAGCTGCGATTGCTGCCGCGACCGTGCCTGACGACAAGGACCTCTCCGGTGGTTTGCTGCTAACTCTGGGCAACCTGAGCGCGAACAAGTCGATCCAGCGCCGTGGTGTGCAGATGCGGATTGATAGCGGGCGGATATCTGCTGCCGATATGCCGAAGTTCAATGCGATCCTTGGCAGCCTGTCAATGGACCTCAAGGACTACGCGACTGCACGCACTGCGCTGAAGGCGGCGATGGATGCCGGCTACACCGAGAACGACGTAGCGATCTTGCTCGCCGATGCCCACATCAAGGATGGTCAACAGGCCGCCGGCCTCCAGGTGCTCAAGGACGCTTCAGCCAAGGCCGGGGCTGCGGTTCCGGCTGAATGGCTGCGCTACGGCGTTGCTGTGGCCTACAAGGCCAAGCTGGCAGACGATGCCTCGTGGTTCGCCAACATGCTGACCACCCACCATGCCACCACCGAAAACTGGTCGCTGTCGCTCGCAGTGGTGCGCGATTTGCGCGGCTATGCCGGGCAGGATCAGATCGACCTCCTGCGCCTGATGGAGCGGACCAAGAGCTTCCTGGAAGAGCGCGACTATGTCGACTACATCCAGGCCGCCGATCCGCGCCGCCTGCCGGGTGAAGCGCTGAAAATCATCAACCAGGGTCTCGCCGCGGGCAAGCTCAGCCCGGCCGACCAGTTCGTGACCGATGCCAAGGCGCAGGCCACTGGCCGGATCGGGCCCGACAAGGCCTCGCTGGCTGCACTTCAGAAGGATGCCCGCGCGGCGGGCGCCACGGCAGCAACTGCATCGGCGGCCGGCGATGCCTATCTCAGCTATGACGATGCCGCCACGGCCGAGGCGATGTACGCGATCGCGCTGGGCAAGCCGGGGGTCGATGCCACCCGCGTGCAGCTGCGCATGGGCATTGCCCAGGCCGACCAGGGCAAATGGGCCGATGCCGAGGCCAGCTTCGCCAAAGTAACCGACGCCCGCGCGCCGATCGCCCAGCTGTGGACCTCCTATGTCAGGAACAAGGCCGCCGGCAAGTAAGCCACCGGCCAGCAAGAACCGGAAGGGCGGCGGGCAACTGCCGCCCTTTTCGTTTGTCTGGAGCACAATGAAATTTGGGTTGATGCGATATTCTCCCCTCCCCAACGGGGAGGGGTCGGGGGTGGGGGCTCGACGCCAGCGTGGAACCCTCATCCCAACCCTTCCCCAACGGGGAAGGGCTATGCGATTAGAAGCAATGTCATCGTGCTCTATTCAACCGGCCCAAATTCACCGCTGACTTCATCCAGCACATGCAGCACCCCGTCGGAAATCGCGAAAAATGCCCCCGTCAGGCGCAGCTCGCCGCTGCGTTCCTTCTGGCGGATGCAGGGAAAGGTGCGCAAATTGGCCAGGCTGACCCGGACCCCGGCCTGCTCCATCGCCCGCTCGGCCGTGCGGCCTTCGGTGCCGTGAAGCGCCGCCACTTCGGCGCGGGCTTCGTCCAGCATGCCGATCCAGTCGGCGATGAAGCCGCCTTCGCCGGGCTCGCTGCCGTGCATTTCCTGGGTCAGCGCGGCCTTGCAACCGCCGCACATGCCGTGCCCCATGACCACGATTTCTTTGACCTTCAGGAACTGCACGGCAAATTCCAGCGCAGCGGAAACCCCGTGGTGGCCGGGCGTGGTCTCAAACGGCGGGACCATCGCGGCGACATTGCGGACCACGAAGATTTCGCCGGGATCGACATCGAAGATCTGCGAGGGATCGACCCGGCTGTCAGAGCAGGCGATCACCATCACATCGGGCTCCTGGCCTTCGCGCAAGGCTGCCCACCGTTCATGATTAGGGGCCCAGCCGGTACTGCGAAAGCGGCGATAGCCGGCGATCAGGCGCGCAAGCCCGCTTGGCGAATCCGTGGTCATGGGCGCGCTTGTGGCGTTGCAAATTCCGGCTGGCAACCCCGGCCTCATGCGCCTATCTGGGCGCCATGAACGACCTTTCGAACGCTCCTGCGCCGCAGCGTCAACGCAAGCCTGACTGGATCCGGGTGAAAGCGCCGACCAGCGCGGGCTATGGCGAAACCCGCAAGCTGATGCGCGACCTCAATCTCAATACCGTATGCGAGGAAGCGGCCTGCCCGAACATCGGCGAATGCTGGACCAAGAAGCACGCGACGGTGATGATCCTGGGCGATGTCTGCACCCGGGCCTGCGCGTTCTGCAACGTCAAGACCGGCATGCCGCGCGCGGTTGACCCGCTCGAGCCCGAGCATGTTGCGATTGCCGCCGCGAAGATGGGACTTGAGCATATCGTGATCACCTCGGTTGACCGCGATGACCTGCCCGATGGCGGGGCAGGGCAGTTCGTCAAGGTGATCCAGGCGCTGCGGGCCAATACCCCGCAGACCACGATCGAGATCCTGACCCCCGATTTCCGTGGCAAGATGCGTCCCGCGGTCGAAGCAATCGTCGCGGCCGGGCCGGACGTTTACAACCACAACCTCGAAACCGTGCCGCGGCTCTATCCCACGATCCGTCCGGGTGCGCGCTACTATGCCTCGCTGCGGCTGCTCGAAGAGGTCAAGCACCACGATCCGCTGATTTTCACCAAGAGCGGGATCATGCTGGGGCTCGGCGAGGAGCGGCTGGAAGTCCACCAGGTGATGGACGACATGCGCAGCGCCGGGATCGATTTCCTGACAATGGGTCAGTACCTTCAGCCCACGCCCAAGCACACGCGGGTAATGGAATTCGTCGAACCCAAGACATTTGACGCTTACGGCTCGATCGCCCGGGCCAAGGGTTTCCTGCAGGTCGCTTCCAGCCCGCTGACCCGCTCAAGCTATCACGCCGGCGACGATTTCAAGGCCATGCGCGCGGCGCGCCAGGCGCAGAACGCGCGGGCGACCGCCAAGCTCTGATGCCCGGCGTCCGCGAAGTCCGGCAACTGCCCTACAGCGCCGAACAGATGTTCGATCTGGTCGCCGATGTTGCGCGCTATCCCGAATTCCTGCCCTGGGTGGTCGGTGCCCGGGTCCGTTCGGACAACGAGCATGAGATGATCGCCGATTTGCTGGTGGGCTTCAACGCGCTGCGCGAGAAGTTCACCTCGCGGGTGCTCAAGGTCCGCCCGCTCGAAATCAAGGTCCACTACCTTGACGGGCCGATGCGCGATCTGGACAATTTCTGGCATTTTCGCAGCATCGAAGGGGGTTGCGAGGTGGACTTCACAGTCCAGTTCACCTTCCGCAATGCCATGTTCGAAAAGCTGGCCGGACAGTATTTTGACCGCGCCTTCCGCAAGATGGTCGGCGCCTTCGAACAACGCGCCAATGCGCTTTACGGCAGCAACAGCTCCAGCGCGACCAGCGCGGCCTGATGCCGCACCCCGGCGCGGTCGGGAGCATCGAGCCAGCGTTCTTCGGCCAGCACGTCTTCCTCGCCGCGCACCGCCCGGGCGAAGACCACGGTGCCGACCGGCTTCTGGGACGTGCCGCCATCGGGCCCGGCAATCCCGCTGATCGCCACCGCAATATCGGCGTTGCTGTTCTTCAAGGCACCCTGCGCCATGGCCCAGGCACAGGCGATCGAAACCGCGCCGAAGGTTTCGATCACATAGTTCGCGACCCCCAGCGATTCCTGCTTGGCCTCGTTCGAATAGGTCACAAAGCCGCGATCGAGCACTGCCGAAGAACCGGGAACCTCGGTCAGCGCGGCGCAGACCAGCCCGCCGGTGCAGCTTTCCGCCAAGGCGACAGTGCGGCCCGCAGCGCGGTTCTCGGCCACGACGCGCGCGGCCAGCTCGGCCAGCTCGGCTGGAAGCAAGGTCGAGCTCATGGCTGCAAACTCAGGCCTCGCAGACCCGCATTTCCTTGTCTTCGCGCGCGCCGATCACCACCACTTCTGTGATCAGATCGACGAACCCGGTGGTCGGCAGCGGGGCGAGGGTACCCAGCACAGCGTCGATATCCTTGCAGTCCTTGGTCTTGATCTTGCTGGTGAATTCCTGGGTCATCACGCTTTCGAGCAGCGGGCGCATCGCCGTTTCGGGCATCGAATCCATCATTGCCGCGGTATCCTTGTCGGTATCACCGCTGAACTTCAGAAAGGCGCGCTTGGCCATCGGCCAGGCGGCGGGCTGGCCCGTGGTCAGTTCCTTCGACAATGCGGGCGCACGGGTCGTCATGAACGAATCCTTGGGCACGCTTGGCGTGCACTTCTCGATCACCGAATCGACCACGAACGGCAGCATATAGGCCACCATCCCGCGCAGTTCGGGCTTGGTCATGCACTGCACGGTTGCCGCCTGGGCCAGGCTGGGCACAGTCAGGGCGGCAAGGGCGAGGGCACCGGCGATGGACTTGGCGTGCTGGGTCATGGTTTCGCTTTCGAGTCTGGGAAAACCTGTTGGTGATGGCTCTGCCGTAAATCTGCGATGAATTCCAGCGCGAAAGATCAGTTTGCCAAGAGAGTGGCGACGGCCTGCGCGGCAATCCCTTCGCCGCGCCCGGTAAATCCCAGCCGCTCGGTGGTGGTCGCCTTGACGCTGACTGCGGCAAGCGGGGAGCCCAGCAAGTCAGCCAATCGCGCCCGCATCGCCTCGCGGTGCGGGCCGATCTTGGGGGCCTCGCAAATGATTGTCAGGTCGATATTGCCGATCCGATAACCGGCCTCGGCGGCCAGTTTGACCGCATGGGTCAGGAAGCGGTCGGAACTTGCGCCCTTCCACTGCGAATCGCCGGGCGGGAAATGGCTGCCAATATCGCCCGCACCGATCGCGCCCAGAATGGCATCGACCAGCGCATGGATCGCCACATCGGCATCGCTGTGCCCGGCAAGGCCGCGCGGGTGCTCGATCCTGACCCCGCCCAGCCACAGCTCTTCGCCATCGGCCAGGCGGTGGACGTCATAGCCGGTTCCGATCCGGACCGGGGGCAGGTCAGCGGCGAAATCGCCCGCGAATGTCAGCTTGTGCAGCTTCTCGTCTCCTTCAACCAGGGCCACCGTCAATCCGGCAGCCTGCGCTACCTGCGCATCGTCGCTTGCCGTAGGTTCGCCTTGCCAGGCGCGGTGCGCAGCCAGGATTGCCGCGTAGTGGAAGGCCTGCGGGGTCTGTACCCGGCGCAGAACTTCGCGATTGGCGGGCTTGCCCATAATGGCGCCGCTGGCCTCGGCCAGGCTGTCCACCACCGGCAGCACCGGGATTGCGCCGGGATGCTGGCCCAGCGCTTCAACCAGCCGCTCGATCACATCTCCGGACAAGAGCGGCCGCGCTGCATCGTGGATCAGCACCAGGGCGGGGGCATCGCTGGCCATGGCCTCAAGCGCCTTGCGGACCGATTCCTGCCGCGTAGTCCCGCCGGTCACCAATCTCGCCCCGGCAACTCCGGCCAGCGCCTGCTGGGCCAGTTCTTCGCCGCCCTCAGGGATCGCAACCACGATCGGCGCAATCCCGGCGGCGGCCAGCGCATCGGCCGAATGGCGCACCACCAGCTTGCCGCGCCACAGCGCGAATTGCTTGGGGACGGGCTGGCCCGCGCGCAGCCCTTGCCCGGCCGCGACGATCACGGCGGCAATGCGGGGCAGGGGAGCGGGTTCATACATGTTGCAACGCGGTATAGGCTTGCTCTCGCCGGGGCAATTCCCTATGTGCTGCCCAAATTTTAGGCAGCCATCATGTCCCTTCCCGTTCCGCCCACCCTTACGCCGATCCAGGTCGGCCCTGTGCAGATCGATTGCCCGGTGATCCTGGCGCCGATGACCGGCGTCACTGACTTGCCGTTCCGCCGCCTGGTGCGGCGCTTTGGCTCGGGCCTCAACGTCACCGAAATGATCGCCAGCCCGGCCGCGATCCGCGAGACGCGCCAGTCGGTGCAAAAGGCGATGTGGGACGCGTGCGAAGATCCGGTCTCGATGCAGCTGGTCGGCTGCGAGCCTGCGCAAATGGCCGAGGCCGCCAAGCTGGTTGAGGATCGCGGCGCGGCGATCATCGACATCAACATGGGCTGCCCGGTCAAGAAAGTGGTCAACGGCGATGCCGGTTCGGCCTTGATGCGCGACATTCCGCTGGCCACCAGGCTGATCGAGGCAACCGTCAAGGCGGTCAAGGTGCCGGTCACGGTCAAGATGCGCATGGGCTGGTGCCATGACAGCCTCAACGCCCCCGAACTGGCGCGGATCGCCGAGGATCTGGGCGCGAAGAT
>PNJT01000086.1 GCA_013822005.1 Novosphingobium sp. | reverse complement strand
GCTTCTTAGCCTTTCATCGCATGCGCGAGGGTGTTCAAACGGGTGCGGATCGAGCTGTCGATCTGCTTCGATCCGATCCGGACGACGAGGCCGCCCAGCACTTCGGGATCGACGGTAGCGGAGAGTTTGACGTCCTTGCCCTCGCTGGCCTTGAGCTTGGCGGCAAGCGCCTTGAGCTGGGCATCGCTGAGGGGGTGGGCGCTGGTAACCTCGGCGGTCACCTCGCCGCGGGTGGCGGCGGCGATGCTGGCGAAAGCGCCAACAATTTCGGGCAACTTGGCCAGGCGGCGATTTTCGGCCAGCACGCCCAGGAACTTTGCGGTCAGCGCATTGAGCTTCAGCGCCTTGCCCAGCGCGGCCATCGCATCGGCAGTGGCCTGCCGGGAAACGCGCGGATTGCGAATCAGCGCGGCGAGTTCGGGCGAAACGAGAATCGCCTGGCGCAGATTCGCCAGATCGCTTTCGACCGCGCTCACTGCCTTCTGTTCAGCCGCCAGTTCATAAAGGGCAGAGGCGTAACGCCCCTGAAGACTGGCGCTTAGACTGGCCGAAATGCCGCCGGAATTCTCCACGCGTTCAAGTTCCTTGCATCGGGTGCGTTGGCAGGGCGAATGCAGCGCACGAAGGCACTACCACCCCTTAGACGGGGGCGCGCATAGCCATGATTGTGCTGCGATGCAAGGTGGGCATGGCACAGTTTACGAAAAGCGCCCCCAAGCCCGTTCGTCCCGAGCGAAGTCGAGGGACAGCGTGTGCAGCGATCCCTCGACTTCGCTCGGGACGAACGGCTAGGGTGTGACCTGGAGTGTGGGCGAGAGGTAAGGAAGATTCGATGGGCGAATGGCTCAAGCTGACCATGACCGACGGGCACCAATTGCCGTGCTATCACGTGCTGCCGCAAGGCGAGCGCCGGGGCGGGCTGGTGCTGGTGCAGGAAATCTTCGGCGTCACCGAACATATCCGCGAGCTGTGCGAGGAATATGCTGGCGACGGCTATGAAGTGATCAGCCCGTCGCTGTTCGACCGGATCGAGCCAGGGATCGAGCTGGGCTATACCGGGGCCGACTGGGAACGCGCGGTGCAGATCGCCCGTGACCAGCAGCCGATCGACCGCAGCCTGGCCGACACCCAGACCTGCATCGAATGGATCCACGCGCGCGGCGGCCCGACCTTCATCGTCGGCTATTGTTATGGCGGCTCGCTCGCCTGGCGCATGGCGCAGACCTGTGACCTGCTCGACGCGGCGAGCTGTTATTACGGCGGACACGTCGCCAGCCGCTGGGCGGATGAGGCGCCGCGCTGTGCAACCATCACCCATTTCGGGCGCTATGATTCGCTGGTACCGATCGAACCGGTCGAAAAGCTGATCGAAAAGGCCCACCCGACTGCGCAGCACTTTATCTATGAGGCCGGGCACGGCTTCAATTCGGACCGGCGCAAGGACTATCACCCCGAAAGCGCCGAACTCGCCAAGGCGCGGACCTTGATGCTGTTCAAGGCGCTGGGAGGCTGAACTTGGGCAAAATCCTGATCGTCCTGCCCGACAGCGACTATGACCCCAGCGAAGTCGCGCTGCCGTGGTTCGTGTGGTGCCAGGCCGGGCATGAGGTGTTCTTCGCCACCCAGAGCGGCAAGCCTGCCTTTGCCGACCCAATCACGCTGACCGGCGAGGGGCTGCCGCTGTTCGCCGCCTCGCTCAAAGCGCGGATGGAGGCCGAGGCGGCCTATGCGACGATGATCGCTGCGCCGCATTTCAAGAAGCCGGTCAAATGGGCCAAGGCAAAGGCCGACAAGTATGACGCCTTGCACTTCCCGGGCGGGCACGCGCCGGGGATGAAGCCTTATTGCGAGAGCCCGGAGGTGTATCGCCTCGCCAAAGAGGCTTTCGCGGCGGGCCAGCCGGTCAGCGCGATCTGCCACGGCGTGCTGCCGCTGGCGCGCGCGGGTGTCCTGAAAGGCAAGCGCACCACCGCGCTGACCTACATCATGGAAGAAATCGCCGTACGGCTGACCGCCAAGGCGCTGCCCGGCCACTATCGCACTTACCCAGTCAGCGTCGAGCGAGAGGTCCGCCAGCGGATCGGCCGCCAGGGCAAGTTCGAACGCGGCGGGCTGTTCCCGCGCTATGCCGGATCGACGGCGCCCAATGCCGGCTTCGTGGTGCAGGACGGCAACTATCTCTCCGCGCGTTGGCCAGGCGATGCTTGGACGCTGGCTTTGCGGATGGACGAAGTGCTTTAGCGGCCCAGCACGAGATCGAGGGCCTTGAACACTGCTGCTAGCCGCGCGGGTCGTATTCTGCCGACCCATTCATAAGCCATGCTGCGATCAATCGTAGTGATCTGGGCCGAATTCGCGACGCTGTCTTGGCCGAGGCCGGTGTCGCTTGGTTTCAGCAGCACCGTGCCCGGCATGGCCGCAAGGCGCAGATTGCTGGTCAAGGGTATGCAAACCGTTGTCGCGATCCGGCTGGCGTTGAAATCATCACCCTGAACCACCAGCGATGGCCGTCGAAAACCCGGTTCCGATCCGAACGGTATTCCATAGTCGACCCAGACAATGTCGCCCTGGCGCAATTCGGGAATTGTCACCATTCGCTGCGGGCCGCAACGTGCCGGGCGGCGCGGCGAACGAATTCCAGCTCTTCTTCGACACCGGCGTCAATTGCGGCGTTGATCGAATCGGTAATGGCATCGGGATCGTTACGCTCGGCAAATTCCTTGAGCGCCCGGGCATAGAGTTTGCTGCGAGACAGACGGAGACGTCGCGCCGCAGCTTCGCCCTGGGTGAAGACGTCATCGGGGATTGAAACGGCTACTTTCATACCGAAAGTCATACCTATTTCGTTGCCAAATTGCAAGCAAGGTTTTGACCGCAAGGCGCGGGATGCGGACAGCAGCTGTGCAGCCTAGACGGCGGCCAACACAGGAAAGGACCCACCATGACTTACCACATTACCGGACTCGCCCCGGATAGTTTCGCCCCGTTGTTTGCCCTCTCCGACGCCGAGCTGACCCAGCGGAACGCCTGCCGTGTCACCGCCAGCGCGAGCCGCGGCTATCCGTGCCGGATCACGCTGGAGGATGCTGGGCAGGGGGAAGAGCTGATCCTGCTTCACCACACCAGCCACGATGTCGCCACGCCCTATCGCAGCGCTTATGCCATCTACGTCCGCAAGGACCAGCGGGCCGCCGAATATGTCGATGTCACCCCGCCGGTGTTCGAAGGCCGGCCGCTGGGGCTGCGTGGGTTCGATGCCGAAGGCTTGCTGCGCGATGCCCGGCTGGCCTTGCCAGGTGAGGCCGATGCCAAGATTCGTGACCTGTTCGCCAATCCCGAAGTGGCCTATATCCATGCCCACAACGCCGCGCACGGATGCTTTTCGGCGCGGGTCGATCGCCATGGAGAGACGGCATGATGCTGGCCGACCAAGACGCCTGGACCGCCGTCCTCGCCCGTGATCGCGCTTTCGACGGGCGGTTCGTGGCCGGCGTGCTGACCACCGGAATCTATTGCCGCCCCAGCTGTGCAGCGCGGCACCCAGCGCGGCACAATGTTCGCTTCTTCGCCAATGGCGCTGATGCCCGTGCCGCCGGACTGCGCCCCTGCAAGCGCTGCCTGCCCGACGATGTCAGCCGCGATGAGCGCGCGGTGCTGGCCGCGATCCAGGCGATCAAGTCGGCCGAACAACCGCTCGCGCTGGCTGCGCTGGCGGCGGAGACCGGCTATTCGCCCAGCCACTTCCAGCGGGTCTTTACCCGCCACACCGGGCTTTCGCCCGCGGCCTATGCCCGGGCCTTGATGGCCGAACGTGCGGCCGAGGCCTTGACCGGCGAGGGCAAGGTGACCGACGCGATCTATGCCGCGGGCTATTCGGGCCCATCGCGGTTTTACGAAGCCAATCAGGGGAGGCTGGGAATGACGCCATCGGCCTGGGCCAATGGGGGCAAGGGCGCGACGATCCACTGGGCGGTGGTCGATACCTCGCTGGGCCAGATGCTGGTCGCCGCGACTGCCAAGGGCGTCTGCCGCCTGTCCTTCAACGAAGGCCGCGAGGCGCTGGAAGAGCGGTTCCCCAAGGCCGAGCTGATCGAGGGCGGGGCGGAGTTTGCCGCGCTGCTCAAGTCGGTGGTCGATGCGGTAGAGGCGCCCGGCGATTTCAGCCACATTCCGCTCGACGTAAAGGGCACCGCATTCCAGGAAGCGGTCTGGCGTGAGTTGCAGCGGATTCCGGCCGGTGAGACCCGCACTTATGCCGAGCTCGCCGCAGCCGTGGGCAAGCCCAAGGCTGTGCGTGCGGCAGGCAGCGCCAACGGGGCCAACAATGTCGCGGTGCTGATCCCCTGCCACCGGGTGATCCGCACTGGCGGGCACTTGGGTGGTTATGCCTATGGGTTAGAAATCAAGCGCAAGCTGCTGGAAAAGGAAGCAAAGTCATGAGCACAATCGAGGCCTTCCGCGCGCTGCACGTGCCGGGCGATCCGCTGATGCTGTTCAACATCTGGGACGCCGGGAGCGCCAAGGCGGTCGCCGGTGCGGGCGCCAAGGCGATCGCCACTGGCAGCTACGGCGTGGCCGAAGCGCAGGGCTTCAAGGACGGTGAGACCTTTTCGATCGAGGACGCGCTGCGCAACCTTGAGCGGATTGTTTCGGTCACTGACTTGCCGGTCACGCTCGATTTCGAAAGCGGCTATGGCGAGCGGCCGGCGCAAGTCGCTGCTTCGGTCCAGCGCGCCCGTGATGCCGGCGCGGCCGGGATCAACATGGAAGACCGCATGCCCGGCGAAACCGCGCTGCTGCCTGTGGCCGAAGCCGCCGAGCGAATTGGCGCGGCGGCGGCCAGCGGGCTGTTCGTCAACGCGCGCTGCGATGTCTATCGCGGGATCGATCCGGCGGACTATTCCCCGGCCCTGATCGAAGCAGTGCTCGAACGCGCCGAGGCCTATGCCAAGGCGGGTGCGAGCGGTCTGTTCGTGCCGTTCCTGGGCGATCACCCCACGATCAAGGAGATCTGCAAAGCCTCACCGCTGCCGGTCAACATTCTGTGGGGCAAGGGCCGCGGCACCCGCGCCGAACTGGCCGCCTGCGGGGTGGCGCGGATCAGCTATGGCCACGGCCCCTGGGCGGCGGCGATGGACTGGCTGGCGGGGCAAGCCAAGGCCGTGTTCGCAGGAGAGGTGGTTCCTTACGCGGCCAATTGAGCTTCAGGCCAGCGACGGAGCCAAACCCGGCGTTTCGCGCTGGCAGGGTTCGCCCTCAGATCAGCCGCCCGCCAGCTTGGCTTCGACCTGATCCAGCAGCTTGCGTGCCAGCCTGCTCGCCCCATTCTGGTGCGGTGAGAAGGCCAGTGGACGCAAGATATAGCGTGCATTCTGCAACCTGCCGCGTTGCATGTATTCCTGCGCCAGGATGAGCCGGGTTGAGGCCATTTGCGGAACCAGATCGACCACACTGGCCAGCGCCCGCAGGCCATCGGCGTCGGCGGGTTGACCCAGGATCGCATAAGAGCGGTAGAAGAACTCCAAAGCCAGCGGATCGCTGGGATCGGCGGCACTGGCGCTTCGCAACATGGTCCGGGCCTGCTTGACACTGGCTTCGCGCTTGTCCGCGGGGAGGTCTTTGGCAAGACCGAGCAAGGCCTCGGCCTTGCGGACCTGCCCGCGCTGGCTGGTGGGGGCCAGGGCAAGCGCCCGGTCGGCGGCCTCGGCGCAGGCCTGGTATTGCTGGATGGTGCAACGCGCATCGGCGAGCAGCAGCCATCCGGCCGGATGGCCTGCGTATTTGTTCGCGACCGCTTCCAGCTTGGCCAACCATTCATCGCGTTCGCGCTTGGCCTTGGCCAGGCGTTGTTCAAAAGTCTCTTTAACTGCGGCTTTGTCCTTGGCTGCGTCCTTCTTGTCCTCTTTTGCGTCGGCGTCGTCCTCTCTGGGCAGCCAGGTCTTGCGCTTGAACTCGATAACGAAATCGATCAGCGCTTCCTGGGCCGGGTCAAGATCGCGCACGGCTATTGGCCCGGCCTTGACAGCTTCAATCGGGACCGCGCGGTAGGGGAAGCTGCGGCCGGCCAGATAGCGGCTGACCTCGCGCTGCAATTCGCCCAGGTCGCCGAACCCTTTGGCGGCTTCGGCCAAAGGCTTTCCGGCGTTCACCGCGTTCAGGTAGTCGCGGAACTGCCCCCGTCGGGTGTCGCTGAAGGTCAGGTAATGGCTCAGCAGCCAGGCGTCGCCATAGGACCAGCCGCGGCCTTTCATCTGATCGTTGAGATAGCTGCCATCGAGCAGGCTCGGAACCGGATAGCTCATCCCGCCGTCCAGCTCATGCTGGCGGTGCTGCGCGGCCTTGCCGAACGTGATCGCGCCCTTGCGCTCAAACGAGGCGGTCGAGGCTATCTCGGCGAAACCTTCGACATACCACGAAGGGTACGCAGCGGGGGTATATTGCAGCATGAAGTGGTGGGCATACTCATGGTTTAGAACCACTTCTCCGGTAAAACTGCCGGATCCGGTCGACCTTGGAACCACGGCAATCGCGCCATCATCGCGCGCGTTGTAAAAGCCGGCGACAGCGCTGTTCTGGTCTCCGAAATACCTTTTTACTGTTCCGATATCGGCAACCAGATAGACCCGGACTTTTACGAGCGAGCGGCTGCTCTCGCTGGCACCGGTCGCCAGGCGCAGCAGGCCGTGGAAATGCTCCAGCCGCTCGGCAAATCTGCGCAGGCTCGCTTCGTCGCCTGAGCTGATGATCCGGAAATGAGTGGTTTCCGCCTCGATCCAGTCTGCGGCCAGGGCCGGCTGGGCAGTGAACAAGAGCAGGCCGACCAGCAAGCGTCGCATCAGGGATCTCCGAATATTTGTCCGAGTTCCAACTGATGCCAGATTGATTCAATACTTCAAGAGATTGTCTCGATTTCGGAAGCACTTTCAAACAAAACTGTAAGGATCGATATCCACGCCCACCCGCACGCCTTGCGGGAAGTCGAGCTTGCCCAGCCACCGCCGGATCACGTCCTGCAACTGGGCTGAGCGCCGCGCATTGATCAGCAGGCGGTAGCGATAGCGGCCGCGCAGCAGCGAGAGCGGGGCGGGGGCGGGGCCGAGGACCATGACGTCGGGCAAGTCGGGCCGGACCGCGCCGATCGCGCGGGCGGCTTCGCGGGCTTCGGCTTCGTGTTCGCTGGAGACGATGATCGCCGCCCAGCGCCCGAACGGCGGGGCTCCGGCCTCCTTGCGGGCTTCGGCCTCGGCGGCATAGAACGCGTCGCGGTCTCCGGCGGCGAGCGCGGCGATCACGGCGGCTTCGGGGTGGCGGGTCTGGATCAGCACTTCGCCCGGCTTCTCCCCCCGGCCCGCGCGCCCGGCGACCTGGGCGACCTGCTGGTAAGTCCGCTCGGCCGCGCGCAAATCGCCGCCTTCAAGGCCAAGGTCGGCATCGACCACGCCGACCAGCGTCAGTTCGGGGAAGTGGTAGCCCTTGGTCACCAGCTGGGTGCCGACGATCACGTCGATCAGCTTCTGTTCGGCCGCAGCGACGAAATTGGCGATCTTTTCGGGGCTGTTGAGCGTGTCGGAAGTGACCACCGCGATCCGCGCCCCGGGCAGCAGCTCGCGCACTTCGTCGGCGATCCGCTCGACCCCTGGGCCGCAAGCGACCAGGCAGTCGCCCTGGTGGCATTCGGGGCAGGCCTCAGGCACTTCGGTCCCGTGCCCGCAGTGATGGCAGGCCAGCCGCCGCGAGAGCCGGTGCTCGACCAGCCAGGCGCTGCAATTGGGGCACTGAAAGCGATAGCCGCAGTGGCGGCACAAGGTTAGCGGGGCATAGCCGCGGCGGTTGAGGAACAGCAGCGATTGCTCGCCCTTGGCCAGCCGCTCCTGCAGCTCCTCAACCAGCCGCGGGGCGAGCCAGCGACCGCGTTCGGGTACTTCCTTGCGCAGATCGACGATCGAAACATCGGGCAGGCTGGCCCCGCCGAACCGGTCGGGCAGATCGACCTTGGTATAGACCCCGGCCTCGGCCAGTTGCAGCGATTCGAGCGCCGGGGTGGCGCTGGCGAGGATCACCGGGACCTTCTCAAACCGGGCGCGGATCACCGCGACATCGCGGGCGTTGTAGCGGACCCCGTCGTCCTGCTTGAACGAGACCTCGTGGGCCTCATCGACCACGATCAGCCCCAGCGCCTTGAACGGCATGAACAAGGCCGAGCGCGCGCCGACGACGACTTGCGCTTCGCCCGAAACGATCGCCCGCCAGGCGCGGCGTCGCTCGCTCTGCTTGACCGAGCTGTGCCACAGCACCGGCGGCACCCCGAAGCGGGCCTCGAAGCGGCGCAGGAAGTTTTGCGTGAGCGCGATTTCGGGCAGCAGCACCAGCACCTGGTGCTTCATCCGGATCGCTTCGGCGACGGCTTCGAAATAACATTCGGTCTTGCCCGATCCGGTGACGCCGTCGAGCAGGAACGGCGTGAAACCGCCCTCGCGAACCGCCGCAACGAAAGTGTCCGCCGCTGCCTGTTGGTCCGCGCTGAGTTCCGGCGCGGCATGGTCGGCGCGGGCGCGGGGGTAGGGGCGGTCGAGATCGACCGTCACCGGCTCGAGCAGGCCTGCGCCTACCATCCCGCGCAGCACCCCTTCGGAGACCGAGGCCAAGGCGGCCAGCTCGCGAATGCTGGCCTGCTCCCCATCCAGCGCGTCCATCGCCGCCGCGCGCTGCGGGGTCAGGCGCTTGGGCTCATGACCGGACAGGCGGTATTCGGTGGTGGTCCCACCGCCGCGCAGCGCCGCCATAGAGCCCAGCGCCATCCGCGCGACCGAATTCATCGGCGCGACGTAATAGTCGGCGGTCCACTCGATCAGATTGCGCAAGGCCAGCGAGAGCGGCGGCACCGGCAGCACTTCCAGGATCGGGCGCAGCTTGCTCTCGGGCACTTCCTCGCCGCCCAGCCGCTCGGGCTCCCAGACGATCCCCAGCACCTGGCGCGGACCCAGCGGGGCGATCACCAGCGAACCGAATTCTGTCGCCATTCCAGCGGGAAGGCGGTAATCCAGCACCGAGAGGACGGGATTGAAAACGAGGAGTCGGACGCGGTTCATCTGCCCGTCTCTATGGCGTCAATCGCGCGGCGGTGACAGCCGCTATTTTGAAGGAGCGGGGCTTCATGGACAGCATTTCTTCCAACCCGGTGGCACGCCGCGCCTTTCTGGCCGGGACTGCGGCTGTGGGTATCATGGCACTGCCGGGCTGCCAGAGCATGGGCGGGTTTTCGATGGTCGAGGCGATCCGCCGCCTGCTCGACATCTCGGCCAAGAACGCCTTTGCCAAGCTGACCGCCCCGGGCGGGTTCTGGGACAGCGAAGTGGCGCGGTTCGACTTGCCGGACATGTTCGGCACCAGCGGCCCGCTCAAGACGCTGCTGCTGTCCAGCGCCTTCCGGCAAGGCTTGCAAAAACAGCTCAACGTAGTCGCCGAAAAGGGTGCCGAGCGTGCTGCGCCGGTGGTCTATGAAGCAGTCAGCAAGATCTCGATCCCCGATGCGATTTCGATCGTGCGGGGCGGCTCATCGGCAGCAACCGCCTATCTGCGCGGCCAGACGGGGCAGGGGCTGGTTGGCGCGATGGTCCCCGGATTGTCCGATGCGCTGCGCGTCAGCAGCGATCCGGTGCTGGGCAAGGCGATCAAGGCGCTCTCGGGCGTGGATCTGGGGCAGATGGCGCAGTCGCTGGCCACCAAGGCCGACCATTCGATCTGGAACCAGATCGGGCTGGAAGAAGGCGCGATCCGGGCCAACCCAGAGGCAACGCGCGACCCGCTGCTGATCGGGGTGTTCAAGGTGCTTTAGCCAGCACTTGCGGCGCACACCGGGGGCACTATAGCGGGGGGCAATTGTACCCAGGAGCATACCCCAGTGAAATTCTTCGCCGACACCGCCGAAATCGAGGACATCAAGGACCTGGCCGCCATTGGCCTGATCGATGGCGTCACCACCAATCCCAGCCTGATTATGAAATCGGGCCGCGATTTTATCGAGGTGACGAAGGAAATCTGCGGGATCGTCGCGGGCCCGGTCAGCGCCGAAGTGGTCGCGCTCGATCATGCCGGAATGATGGTCGAGGCGGAAAAGCTGCGCAAGATTGCCGACAACGTCTGCATCAAGGTGCCGCTGACGCTCGATGGGCTGAAGACCTGCAAGGCGCTGACCAGCGACGGCACGATGGTCAACGTCACGCTGTGCTTCTCGGCCAACCAGGCACTGCTCGCGGCCAAGGCCGGGGCGACTTTCGTTTCGCCCTTCGTCGGCCGCCACGATGACAACGGTTTTGACGGGATGCAGCTGATCAGCGACATCCGCATGATCTATGACAATTATGATTTCGAAACCGAAATCCTGGTCGCCTCGGTCCGCCACGGCGTTCATGTGCTCGAAGCCGCCAAGATCGGCGCCGACGTGATGACCGCGCCGCCTTCGGTGATCAAGGGTCTGGTTAAACACGTGCTGACCGACAAGGGCATCGAAGGCTTCCTGGCTGACTGGGCCAAGACCGGGCAGTCGATCTGATCCTGCGACGCCGATGTCCGACGAATCTCCCCTTGATCGCTTCAAAGGCGTCCTGACCGGCGCCAGCCGCGCCATTGCGCAAGAGCCCGAGCTGGAGATCGCCTGGACCGCCGACGCGCCCGTGGCCAACGGCACCAACTTGCGCGTGCCGATGCCGGGGCGCTCGCTGCCGCTCGGTCAGGCGATGGAAGCGCGCGGCTTTGCGGACAGTTTTGCGCTACGGCTGCGCCACCACAACGAAGCACTCCACGCCCGCCATGCCCCGGCCGAACCCACCGCGCGGGCCTGTTTCGATGCGGTCGAGCAGGTCCGCTACGAAGCCTTGGGGGCCAAAGGCTATGCCGGGATGCGGCACAACCTTGATGCGGCGCAGCAGGTCCGCACGCTGGGCGATCCGATCACCCGCGCCAGCCGGCCAGACGAAGTCCC
>PNJT01000085.1 GCA_013822005.1 Novosphingobium sp. | reverse complement strand
GCGGCTCTTGCAGGGGCAACCAGCCCCTGCCGCGCGCCGCGCCTCGCCAGCGGCCTTCCTGGCCCAATCACGATGACCCAGAATGGTCGGGAAGTGCCCTAAGCTGCGCGGCGTTAACCACGCCCTCCCTTTCCCCCACCAGGAGCCAAAGTTGGAAAACGCCCCCGCGTTTGATTTCAGTTCCGGTGCCGGTGCGCGCAGCCGGGCAGTCATGCTGCCCAACGGCACGCTGCACTTGCAGTGGCGCGAGGGTGACTGGCCGCTCGACCGGCTTTGCGCCTTCGCCGCGCGCGAGAACCGGCGGCGCGGGTTCCTGATCGTCTCGCGGGTGCTGGGCCGCCATATCCCGGCGCGCCCTTCGGAAATGCGCGCCGCCAGCGATGCCCTGGCGCGGCAGGTTCCGCATGATCTGCCGGGGCCAGTGCTGTTCGTCGGCATGGCCGAAACCGCGATTGCGCTGGGCCAGTCGGTCCACGCCGCCTGGGTGGCAAGCTCGGGCCGCAGCGATGCGCTCTATCTCCATTCGACCCGTCAGCTGATCGGGCGCGAGCCGCTGGTCCGCTTCGAAGAGCCGCACAGCCATGCCTCCTCGCACCTGATCTATGCCCCCGATTGCGCGCAGTGGCCACACGGGCTGGAGCGGGTGCGTACGCTGGTGCTGGTCGATGACGAGGTCACCACCGGCAACACTTTCGTCAACCTCTCCGCACGGCTTGCGCCGCACTTGCCGCAGCTGGAGCAGATCGGAGTGGCGGTACTGACCGACTGGACCGGCGGAGACGGCTTCCTGGCCGCGATGCCCGCCCCGGCGCGAGTCCATTCGCTGCTGGCGGGCACGCTCGCCTGGCAAGGCGAAGGGTCGGAAAACGCGGCGGTTGAGCCATGCACCGGGCGGCTGGGTACGTTGGAGCAGAAGGTCAACTACGGCCGGCTTGGCACTTTGGCACTGCCGCCCAGCCATGCTGCGCTGTGTCAGGCCCTGCCGCCGGTCCACGACAACCCGCTGCTGGTGATCGGCACTGGCGAATTGCACTACCCGGCCTTCCGCCTGGCCGAAGCGCTTGAGGCCGATGGCCACGACGTGCTGGTCCAGGCCACCACCCGCAGCCCGGCGCGGGTTGGCGCGGCGATCTGTTCGGTGCTGCGGCTGGCCGACAATTACCACACCGGGGTCCCCAATTTCCTCTACAACACCGCGCGCACCGCGGCGCGGCGGCGGATTGTCTGCCGTGAGACTCCGGCAGGCTCGCTCGATCCAGCGCTGGTCCGCCCCGGCGACCACGCGATCGACTTTGCGCTGCCGGAGCCTCACCTCAGATGATCTCCGCAATTGCCCTGGTCGATCTTGACGACACCCTGTTCCAGACCCGCCGCAAGTGCCCGCCCGATGTGCCCGAAGCCGATCTGGTGCCAATGGCCTTCGATCGCGAAGGACAACCCGCCAGCTTCGCCACCCCGCGCCAGTTGGCCTGGATCGAGTGGTTGCGGAGGGGCACCTTGCTGGTTCCGGTCACCGGGCGCGGTCTGGATGCGCTGGGGCGGGTCGATCTGCAGTTCGACTACGGCGTCGCGGCACATGGCGGGGTGGTGCTGCGCCAGGGTGCGCAGCCTTGCGAGGAATGGCAGGCACGGATGGCCGCCGGGGCCGAAGCCGAACGCGCCGGGCTTGAACATATCGCGGCGCGCTTTGCCGCGGCTGCCGCGCGCGCGGGCGAGGATGTCAGGGTGCGGATCCTCACAGAGCTGGGGACGCCAGTCTATGTCGTCGCCAAGCACAACGATCAGGCCCGGGAAGGTCCCCTGGAGGCATTGGCGCAGGAGGTCGCAGACGCGGTTCCGCCCGGCTGGACCCGGCACGTCAACGGCAACAATGTCGCTTACCTGCCGCCGCATCTGGGCAAACGGCAAGCGGTGGAACACCTGCTGGACGAGCTGCGCACGCTGCATCCCGGCCTGCCAGTCATCGGGCTGGGCGACAGCGTGACCGACGCCCCGTTCCTGGCGCTGTGCGATTTCGCGATGATCCCGGGCCACTCGCAGCTGGCGGGCCACGCCTTCCGGGACTTGCTGCCTTGAGCGCATTCTCGGGCAGCTACGATCCCGCCGATGTCAGCTTCCTGCTGACCCCGCTTGATCTGCCGCTGATGTCGGTGGCTGAGAAAGAAGCCTTGCTGCGCAGCGGCAAGCGGCACTATTCCGAAGTGCTTTCGGCCGAAGCGCCGCCCAGCGCGGCTTACCTTGCCGCCTACCAGGCCGCCTTGGAATACAACGGGGCGCGGCTCGCGGGCGATATCAAGTCGCTCGCGGCGGTGCTGGCTGAGCGGCCTGCGTCCGGTGCCGGGCTTGCGCTGGTCTCGTTCGCGCGGGCCGGAACCCCGATCGGGGTGCTGCTGCTGCGCGAACTGGCGCGGCTGGGCAAAGCGGCGCAGCATTTTTCGGTCAGCATCGTGCGCGATCGCGGGATCGATCCGGCGGCGCTGGACCATGTCCTGGCGCGGCATGCGCCGGGCGATGTGGTGTTTATCGATGGCTGGACCGGCAAGGGCACGATCTCGCGCGAATTGCGCGGATCGGTCGACTTGCCGCGGCTGGGGGTGGAGCCCTACTTGGTCGTGGTCGCCGACCCCGGCGGGCAGGCCGAGCTGGCCGCGACCGGCGAGGATTACCTGATCCCTTCAGGCATTCTCAACGGGATTGTCTCGGGGCTGGTCAGCCGCTCGGCGATTGTGCCCGAACTGGCACCGGGACAGTTCCATGCCTGCCGGATGTTGCACGAGTTGGCCCCGCACGATCTCAGCCGGGCCTTTGTCGATCAGATCGACGCGCTGGTCCGCGAGCTTCCTCGCTGCCTGCCCGCCATGTGGAGCGATGCAGCGCGCGCCTTGCGCCACGCAGCTTGCCAGCGGCTGGTGGCGCGGATGATGGCCGACCATGCGATCACCGACGTCAACCGGATCAAGCCGGGCCTGGCCGAAGCAACCCGCGCAGTGCTGCGCCGCCAGCCGCGCGCCTTGTTGATTGCAGAAGGCGGGGCCGATGGTGCGCTCGATCACTTGTTGTTGCTCTGCGGCGAACGCCAAGTGCCGGTGACCCGGGTGGGCGACCTTGAAGGCTACCGCGCGGTGGCGCTGCTCGCCTGATCCGATTCTTCGCAGATATCGCAGAGCGCGTGGATAATCGCGCGGACCTGCGGATCCTTCAGCGAGTAATAGCGTGTCTGCGCCTCACCCCGCGTGGCAACCACGCCTTCGTCGCGCAGCAAGGCCAGGTGCTGCGAAACCGCCGATTGCGCCAGTCCGGTCAGCTCGACCAGTTCGGTGACCGAGGTTTCGCCCTCATCCATCCGGCACAGCATCAGCAGCCGCTCGGGGTGGCTCATCAGCTTGAGCCGCGCGGCCATGCTGGCGGCGTTGCTTTTCAGCTTGGTCAGATCGGTGGGCTTCATGCTTCCTCCTCACCTAACTCTTTTCCGTCGTCGCGCAAGACTATGTAAATCGCGGGGATAACCAGCACGGTCAGCGCCGTTGACGAGGCGAGCCCGAACAACAGCGAGATCGCCAGCCCCTGAAAGATCGGGTCGGTCAGGATCACCGCCGCGCCGATCATCGCCGCCGCCGCGGTCAGCACGATCGGCTTGAAACGGATCATCCCGGCCTCCAGCAGCGTTTCGCGCAAGGTCTTGTCCGGGCTGCGGGCGTGGCGGATGAAATCGACCAGCAGGATCGAATTGCGCACGATGATCCCGGCCAGCGCGATGAAGCCGATCATGCTGGTAGCGGTGAAGGGGGCGCTCAGCAGCATGTGCCCCAGCACGATGCCGACCAGGGTCAGCGGGATCGGGGTCAGGATCACCAAGGGCAACTGGAAGCTGCGGAACTGGCCGACCACCAGCACATAGATTCCCAGCAGGGCGACCATGAAGGCGGCGCCCATGTCGCGGAAGGTCACCCAGGTAATCTCCCATTCGCCGTCCCACAGCAGCGCGGGCTTGCTTTCATCGACCGGCTGGCCGTTCAGCAGCACTTCGGGTTTGGTGAGGCCGGCCTTGGCCCAGTCGAATTGTTCGATTGCATCGTCCACCGCCAGCAGGCCATAGACCGGCGCTTCATAGCGGCCGGCCAGGTCGGCCATGACCATGGTTGCCCCTCGCCCGTCGCGGCGGAACATGGTCTGGCCGCCGGGGACCATGTCGGCGCGAACCAGTTCGCCCAGCGCGATCAGCTGTCCCCCTGGGGCCACCGCCACCGGGGTCGCGGCGAGCGAGGCCGACCAGGTACGGTGTGCTTGCCCCAACCCCAGCTCGATCGGCAAGGGATCGCGCTCGCCCTCACGCGGGGCATAGCCGACGGTCTGGTTGCCGAGTAGCGCGCTGATCGAATCGAACAGCTGGCGCTCGGACAGGCCATACTGGTCGAGCTTGGCGCGGTCGGGCACCAGCCGCAGCGTCGGGCGAGGCACGCCATAGGAATTGTCGGTATCGACGATGTAAGGGACCGACTTGAACAGCTTCTCGACCTGCTGGGCAGTCTTGCGGCGGCTCTCCTCGTCGGGGCCATAGATCTCGGCCAGCAGGGTCGCCAGCACCGGCGGGCCGGGCGGGGTTTCGACCACCTTGATCGAGGCGCCTGCGGGCAGCGGCACGGCCTTGGCCAGCCGCTGGCGCAGGTCCACCGCAACGTCGTGACTGGCGCGGCTGCGATCGCCCTTGGGCAGCAGCGTGATCATCAGGTCGCCCATTTCCGGTTTGGCGCGCAGGAAGTAATGGCGCACCAGGCCGTTGAAGTTGAACGGTGCCGACGTGCCGACATAGGCCTCCATCGAAGTGACTTCGGGAAGCTGGCGGGTGACCGCGGCGGCCTGTTCGAGCACGCGGGCGGTCATCTCCAGGCTGGTCCCTTCGGGCATATCGACCACCAGCTGGACTTCGCTCTTGTTGTCGAACGGCAGCAGCTTCACCGTCACTGCCTTGAAGTAGAACATCGACATCGACAGCAGCGTCGCGATCCCGACCCCGAACAGAAAACGTTTGGCGCTCTGCGGGGTGGCGATGACTTTCTTGGCGTAATGCTTGTACAGCGCGCCCAGCTTGCCGCCGTGTTCGTCGTGGCCGTGGGTCAGGGCGTTCTTCGCAAAGCGCACCATCAGCCACGGCGCGATGATCACCGCGACGAAGAAGCTGAACACCATCGCCGCCGAGGCGTTGATCGGGATCGGCGCCATGTAGGGACCCATCAGGCCCGAAACGAACAGCATCGGCAGCAGGGCCGCGACTACGGTCAGCGTGGCGACGATCGTGGGGTTGCCCACTTCGGCCACGGCCTCGACTGCGGCGTCGATCCGTGAACGGTCATCCTGCATCGCCCAGTGGCGGGCGATATTCTCGATCATCACGATCGCATCGTCGACCAGGATCCCGATCGAGAAGATCAGCGCGAACAGGCTGACGCGGTTGATGGTGAAGCCCATC
The DNA here is from genome assembly GCA_013822005.1 of Novosphingobium sp. Classification (GTDB taxonomy): domain Bacteria; phylum Pseudomonadota; class Alphaproteobacteria; order Sphingomonadales; family Sphingomonadaceae; genus Novosphingobium. The sequence continues at coordinate 5,518 of PNJT01000085.1, read as the reverse complement.
ACCTTGGAAGCGAACATGGTCAGCATGATCGTGGTGGGAATGACGATCGCGGTCACCGCCGCCTCGCGCCAGCCGATTGAAAAGCCGATCAGCACGACGATGGAGATCGTCGCGAGCGCGAGATGGAAGATCAGCTCGTTGGCCTTTTCGTTCGCACTCTCGCCATAGTTGCGGGTCACCGCGACTGCGACGCTGTCCGGGATCAGCGTGCCCCTCAGCACTTCCAGCCGCTCGGTCACGTCTTCCGAAACGGTCACCGCATTGGCCCCGGCGCGCTTGGCGATCGCCAGGCTGACCGCGGGGGTCATGACCCACCCGGCCTTCTGATCCTTCGCCCAGCGCCAAGCCCGGGCCTGGTCCTCGCTGCTGGCCTGCTCGACCCGCGCGACGTCCTTCAGCAGCACTTGCGCGCCCGAAACCGAACGCACAGTCAGTTGTCCCAGCTCCTCGGCGGTACGCAGCGTCTGTCCGGCGGTCACGCTGATCGCCTGCCCGCCCTCGCGGATCGTCCCGACCGGAAAAGCCCGGTTGGCCTGGCTGACCGCTTCGATCACATTGCCGAGCGGGACGCGGTAAGTGGCGAGCTTGCCCGGATCGGGCACCACCCGCAGTGCCTCGCGCTGGCCGCCGGTGATGAAGGACAGCCCGACATCATCAACCTTGGCTATTTCGGTGCGCAGCTTGCCCGCGAGTTCGAACAGCGCCTGATCGTTCCAGTTCCCCGGCGCGCCGGGCCTGGGGGTCAGCGTCAGCACCACGATCGGCACATCGCTGATCCCGCGCACTGTGACTTGCGGACCCGGAATGCCTACGGGGATGCGGTGCCTGTTGGCCTCGATCTTTTCGTTGATCCGGATCGAGGCGTCCTCGGGGTCCGAACCGACCAGGAACCGCGCGGTGACCAGCACGCCGTTGTCTTCGGCCTGGGTATAGACATGCTCGACCCCATCGACGCTCTTGACGATCGTCTCCAGCGGCTTGGCCACCAGTTCGACCGCCTCGGGCGCGGAGAGGCCGGGCACCATCACCCGGATATCGACCATCGGCACCGAAATCTGCGGCTCTTCCTCGCGCGGGATCGTGACCGTCGCGATCAGCCCGACGATCACCGCTGCCAGCAGGAACAGCGGGGTCAGCGGCGAGAGGATCGTCGCCTTGGTGATCTTGCCGGAAATGCCCAGGTTCATCGCGGCGCGGCTCCGATCAGGGTGTCACCGGCACCGACGCCCGAAAGCAGCTCGATCTTGCCCGGCTCGCTCGACGGGGCGACCTGCACCGGCACTTGCGCCGCGCTGCCGTCCTTGGCCAGCAGCGTCACATAGTCGATGCCGTAACGGTTGGCGACGAATTGGATCGGCACCAGCAACGCCTTGCGGCTGCCAGTTTCGATCTTTGCGGCCAGTCGCCGTCCGATCAGGGTATTGTCGATCCCGGGCAGTTCGACATCGACGGTCAGCTGCCCGGACACCACCGAGGGATAGACCTTGATCACCCGGCCTTCGAGAGCCGCGCCGCCGAAGCCATTGGTCGAAACCCGCGACCCGGCATGGATCTGCGGGGCGAGCGATTCGGGCACCGACAGTCGCAGGATCGTGGGACCCGACGTGATCACCGCCACCACCACGCCCGGTGCCACCGGCGCGCCCGCGGGCACATCGGCGCGCAGCACCCGCCCGCTCGAGGGGGCCACAACCGCGCCTTGCCCGGCGACCGCGCCGACCGCCGATTGCTGGGCCTGCGCGGCGCGGACCTGTGCGCGCGCGGTATCGACCGCGGCCTGGGCCTGGTCGAGCCGGGCCTTGGCATAGACGCCTTTGTCATAGAGGTATTTGATCCGCTTCCAGTCGGCCTCGGCCTGGGTCACTTGCGCCTGCGCGGCGGCGGCGTGCGCGCCGTAAGCCCCGGCCTGATAGCCCAGTTGGTTGTCGATGATCCGCCCGATTACCTGGCCGACGCGAACCATGTCACCCTCGCGGACGGAAATCGAGGTCAGGATCCCGGGGATCCGGGCGAGGACTTGCGCTTCTTTCAGCGTCGCGATCTCGGCGGGGACATCCTGCCACTGCACGGTTTCGCTGGGGGCCAGCATCAGCCGCTCGCCAGTGGGCGCGGCAAGGCTCTTGCTCGGCGCTTCCTCGCTGCCGCAGCTGGCCAAAGGCAGTGCCAGTGACAGCACGCTTGCGGCCAGGATTTTTCCCCCGAAACGCATTGCCGTCCCCCCTTCAGACTTCGACCGCAAGGCCGGCCGCGCGCCAGGCACCAAACCCGCCGGCCAGGTGCGTATCGATTGCGGCTTGGGCCGCCGCGCATTTGTCGAGCGCCAGGGCCGAGCGCCGCCCGGCGGCGCAGTTCAGCACCAGCAGCTTATCACCCGGATCGGGCAGCTGGCTGGCGCGAAAGCCGGACAGCGGCATGTTGATCGCGCCGGGGATGTGCCCGGCGGCGAATTCGTCGGGCTCGCGCACATCGACCACCATGGCGCGCCCTTGCTGAAGCATCGAATCGAGCTGGCGCGCGGAAAGCTCGCGGTGCTGCTTGCGTCCGAAACCGAAAACCATCGTTGCAATTCCTGTGTCTGGTGCCGCGGTGCGGCCGATTCATATTTATACTTGCTAATATGCTCTACTACGTATATTAGTCAAGTGTGATATAAAAGCGAGTCGGATAGTCCGCCTCGCTGGAGCAGAGGTCGGCAGTAAGGGAGCAGGCACATGGCATTGCCGAAAGCGATCGTCCTGGGCACGGGACTGGGCGGCACGATCGCCGCCAAAGAGGTTCAGGCTGCGGTCAAGGGCAAGGCCTGGCCGATTTCGGCGATGGCGGGGTGGCTTTCGTCGCCCGGTCGCAGATTCCGCCGCGCGGCCTCAACTGGTCGAGCGAGGGCAAATGGGTCCATCTGGCCAAGATCGGGTTCGAGAAATACCTCCTTCACAAAATCCGCCGCGGGACCAGCGAGCCGTTCTACGAAAAGCTCGCGCTCTACGCGCTCGGCATCCGCAAGCTGCGTTTCAAACAAGGAGCCTGTCCGATGACCCTCGATTCCGCCGTATTCCGCTTCGCCGGGGTGATGGTGCTGGCCAGCCTGGCCTTGGCGCACTGGGTCCACCCCGGCTGGCTGTGGCTGACCGCCTTTGCCGGGCTCAACATGCTGCAGGCCGGCTTCTCCGGGTTCTGCCCGGTCGCCGCCGTGTTCAAGCGGCTGGGCGTTCGGCCCGGCGCGTCGTTCAAATAGCATTTCAGGTAGCCGCCCCCCGGCTATCTGGATAAAGTCCTGCGTCGCCCCGGCCCCGCCTGGCGGCGGCGCAGGTCGATTTCTTAGGCGAATCGCGATGATGACCGACAAAGTGCTCCAATCCGCCATCGCCCAGATCGAGGCCGCGCGCGCATCGGGCCGCGCGCCGGTGGTCCGCACCTTCTTCGACAAGGCGACCTTTACCGCGACCCACGTGGTCCACGATCCCGAAACCCGGCGCGCCGCGATCATCGATTCGGTGCTGGATTTCGACCAACCCTCGGGCCGCACCTCGACCGCATCGGCCGATGCGGTGATCGCCTATGTCCGCGCCGAAGGGCTGAGCGTGGATTGGCTGCTCGAAACCCATGCCCACGCCGACCACCTCTCGGCCGCGCCCTATCTGAAGGAGCAGCTGGGCGGCGCAGTTGCGATCGGCGCGGCGATCACCTCGGTGCAGCAGACCTTTGCCAAGGTGTTCAACGAGCCCGCCAGCTTCGCGCAGGACGGCACCCAGTTCGACCGCCTGTTCGCCGATGGTGACAGCTTCGATCTGGGCGAGCTGGCAGTCACCGTGCTGCATGTGCCGGGGCATACGCCGGCCTGCCTTGCCTATGTCATCGGCGATGCGGTGTTCGTCGGCGATACGCTGTTCATGCCGGACTATGGCACCGCGCGCTGCGATTTTCCCGGCGGCGAGGCGCGCATGCTCTACCGTTCGATCCGCCGCCTGCTGGCGCTGCCGGATGAGACGCGGCTGTTCCTGTGCCACGATTACACGGCTCCCGGCCGCGATCGCTATGTCTGGGAAAGCACGGTCGCCGCGCAGCGCGCGGGCAATGTCCATGTTCATGACGGGATCGACGAGGACGCTTTCGTTGCGATGCGCGAAGCGCGTGATGCGACGCTCGCCATGCCGCGGCTGATCCTGCCCTCGGTCCAGGTCAACATCCGCGCCGGGCATTTTCCCGAGCCCGAAGCCAACGGCGTCAGTTACCTCAAGCTGCCGCTGAACCTGCTGTGATCGACACCGCACAAGCCCTGCTCGCGGCGCTTTCGGGCGTGGCGGTAGGGTTTACCCTGGGGATGGTCGGCGGGGGCGGATCGATCCTGGCGGTGCCGCTGATGGTCTATGTTGTCGGGGTCAAAAGCCCGCACGTGGCGATCGGCACTTCGGCGCTGGCAGTTGCGGTCAATGCCTTGGCGGGGCTGGCCAATCACGCCCGCGCCCACAACGTCAACTGGCGCTGCGGCGGGACCTATGCCCTGGCCGGGGTGGCCGGGGCCTTCGCCGGGTCGAGCCTGGGCAAGGCCTTTGACGGACAGAAGCTGCTGTTCCTGTTCGCGCTGCTGATGCTGGTGGTGGCCGGGGTAATGTTCAAAGGGCGCGGCGATCAGGGCATCGAGGGCGTGGTCTGCAACCGCGACAATTTCCCCAAGGTCGCCAGCTTCGGGTTCGGCACCGGGATACTCTCGGGCTTCTTCGGGATCGGCGGGGGCTTCCTGATCGTGCCGGGGCTGATCGCCTCGACCTCGATGACGATCTATCGCGCGATCGGCACGTCGCTGGTCGCGGTGACCGCCTTCGGGCTCACCACCGCGCTCAACTATGCGATGTCGGGCATGCTTGATTGGGGGCTGGCCGCCAGCTTCATCGCCGGGGGTGTGCTGGGCAGCCTGGGCGGGACCGCGGTGTCGCGGCGGCTCTCGGCCAGCAAGGGGCGGCTCAATTCGGTCTTCGCGGTGATGATCGTGATGGTGGCGGTCTACATGCTGGTGCGCTCATGGCAGGCGCTTGCCGCTTGAGCAGGACTGAGATTGCGTTAGGCTGAGACCAAGGCCCCGCTACAGGGGCCAGGGAGGACCCACACTTGTCACTGGGAATTGAGCTTCCGGCGGGCTGGCCGGCACGGTCACTGGGCGAGATCGAGGCGATCCTTTGCGCGCCGGGCATGCCGTTCGAAACCGAAATGGTCGAGATCCGGGGGGTGCCGAACCGAGTCTGGAAGAACGCGCTGCCCAACCTCGCCGCGTTGGTCGCGCAGGGCCGCAGCCACGGCGAGGCGACTTTCCTGGTCTATGAGGATGAGCGCGTCGCCTATGACGCCTGGCACCGCGCGGTGGCCGCCTTTGCGGCGCACTTGCAGAGCCTTGGCGTGGCCAAGGGCGACCGGGTGGCATTGGCGATGCGCAACCTGCCCGAATGGCCGGTCATTTTCTATGCGGTGGTTTCGATCGGGGCGATCTGCGTGCCGCTCAACGCCTGGTGGACCAGTCCGGAGCTGG
>PNJT01000084.1 GCA_013822005.1 Novosphingobium sp. | reverse complement strand
AACGAACTTCGTTTCGGCACCGTTCTCGGCGTAGACTTCGGCCACTGCACGCAGTTCCGAGTTGGAACCGAAGGCCAGGTCAGCGCGGCTGGCACGCCACACTTCGCTGCCACCGCTGCGGGTCTTGGCCACAAATTCTTCCCCATCGCTGCCATCGACCGGGGCCCAGGCATGGGCCATGTCGAGCAGGTTGACGAAGAAGTCGTTGGTCAATTGCCCGGCCCGCTTGGTCAGCACGCCGTGCGGCTTGCCGCCGTGGTTGGCACCCAGCACGCGCAGACCGCCGATCAGCACTGCCAGTTCGGGCGAAGACAGACCGAGCAGTGCCGCCTTGTCGAGCATCAGCTCTTCGGTCCGCACGCTCAGCTTCTTGGGCAGGTAGTTGCGGAACGCATCGGCCTGCGGTTCAAACGGGGCGAAGCTTTCGGCGTCGGTCTGCGCGGCCGTGGCATCGCCGCGCCCGCCGGTGAACGGTACGGTGATGGTGTGACCGGCAGCCTTGGCCGCGGTTTCAATCCCGACCACACCGCCAAGCACGATCGCATCGGCGAGCGAGATGCTGCCGCGCAGCTCGTTCAGCTTGGACAGCACCTTGGCCAGCTCGGCCGGTTCGTTCGCGTCCCAGTCCTTCTGCGGAGCCAGCGCGACGCGGGCGCCATTGGCACCGCCGCGATGATCCGACTTGCGATAGGTGCTGGCCGAAGCCCAGGCCGCCTTGACCAGCTGGCGGACCGAGAGGCCGCTGCCGGCAATCTTGGCCTTGAGCGCGGCAACATCGGCATCCGAAGGCATGGTGCCAGCCGGAACCGGATCCTGCCAGATCAGGTCTTCAGCGGGCACTTCGGGGCCGAGGTAGCGGGCCTTGGGGCCCATGTCGCGGTGACACAGCTTGAACCAGGCGCGGGCAAAGGCATCGTCCAGCGCGGCCTGATCATCGCGGAAGCGTTCCGAAATCTTGCGGTATTCCGGATCCATCTTCAGCGCCATGTCGGCGGTGGTCATGATCGTCGGGACCCGCTTTGACGGATCGCGGGCATCGGGTGCCAGATCGGCCGGATCGGGATTGATCGGGGTCCACTGCTGGGCCCCGGCCGGGCTGTGGACCAGTTCATAGTCGTACTTGAACAGCAGGCGGAAATAGTCGCCGCTCCACTTGGTCGGATTGTTCGACCAGGCACCTTCAAGGCCCGAAGTGGTGATGTTGCCCTTGGTGATCTCAGCCTGATCGATCAGCCAGCCAAAGCCCTGCTGCTCGATCGCTTCGCCTTCGGGAGCCTGTCCAAAGGTCTCTGCCGGAGCCGCGCCGTGGGCCTTGCCAAAGGCATGGCCACCGGCGACCAGCGCGATCGTTTCTTCATCATTCATCGCCATCCGCGAGAAGGTCTCGCGCATGTCGCGCGCCGACAGCAAGGGATCGGCCAGACCGCCCGGACCTTCGGGATTGACGTAGATCAGCCCCATCTGGATCGCCGCCAGCGGGTTTTCCAGTTCGGCCTTGTCCTCGGGGCGGATGCGGGTTGCAACGCCTTCGTTGACCCACTTGTCTTCCTGACCCCAATAGATGTCGCGCTCAGGCTCATAGACGTCGGCGCGGCCGCCGCCAAAGCCGAACACCGGGCCGCCCATCGATTCGATGGCGACATTGCCGGCCAGGATGAACAAGTCGGCCCAGCTGATCGCCTGCCCGTACTTCTGCTTGACCGGCCACAGCAGACGGCGCGCCTTGTCGAGATTGCCGTTGTCCGGCCAGGAATTGAGCGGGGCAAACCGCTGCTGGCCCGAATTGGCCCCGCCGCGCCCATCGGCGGTCCGGTAAGTGCCCGCAGCATGCCAGGCCATGCGGATAAAGAACGGACCGTAGTGACCATAGTCGGCCGGCCACCAGGGCTGGCTATCGGTCATCAGCGCGGTCAGATCGGCCTTGAGCGCCTTGTAGTCGATCGTGTTGAACGCATCGGCATAGCTGAAATCGCCGCCAAACGGGTCCGCCGCGCCATTCTGGCCCAGAATGTTGACGGGGAGCGCTTGGGGCCACCAATCCTGATTGGTCCGGCCCAGCAACGAGCGCGCGCCGTGATTGAACGGGCAACCCCCTTCGATCGATCCAGTCTTGGCATCCATGATATGTCTCCTGATAGTCGCACAATCGAGTCGGCGAATGACCGGTCTATGCCTATTCTAACTTATCGTTCAAAACGATCATATCTGGATAGAGTGTTGCATCTTTCCGATTAGTCGCGCGCAATCTTTCGGCAGCGGCTGAGGGTGGCAGTCTGGCACAGCGGGATGGTGGTGCCCGAACAGAGCTATCTGCTTGCGAAGACCGGATTTGATGCCTTGTCTCCGCTGCGCCGGATTTCTGTACTGCTGCCTGCTCTGCAAGACTGGCATCCCGCTGCCGCCTTGCCTATAGGCGCGGCGAAGACAAATTTCCCCAGGGGGCCAAGTGTACCAAAAGACCCACGCGCTGATGCAGCGCGGCATCGACTTTCTTGGCAGCGAGCATGCCGTGCTGTGCGGGGCAATGAGCTGGGTGTCCGAGCGCAACCTGGTTGCCGCGATCAGCAATGCCGGGGGCTTTGGTGTGATTGCCTGCGGGGCGATGACCCCCGAACTGCTCGACGCCGAGATCGCCGCGACCAGGGCGCTGACAGCCAAGCCCTTCGGCGTCAACCTGATCACCATGCACCCGCTGCTGTTCGACCTGATCGAAGTCTGCGGGCGGCATCAGGTCAGCCACGTAGTGCTGGCGGGTGGCATCCCGCCGCGCGGCAGCGTCGAGGCGCTCAAGGCCCATGGTGCCAAGACGCTGGTCTTTGCCCCCACGCTCGCGCTGGCCAAGCGGCTGCTGCGCGGCGGCGCCGATGCGCTGGTGATCGAAGGCAGCGAGGCCGGCGGGCATATCGGCCCGGTGGCGACTTCGGTGCTGGCGCAGGAATTCCTGCCCGCGCTGGCCGAAGACCACGTGGTCTTCGTCGCCGGGGGGATCGGCCGGGGCGATCTGATCGCGGCCTACCTCGAAATGGGCGCATCGGGTGTGCAGCTGGGCACGCGCTTTGCCTGCGCGACTGAATCGATTGCTCACCCGGCCTTCAAGCAGGCCTTCTTCCGCGCCAATGCCCGCGATGCCGAAGCCTCGGTCCAGGTCGATCCGCGGCTGCCGGTGATCCCGGTCCGCGCGCTCAAGAACAAGGGCACCGAAGAGTTCACTGCCAAGCAGCGCGAAGTGGCAGCAATGCTCGATGCCGGAAAGCTCGAAATGCTTGAGGCCCAGCTTGAGATCGAAAAGTTCTGGGCCGGGGCGCTGCGCCGCGCGGTGATCGACGGCGATGTCGAGAACGGTTCGCTGATGGCCGGACAGTCGGTCGGGATGGTCACCGCCGAGGAGCCAGTGGCTGACATCATGCACCTGCTGATGAATCAGGCCGAGACTGCGCTCAGCGCGCGTTAAAGCCTTGCTGCTATCAGGCGCGGCGCCGGGCCGGTATTGATTGGCCTTTGGCACAACATTGCATTAGGTTTCGCCGCGACTATGGCTTTGTTTGAGCGACTTCCCGTTTCAATGCGCAAGGCGTTCGATGCCTGCCGCCAGCATTTCTATGCCGCGGCGGCCTTTTCGGCGCTGGTCAACCTGCTTTACCTCGCCCCCACGCTCTACATGATGCAGATCTATGACCGGGTGGTGCCGACCGGCGGGGTGATGACCCTGGTCTGGATCACGCTGGTGCTGGGTCTGGCGCTGGGCACCCTGGCCGCGCTCGACAATGTCCGCGCCCGCCTGATGAGCCGGGCCAGCCTGCAACTCAACGACGAGCTGGCGGGCACAATCCTGACGCAGCTGGTCACCACCGGCCGCAGCGAGCCGACCCGCCAGGCGATGCGCGAGTTTGATGTGCTGCGCCAGACCATGACCGGCCCGGCGATGATGGCGGTGTTCGATACGCCCTGGACCCCGATCTATTTCATCGCCGCCTTCCTGATCCATCCCTACCTGGGGCTGATGATCCTGGCGGGCGGCGCCTTGCTGGCCGTGCTGGCGGTGCTCAACGAACGCCGCTCGCGCGAGCGCGCCAAGGAAGGCATGCGCGCCAATGCCGCCGCCTATCAGGCCCAGGAAGCGCTTGCCAGCCAGGCCGAGCTGATCGGCGTGCTGGGGATCCGCAAGGCGATGGTTACCCGCCAGCAGGCGGTCCGCGCCCAGGGGCTTCAGGCCGCGACCGATGCCCAGACCGCAGGGCTGCGCTACAACGCGCTGATCAAGTTCTTCCGGATGTTCATGCAGTCGCTGTCGCTGGGGCTGGGTGCGATACTGGCGATCCAGGGACTGATCTCGGTCGGCACGATCATCGCCGCCTCGGTCTTGCTGGCCCGCGCGTTGCAACCGATCGAGCAACTGGTTGCAACCTGGGGCCAGGTCTTGCAGGCCCGCCAGTCGCTCGAAACGCTGCGTGAACTGCTCGAAGGGGTGGAAGCCAGCGAAAAGCAGTACCATCCCCTGCCCGAACCCAAGGGCCACGTCATGGCGCTGGGGCTGACCGTGCAGAACGCCGCCCGCGATGGCTTTATCCTGCGCAGTGTCGGGATCGAATTGCGCGGCGGCGAAGTGGTCGGGCTGATCGGCCATTCGGGCGCGGGCAAGAGCACGCTGGCGCGGATCATGGCCGGAGCGATCCAGCCGCACGCCGGCGAAATGCGGATCGACGGCGCGCACTATGCCGACTGGGAATCCGACGCGCTGGCCCGCCACATCGGCTATATGCCGCAGGATTCGGTGCTGCTGCCCGGCACGATTGCCGAGAATATCTCGCGCTTTGCGGTGCTGCAGGGCCAGGATCCGGACGAGGTTGGCGAAAAGGTGGTCGATGCGGCCAAGCAGGCCGGCGTCCACGAGCTGATCCTGCGCTTCCCCGGCGGCTATTCGGCGCGGATCGGCGAGGCCGGTTTCGGCCTGTCGGGCGGGCAGCGCCAGCGCGTGTGCCTGGCCCGCGCGCTCTATGACAATCCCAAGCTGCTGGTCCTCGACGAGCCCAATTCGGCGCTCGACGGCGACGGCGAACGCGCGCTGCTGTGGGCGATCCAGAACGCCAAGGCGCGGGGCGCGGCGGTGCTGGTGGTGGCCCACCAACCGCAATTCGTGGCAGTGGCCGACCGGCTGATCGTGCTGCGCGCCGGCGCAATCGAGCACGAGGGGCCGACCAAGCAAGTGATCGAGACCCTGCGCAAGCAGGCCGCAGCGGGCAACGTGCTGGCGATGAAGCGCGAGGCTGGCGGCAATGTCTGACCTCTCGTTCGATCCGCAGGCTATGGAAGCGCAGATCACCAAGGCCGGATCGGCCAAGCGCGAGATTCGCCGCGGGATCTGGATCGCCGGGGCTTTCTTCGGATTGCTGGTGGGCGGTGCGCTGATCCCGCTCGATGCCGGGGCCTATGCCGAAGGGATCGTCGCGGTTTCGGGCAGCCGCCAGCTGGTCCAGCACCGCGAAGGCGGAATCCTCAGCGAGCTTGATGTGGTCGAGGGCCAGCTGGTCAAACAGGGCCAGAAGCTGGCGGTCATCTCGCAGTCCAACCTGGTCGCCGAGGAACGCGCGCTGGCGGGCGAAGTGATCACCCTGATCGCCCAGCGCGACCGGCTGAAGGCGCAGCTGGCGGGCCGGGCAAGCTTCAACACCCCGCCCGAATTCCTGAACCTTTCCGCCGAAGACCAGGTGCTGGCCGAAGAGGCGATGGTCGGCCAGCGCCAGGTGCTGCGCGCCCAGCAGAACGCGCTCGGTTCGCAGCGCTCGGTGCTGGGTCAGCGCGCCGCCCAAAGCAACTCGATGGTCGCCTCGGCCGAATACCAGGCCAAGGCCAACCGCGAACAGCACCGGATCATCGGCGAGGAACTGGCCGGCATGAAGGAACTGGAAGGCCGCGGGTTCGTGTCCAAGAACCGGATCCGCGAGCTCGAACGCGCCGCTGCCGAGCTTGACGGGCGCTACGGTGCGCTGACCGCGGAAATGTCGCGGTCGCGCCAGGCGGTGGGTGAGAGCCAGATGCAGTCGGTTTCGCTGGGCAGCCAGTTGATTGCCGATGCGTCGGAACAGCTGCGCAATGTTCAGGTCCGCCTGGCCGAACTGCAACCGCGCCTGTCGGCCGCGCGCGAACAGTTGGCCCGCGCCACGGTGCGCAGCCCGGCAGCCGGGCATGTGGTCGATCTCAAGGTTCACACGCTGGGCGGGGTGATCACGCCCGGCGATACCCTGATGCAGGTGGTGCCGGACAATCGCCAGTTGGTGATCCAGGCCAGGATGTCGCCGGTCAATGCGGACTCGGTCAAGGTCGGCATGACCGCGCAGGTCCGCTTTTCCTCGCTCCACGACCGCACGCTGCCCTCGTTCGACGGCACAATCACCAAGCTGTCCGCCGACGCCTTGCAGGACGAACGGACCGGGATTTACTACTTCACGATCGAAGTGGTGGTCCCCGCCAAAGAACTCGACAAGATCCGTTCGGCCCACGGCGAAAGCGCGATCCGCGCCGGGATTCCGGCCGAAGTGCTGGTCCCGCTCAAGAAGCGCAGCGCGCTCAGCTATCTGCTCGATCCGCTGCTCAGCACGTTCTGGACCAGCGGGCGCGAGCGCTAGGACCAAGCCCCAATGGAGCAGGACCAACTGACCCCGCCGGAACCGGCCTACCGCACGGTGATGCAGCTGCGCGGCGCGGCTTGGGGCACGGCGCTGGTCGTCGCCGCACTGGTGGCTGAGGGCTCGACTGAGCTGCCCAACGGCCTGATGATCCTGCCCGCGCTGGCCATTGCCGTCTGGATCGGATTGGTTGCCCCGGCCCGGGCCTATCGCCGGATGGGCTATGCCTTTTCCGCCGACCGGCTGCGGGTGGTGAAGGGCTATATCTTTCAGACCGATACTCTCGTTCCGCTCTCGCGCGTCCAACACATCGACGTGGAGGCGGGGCCGCTTCTGCGCATGCTTGAACTGACCGAACTGCAAGTCCATACCGCCGCTGCCGAAGACGCCACGGTGACTGTCCCCGGCCTGCTGCGCGCCGATGCCGAGGCCATCCGCGAGGCGATCCGCGAGCACATCCGGCAGGCGACCGCTTGAGCGAAAGCGCAGATCTTGCCCCGCGCCATAGGCTGAGCGCGCTTGGCCTGCTTGTCGATACGATCAGTGACTTGCCCGGGATCGCCCTGCCGATTATCGCCGCGCTGATCGGGACCCGCGGCACTGACCTGGGCGCGCTGCCGGTGATCGGGGCGATCGTGGGGCTGAGCCTGCTGCTGCGCTGGATCAAATGGCTGCGCTTCTCCTACACGATTGGTGCGGACGAGATCAGGATCGAGCAGGGCCTGTTCGAACATAGCCTGCGCTCGATCCCGTTTGACCGGATCGCCGATGTGACGATCGACCAGCCTGCATTGGCGCGGCTGCTGTCGCTGGCGGTAGTGCGGTTTGAAACCGGCAGCGGCGGCGCCGACGAAGGGGTGCTGCAATTCGTCTCCGCAAGCGAGGCGCACACAATTCGCGAACAAGTGCGTTCGCGCCAGACCGGCACAGCCCACCCGGGCGATCCTGCCGCCGCGGCCGAGGAGGCCGAACTGCTGTTCGAGATGGACCGCCGCCGGATCATGATCCTGGGGTTCTATTCGTTCAGCCTGGCCGCGATCGCGGTGCCGATCGGGCTGGCCTTCAAGTTCGACGAATTGCTGCCGGGCAGCGAATACTGGATCGGGCTGGCCGAGGAAGAGGCAGGCGTGGTCAGCGCCATGCCTGTGGCGCAGCTGGCCAGCTCGCTGCTGGCCGGCCTCACCGTGCTCGCGCTGGTCGGCATCGCCACCGGCGTGGTCCTGACCACCTTGCGCGAAAGCGGCTTCCGGCTTGAGCGAACCGCGCGCGGCCTGCGGCGGCGGCGCGGGCTGTTTTCGCGCACCGATATGACCATGCCGCTTCACCGGGTCATGGCCGCCAGCATCGCGACCGGTCCCTTGCGGCGCAGGAATGGCTGGTACGGCCTTGGCCTGGTCTCGCTGGGCGGCGGTGAAGAGGCGGCCGCGGCGATGGAAGTGGCGCCGCTGGCCCGCTTGGATGAAGTGGCCAGGCTACTGGCAGTGGCAGGGATTGCCTTGCCTTCGGACGATCTGGAGTTTCACCAGGCCGATCCCGGGCCAATGCGTGATCACATTGTGCTGCGCAGTGTGCTGCTGCTCTCCGCCGGGCTGGGCTGGTGGCTGGTCGGCCTGCCCTATGGCTGGCTGGTGGTGCTCCCTGCCGCGTTCCTGGCCTTGCGCGATTGGCTGGCCTGGCGGCAGGAGTGGCGCGCGACCGGGCACGGACAGCTGTTCCTGAAGGCGCGGTGGTGGAACCACATTCAGGCGATCGCGCCTGAGCTCAATGTCCAGACCGTCACTATCGCGCGCGGCCCGCTGGAGCGGCGGCGCGGGCTGGCCACAATCCACTTCGGCCTGGTCAACAGCCACATTCGCTTTGCCGCGATCCCGCTGGAGGAGGCGCTGGCACTGCGCGAGCGGATCATGGGCGTGATCGCCCCGGTCGATTTCTCGCACCTTGGCCGCAAGACCTGAAAAAAGGGGCCGGAGCTTGCGCTCCGGCCCTTGTCAAGTTGGCGTTCGCAGGAGGAACGCGGGGAGGCGGGACCGGGACGGAGGAGAGGAGGATCCCCAATCCCGCCAAGCTTGGTCGAAAGCGCGTCAGTAGTTGTAGGCGCGCTCCCCATGTTCGGCGAGGTCGAGGCCTTCGCGCTCGGCTTCCTCGGTGGGACGCAGGCCGATGGTCTTGTCGATCGCGTAGAACAGCACCGCCGAGACACCGCCCGACCAGACCAGCGTGATGAGCACCGCCTTGACCTGCTTCCAGACCTGCGCGGCCATATCGTATTCCACAACGCCCGCCGGGAAGACATAATAGTCAAACACGCCCTGCCCGCCGAGCGAGGGCGCGGCGACGATCCCGGTGGCGATCGCGCCCACGATCCCGCCAATGCAGTGGACCCCGAAGACGTCGAGCGTATCGTCGTACTTCAGCTTGTTCTTCACGGTGGAGACGAAGAGGTAGCAGATCGGCGAGACGATCAGGCCGAGGTAGATCGAGGTCATCGGCGCGGCGAACCCGCTGGCCGGGGTGATTGCGACCAGCCCGGCAACCGCGCCGGTGGCAGCGCCCAGCATCGAGGGCCTCTTGTGGTGGATCTGCTCGACCACGGCCCAGGACAAGGCAGCAGCGGCCGTGGCGACGAAAGTGTTGATGAAGGCCACCGCGGTCACCGCATTGGCTTCCAGGTTTGACCCGGCGTTAAAGCCGAACCAGCCCACCCACAGCAGCGAGGCACCGATCATGGTCATGGTCAGCGAGTGTGGCGGAGTGGCTTCCTTGCCAAACCCGACCCGCTTGCCGATAATCAGGCAGCCAACCAGCCCGGCGATCCCGGCGTTGATGTGGACCACCGTACCGCCCGCGAAATCGAGCGCGCCCATGTCCCACAGGTATCCGGCGTCCTTGGGAGCATCGACCAGGAAGTCCGGCCCGGCCCAGAACCACACCATGTGCGCGATCGGGAAATAGACCACGGTCAGCCACAGCACCATGAACAGCATCAGCGGCCAGAACCGGACGCGTTCGGCAAAGGCCCCGACGATCAGTGCCGGAGTGATGCAGGCAAAGGTCATCTGGAAGATCACGAAGACGAATTCGGGCAGATAGACATTGTTCGAGAAGGTCGCGGCATAGGTCGTCGAGGTGACGCCTGAAAGGAACGCCTTGTCGAGCCCGCCGACCAGCATCGGCCACGGGGTATTGGTGCTGGTAAAGGCCATCGAATAGCCCCAGCCAACCCAGACCAGCGCGGCGATGCTGACGATCATGAAAACCTGCATCAGCACGCTCAGCATGTTCTTGGTGCGGACCAGCCCGCCATAGAACAGCGCCAGCGCCGGGATGCTCATCATCAGCACCAGCACCGAAGACACCAGCATCCAGGCGGTATCGCCCTTATCGACCATCGTGGCCATCTGTTCGACGGTCGGGGCCTTGACGAGATCGGCGGCAAAAGCGGGCGCGGCGGCCAGCAAGCCTCCGATCAGCCCCGCACCGCCCATGAATATGCGGATCATTGGTTCATTCCTCCTGTTCGCCCGCGTCACAGCGCGGTGTCTCCGGTTTCGCCGGTGCGGATGCGGGTGGCGCTGGCGAGATCAAGCACGAAGACCTTGCCGTCGCCGATCGCATCGGTACTGGCGGCGGCCTGGATCGTTTCGACCACCTGGGACGCAAGCGCATCGCTGACCGCCACTTCGATCTTGACCTTGGGCAGCATGTTGGTGGTGTATTCGGCCCCGCGATAAATCTCGGTCTGGCCCTTCTGGCGGCCGAAGCCCTTCACCTCGGTCACGGTCATTCCCGCGACGCCGAGCGCCGAGAGCGCATCGCGCACTTCGTCGAGCTTGAAGGGCTTGATGATGGCGATGATGAATTTCATGCCCGTCCCCTGGTTGCATGGTTGCCCGGCACAGCGCCGGCTTCGCATATGCAGCAAGGGCCGTGCCAGTCTGCAATTATTGGGGAGTTTCAGGGTTTCGGTGGCAATAGCCTTGCGCCATCCAGACCAAAGGCGCGCGATTCTTGCGCAGCTGCCTAAATTTTGTGCAGCTCCAGCCGCGCCCAGATCGGCAAGTGATCCGATGCCCGGGAGGAGAGCACCGAATGATGCACGCCCATCGCGCCCAGCTGCCAGTGCGCCGAAATCACTACCCGGTCGAGCGCCGCGAGCGGTCGCCGCGAGGGGAAGCTGAGGCCCGGGGCAAGCACGCGCCAGGGGGTGTGGAATTCGCTGAGCGCGCCGCGCCGCGTGCCCCATTCGTTGCAATCGCCCATCGCCACGGTCGGGCAGGGATGGTCGCAGCGTTCGAGATGGGCCAGCACCGCGCGGATCTGCTGGCGGCGGCGCAGGCCCGACAGATCGAGGTGCATGCCGACCACG
>PNJT01000083.1 GCA_013822005.1 Novosphingobium sp. | reverse complement strand
AATGACCGGGGTGACCATCATGCAGATGGAGGCCGGACTCGATACCGGGCCGATGCTGGCGGTGGTGAAGACTCCGGTGGACGGCAAGACTGCGGGCGAATTGACCGCTGAACTGTCCGAGTTGGGGGCGAACTTAATGATCGAAGTGCTGGCCGATCTGCCCGGCCATGCGGCGGAGGTGCAGCCTGCGGAGGGCGTGACCTATGCCCACAAGATCGACAAGGCCGAGGCGCGGATTGATTGGTTGCTTGGCGCGGAGCAGATTGAGCGCCAAGTGCGCGCTTTTGCGCCGGTGCCAGGGGCGTGGTTCGAGTTCGACGGTGAGAGGTGCAAAATTCTTGCGACAGAGTTGGCGGAAGGAACGGGTCAAGCTGGCCTGGTGCTTGATGACAAGCTGACTGTCGCCTGCGGGACAGGTGCGATCCGCCCAACCCTTATCCAGCGCGCAGGACGACCAGCAATGGCGACAGCGGACATGCTGCGCGGCTGGGCGATTGTTGGAGGGCACCAACTTGCCTGAACGGTCGTTCATGGCCGAGAGCCACCACCCCCAACCCCCTCCTCTAAAGAAGAGGGGGCTTCGGTTTGACACATCTGGCTCCCCCTCCTCTTCAGAGGAGGGGGTTGGGGGGTGGTGGCGCAGGTGCGCAATGCAATGACCCGCTTCGCCCTCACCCTCGAATTCGATGGCACGCCGTTCTTTGGCCTGCAGCGTCAGACCCACGGCCCCAGCGTGCAGCAGGCGGTCGAAGAAGCGGTGCTTGCCACTACCGGCGAAACCGTCACGCTCCACGCCGCCGGGCGCACCGATGCGGGCGTGCATGCGCTGGGGATGCGGGTGCATCTGGATGTGGCGAAGCAAATCGACGCCTTCCGGCTGATGGAAGCGCTCAACCACCACTTGCGGCCGAACCCGATCGCGGTGCTGGACTGCAAAATCGTCCCCGATGACTGGCATGCGCGGTTTTCGTGCCTGGGCCGCGAATATCTCTTCCGGATCGCCAATCGCCGTGCGCCGCTGACGCTGGACCTCAACCGCGCCTGGCAAGTGGCCCAGCCGCTCGACGCCGATGCCATGCACCGCGCGGCGCAGGCGCTGGTCGGGCGGCATGATTTCACCACTTTCCGGTCGGTCCACTGCCAGGCGCAAAGTGCCGAAAAGACGCTCGACCTGCTCAGCGTCGAGCGCTTGGGCGAGGAAGTGCAGATCCGCACCGCCGCGCGCTCCTTCCTCCACCACCAGGTCCGCTCGATGGTCGGCTGCCTGGCACTGGTCGGCATGGGCCGCTGGCGCGAGGACCAAGTGGCCGAGGCACTGGCCGCGCGCGACCGCGCCGCGCTGGGGCTGAACGCGCCCAGCGAGGGGCTCTATTTTGTCAGGGCAATCTACCCCGAAACTTAGCCCCTCCCCCGTTCGTCCTGAGCTTGTCGAAGGACTGTCCTTGTTGCCGCGCACGCTCCGCCAAAAAGAAAAAGCAGCCCTTCGACAAGCTCAGGGTGGACGGGTCTGAGGAACGGTTTAGGTTGCAATCTGCAACGCCGCCCAACGCGGCAGAGATTCGGGAGACAATCAATGACCTTCACCGGCAAGCAGCTCACCACCCAGCTCGACGCAGACGGCACGCTGACCGTCCAGCTGGGTGACAAGACCTGGGACGATCCCAAGCCCGGTCAGGTGCTGATCAAGGTTGAGGCGACGCCGATCAACCCGTCGGACCTGGGCTTGCTGTTCGCCAGCGCCGACACCGAGAACGCGGTCTATTCGCCTGGCAAGGTCGTGGCCCGGATGCCCGATAACGCCACCCGCTTCATGAAGAGCCGCCACGGCATGGCCATGCCGGCCGGCAACGAAGCCGCCGGGATCGTGGTCGCAGCGGGCGAAGGCGCCGAGCACCTGCTGGGCAAGCGCTATGCCTGCGTGCCGGGCAGCGCCTATGCCAACTATGCCTATGCCGATGCCACCATGGGTTTCGCGGTGGATGACAGCGTGAGTGCAGAACAGGCCGCAAGTTCGTTCGTTAACCCGATGACCGCGCTGGGTTTCACCGAAACCATGAAGCTTGAACATTTCACCGGGATCGTCCACGCTGCGGCCGCTTCGAACCTGGGGCAGATGCTGGTCAAGATCTGTCTTGAGGACAATATCCCGCTGGTCAACATCGTGCGCAGCGAGAGCCAAGTGAAGCTGCTCAAGGATCTGGGCGCCACCCATGTGCTCAACATGACCGACGCCGATTTCATGCCCAAGCTGATCGACGCCATTGCCGAGACCAAGGCGATGCTGGGCTTCGATCCGATCGGCGGGGGCACCCTGGCGGGCCAGATCCTGACCGCGATGGAAGCCGCCGCCAGCCGCGGCGCGGCGTTCAGCCGCTATGGCTCCAGCGAGCCCAAGAAGGTCTACATCTACGGCGCGCTCGATATCGGGCCGACGATCCTCAACCGCGCTTTCGGGCTCACCTGGGATCTTGCCGGCTGGCTGCTCACCCCGTTCATGATGAAGGCGGGGATGGAAGTGGTCGGCCGGATGCGCGCGCGGGTGATGAAGGACCTGACCACCACTTTCGCCAGCCACTATGCGCGCAAGGGCAACCTCGAGGACATGCTGACCAAGGATGCGGTGGCGATGTACAACGCCCGGCGGACTGGCGAGAAGTACCTGGTGACGCCGTAGAATTTGAAGCCAGTTCTCGAACTCGCAAAGCCCCTCCCCGGTGGGGAGGGGTTGGGGTGGGGGTACGACGCCAGCGTGGAACCCCCATCCCAACCCTTCCCCAACGGGGAAGGGCTATGCGATTCGAAGCTAAGCCATCGTGTTCCAAAGCCATCTTCGTCAAAACGTTCCCCCATCAAGGGGGAGGGTTTGTCGTTCGTCGATCCGCTGATTGACTAAACCCCTGCCTGCCCGAATAGTCGCGGCAACAGGGAGACTCCGCACATGCACCACCGCCTCGCGAAAGCTTCGCGCCTTGCCCTCAGCCTTGCCCTCGCCTGGCCGCTGGCCGCGCATGCCGAAGAATCCAAGGATCCGCCCAAGTGGGACGTTTCCGCGCCCCCGGGGATGACCGTGCGGCAAGTGCCGATCACGGTCGAGGAAGGCACCTGGATGAACCTGGATGTCAGCCCCGACGGGCAGACAATCGCGTTCGACCTGTTGGGCGATATCTACACCATGCCGATCGCCGGCGGCACGCCGAGCCGGATCGCCGAAGGGCTGGCCTATGAAACCCAGCCGCGCTTTTCGCCCGATGGCAAGCGGATCGCCTTCACTTCGGATCGCGGCGGCGGGGACAACATCTGGATCATGAACCGCGACGGCAGCGACAAGCGCCAGCTGACCACCGAAAGCTTCCGGCTGATGAACCAGGCTACGTGGAGCCCGGACGGGCAATACATCGCCGCCAAGAAGCATTTCACCACCCAGCGTTCACTGGGCACTGGCGAGGTCTGGCTGTTCCACGTCGGCGGCGGCAGCGGGGTACCGTTGGTCAAGAAGCCCAGCGAGCGTCACCAGAAGGAGCTGGGCGAGCCGACGTTCGCCGCCGATGGCAAGCACATCTACTTCACCCGCAACACCACGCCTGGGCCGACCTTCGAATACGCGCAGGATTCAAACCAGCAGATCTTCGCGATCGAACGCCATGATCTCGAAACCGGCGAAAGCGAGCAGGTCGCTGGCGGCGAAGGCGGCGCGGTGCGTCCCACCCCCTCGCCCGACGGCAAGAAGCTGGCCTATGTCCGGCGCGAGCAGACCCAGTCCAAGCTCTACGTCCGCGATCTGGCCAGTGGCACCGACCGCAAGCTCTATGACGCGCTCGATCAGGACGTGCAGGAAACCTGGGCGGTGACCGGGGTTTACCCGAACATGGCCTGGACCCCGGATTCGGGCAGCGTGGTGTTCTGGGCGGGCGGCAAGATCATGCGGGTCGATCTGGCCAGCGGCAAGGCCAGCGTGATCCCGTTCAGGATTTCCGACAGCCGCGGCGTGATCGATCCGCCGCGCCCGCCGGTCGAAGTTGCCCCCGATACGTTCGAAACCAGGATGCCGCGCGGCGCAGCGGTTTCGCCCGATGGCACCGCGGTGGTGTTCGAGACGCTGGGCAAGTTGTGGGTCAAGCCGATGACCGGCGGCACCGCGCGGCGGCTGACCGGCGATGCGGCGGGCATGGAAGGCTATCCTTCGTGGTCGCCCGACAGCAAACGGATTGCCTATGTGCGCTGGACCGACGCCGGACTTGGCGACGTGCGCACGATTGCGCCCGGCGGGGGCAAGGCTGCGGTGCTCACCCAGGCACCCGGCCACTATGCGCGACCGCAATTCTCGCCCGATGGCAAGCTGGTGGTGTTCGAAAAGCGGAGTGGCGGCGGCCTCGTCAGCCCGCGCGGTTCGGCCGAGCCGGGGATCTACAAAGTGCCCTCCTCTGGCGGCACCGCAGTACGGATCAGCAAGGACGGCGCGCGCCCGCAATTCGGCGCGGCGTCGGACCGGGTCTTTGCGGTGACCTTTGGCGATGGCAAGGCCCGTCTGGTCTCGATGGACCTGGGTGGCGAGGCCCGCCGCACCCATGCCGAGGGTGAGATGACCAGCGAATTCGCGGTCTCGCCCGACGGCAAGTTCGTCGCCTTCCGTGAAAACTACCAGGCTTTCGTCACCCCGCTGCTGCCCGGCACCCAGGCCGTCTCGCTTTCCACCAAGAGCGGCGCTTTGCCGGTCACCCGGGCCAGCGGCGACGGGGCCGACTGGATCCACTGGAGCGGTGACGGCGCGCGGCTGCACTGGTCGCTGGGGCCAGTGCTGTTCAGCGCGAACCGCGCGGCGATGTTTGCCGATGGTCCGCTGGCCAAGGATGCCAAGCCCGCCAAGTTCGAACCGCCCAAGAGCGGCGTTTCGCTGTCGATGACCGTCACCAGCGCCAAGCCAAGCGGCACAGTCGCGATCACCGGCGCGCGGATTGTCACCATGGCCGGCAAGGACGGCGGGATCATCGATGACGGCGTGGTGCTGATCCAGGGCAACCGGATCAAAGCGGTCGGCCGCCGCAGCGAAGTGGCGATCCCGGCGGGTACGCCGACGCTCGATGCGAGTGGCAAGACCGTGATTCCGGGGCTGATCGATGCCCACGCCCACGGCCCCTATGGGGTCGACGAGATGACCCCTGAGGTCAACTGGGGCGAAATGACCGAGCTGGCCCTGGGAGTGACCACGCGCCACGATCCCTCCAGCAGCGCGGCAACCGTGTTCCCCGCGCTGGAGATGGTCCGCGCGGGCAAGCTCCTGGGGCCGCGTAGCTTTTCGACCGCAGAGATCGTCTATGGCGCTCGGGCATCGGGCATCTATGCCCAGATCGACGGGCCAGAGGATGCGCTCAACCACGTGCGGCGGCTCAAGGTGCAAGGCGCGCATTCGATCAAGAACTACAACCAGCCGCGCCGCGAACAGCGCCAGCAGGTGACCGCCGCCGCGCTCAAGGAAGGGCTGCGCTCGGTCGCCGAGGGCGGCTCGCTGTTCGGCATGGACATGACCTTGATCGCCGATGGCAACACCACGGTTGAGCACAACCTGCCGCTGGGCGTGTTCTACGAAGACGTGCTGCAGTTCTTCAGCCAATCGAAAGTCGGCTACACTCCGACCCTGGTGGTCACTTATGGCGGCCCGGCCGGCGATCCCTATTGGCGCGCCCATACCGAGGTGTGGACGCATCCTCTCCTCAAAAAGCACGCCCCGGCCTCGGCGCTGGTCGCGGGCAGCGCGCGGCGGGTGATCGCGCCCGAAGGCGATTACCGCGACGATGACAGCGCCCGCGAAGCCGCCAAGCTTGCCCGGCGCGGGGTGCCGGTGGCAATTGGCGCGCACGGGCAGGAACCGGGCATCGCTGCGCATTGGGAACTGTGGTCCTTCGTGCGCGGGGGCATGAGCCCGGTCGAAGCCTTGCGCGCAGGCACGATCGAGAGCGCCCGTTCGCTGGGCTATGACAAGGACGTCGGCAGCCTCGAGCCGGGCAAGCTGGCCGACCTGGTGGTGCTCGATGCCGACCCGACGCAGGACATCCGCAATTCGGACAAGGTCGCCAAAGTGATGATCGGCGGCCGCCTCTATGACGCGGCAACGCTCAACGAAGAGCTGACCGGCAGCGCCAGGCGCCCGGCCTACTGGTGGGAAGGCAAGGACGGCGACAGCGGCTGGTCCGGCCCGAGCGGCGGCGGGACTGCGCATGAGGATACCGGGGGGAATTAGCTAGTCACTGAGCTCCGCTAGCGTCTGAATCGAGCACTCTATGGACTGGTGGCATTCCTCTGCTTACTTGAATTGCGTCGGTAACCCAACGCTCAAGCCTGTCGAGCGCATCTATTTTCTGGCTCAGCATCTGCCTCGTGATAACTTCCGTATGGCGCGGCTGCTTGCGAATTTTCCGCCTAAGAACGTAGTCCCCCTCCTCATTTAATCCAGAAAACCAGCCGTGAACAATATTGTGACGGAATGGACGGAGCTCTAAGTGGACTTTCTGGATAGTTTCCATGTATAGAGACAAACCAGAATCTACTTTACCAATACTAGAGCGAAGCCTTTTCTCATAATCCGACTGCTGTCCGTCCAGCAATTCATCCCGGACGGCCTGATATTCAGAACCCTCGAGTACGGATATTAACAATGAGAGATGATTTTCATGCGCGGCCCATTTCATAACAAATGTGCCAACCAGCCAAGGCATGGTTATCATGCTTTTCGCGAAATCGGGGACTGGCGACGGGGCCAAACCCATCAACATATCAATCACCTCATGCGCGAGCGGTTGCGCCACGCCTTAAACTGCCTTTGCTGAAATCTCAGCAAACCAGCCGAGAATCGCTGCATCCCCGCGGCTGTCGGCATTGCGCCAGTTGACCGCGTCTTTCTTCGAATTAATCCGCTTTCCCCCCGGTGAGATCACGAACATCGCCGGCGCGCTGTTGAGGTT
Source organism: Novosphingobium sp. (assembly GCA_013822005.1). Classification (GTDB taxonomy): domain Bacteria; phylum Pseudomonadota; class Alphaproteobacteria; order Sphingomonadales; family Sphingomonadaceae; genus Novosphingobium. Next base: position 4,138 of record PNJT01000083.1, on the reverse strand, counting down.
CTTGACCCCGTAGCGCTTCACCAGATCAAGGTTACGCCCTTCTCCCCGCATCGGCACGCCGACGTCGATCAGGGTAACGGTGAAACGCGCGCCGAACCGGTCCTTGAAGGCTTGCGAAGTCAGCACCTGCGCTAGCGCACGGCTGTCATGACACCAGTCGCCGCCGAATACGACCACCGCTAGCTTGCCCTGCGCCTTGGCATCGGCCAGCGCGGCTTGGAGCACTGCCGGGCCGTTGGCTTCGACGGGATAGAATTTGGTCGCCTGCACTACTGCGGGGGATGAATCGGCAGCATGTCCATTGCTCGCGACCAACGCCAAAAACAGCGCGATGGAGAAACGCAAACTCATTTGATTTCCTTTGCGGCAACCAAGCCGTGGCAAGGCTTCATTTTGCGTTTCTTGCTCTGCGCAACGCTACATGGGGTTGAACACCCCTTGCAACTTCATCAAAGGCAACTTTCGTCAACTCTAGCGGCGATTGATCTTTCGTGAGCTGAAAAGTCTGTGGAAGCGCTTTGCCCTGCTTACAAGCTAGCTCGACAAACTGCACTTCCATCGGGTTTTTAGGTGGATGCAATTCTCTCAAATCAGCAGGAGCAGGTGACCGATCCATTTGATCGAAATTCTCATCGCGAGTCCACGCTTCGCCCCAGGCGATTTGCCCCTTGTGACAGTCCCATTGAACGGCAAACTCAGTTTGCGGCGCTTCGTCAGACTTTCTCTCAACAATCAGAATGTGGCCCTTGCCTTGCGCAGCCATATGTAGGTCAGCATATGCCATGTGGTCTGGTCCGCCGTTAAACCACCACCATTCACGTTCGCGAGATGACACTGCCCACCATTGGAACAATGCCAGTATCGCCAGAACTGGCAACATACCCAACATGGCCCCTAGAATCTTCTTGATGTTCAGAATGCTATCCAATCGGCATTTGCATGCTGGTCGCCATTGGTCTCACCCCTTGCCGACCACACTCTCAGGCAAATCCGTCCCAAACACCCGCTGGTAGTATTCGGCCACCAGCATCCGCTCGGTCTCATCGCACTTGTTGAGGAAGCTGAGGCGGAAGGCGAATCCGGGGTCCTTGAAGATCGCGGTGTTCTGCGCCCAGGTGATCACGGTGCGCGGGCTCATCACGGTGGAGATGTCGCCGCCCACGAAGCCGTGGCGGGTCAGGTCGGCTACCTTGACCATCTGCGCAACCAGTTCGGGCGCGGTGTCGGTGACTTTCTTGAGCACGATCTCGCTCTCCACCTGCGCGGGCAGATAGTTGAGCGCGACGACGATGTTCCAGCGGTCCATCTGCGCCTGGTTGATCGCCTGGGTACCATGATAGAGACCCGATGTATCGCCAAGACCGACAGTGTTGGCGGTGGCGAACAGGCGGAACCACTTGCTGGGGCGGATCACCCGGTTCTGATCGAGCAGGGTCAGCTTGCCTTCGGTTTCCAGCACGCGCTGGATCACGAACATCACGTCGGGGCGACCGGCGTCGTATTCGTCGAAGACCAGCGCGACCGGGTGCTGCAGCGCCCAGGGCAGCAGCCCTTCGCGGAATTCGGTCACCTGCAGACCATCGCGCAGCACGATCGCATCGCGCCCGATCAGATCGATCCGGCTGATATGCGCGTCAAGGTTGATCCGCACCGTCGGCCAGCCCAGCCGCGCAGCGACCTGTTCGATGTGCGTGCTCTTGCCGGTGCCATGATAGCCCTGCACGATCACCCGGCGGTTGAAGGCAAACCCGGCCAGGATCGCCAGTGTGGTGTCCGGATCGAAGACATAGGCGTCATCGACGTCAGGCGTGCGTTCGTCCGCCTGACTGAAGGCCGGAACCTTCATATCGATATCGATCCCGAACATCTCGCGCACGTCCACTTCGGTATCGGGCGCAGGAAGCACGGTGTTGCCGCTGGTGTCGAGCTGGATGTTCGGAATATCGGTCATGACGGAGAACCGCCTATACGTGGCGTCGCGGCGGTGCAATACGGTTTGCGTTGCAAATGACGACTCAATGGAGGCACTCGATGAAGGTTCACGGATTTCCGCTCTCGCCGTTCGTGCGCAAGGTCCATGTGCTGGCCGCCGAAAAGGACGTGGCCATCGAGATGGTGCTGGGCCGCCCCGGCGAGCCTTCGCCCGAATTCCTCGCCGCCAGCCCGTTCCGCAAGATCCCGGCCCTGGTGGACGGCGATTTCAACCTGTGCGATTCGACCGCGATCTGCACTTACATCGACGCCAAGCACCCCCAGCCGCCGATGTGCCCCGGCGATGCCCGGGCCAAAGCGCGGGCGATCTGGTTCGAGGAATTTGCCGATACGATCCTGGTCGCTTCGGGCGGCAAGGTGCTGTTCAACACCTTTGTCGGGCCCAGGCTGATGGGCATCCCCGGCGACGAAGCCGTGGCCGAACAGGGCCGCCAGGAACTGGGCCCGATCATGGACTATCTGGAAGCCCATTCGCCCGACAGCGGCTGGCTGGCTGGGGATGACTTCAGCATCGGCGATATCGCGGTGGCCTGCGCGCTGCGCTCGATGGGCTATATCGGGCTTGAACCCGACCCGGCCAAGCACCCGCGCGCGGCGGCCTGGTATGAACGGGTCAAGGCCCGCCCCAGCTGGCGGCTGGTAGCCGAGCGCGAGGCGGCGGTGATGAGCCGGGTCATGCCGGGTTAGCGGTTAAGCCACCGTAACTGCGGCAACTCCAAAGCCCTTCCCCGGTGCGGAAGGGTTGGGATGGGGATACGACGCTGGCGTGGAACCCCCAACCCCTCCCCGCCAGGGAGGGGAGATTCACCTTGGGTTGGACGCTCTCCAGGCCACTCCCACTGCGGCGAAGTCGGTCGCGCGGCAGGCGCGGTCGCGGCCATCGGCCTTGGCGCGGTAGAGCGCGGCATCGGCCAGGCGATAGAGCCGTTTCCAGTCCTCTTCAGTGGTGACCTTGCCATCGGCAAAGCCCAGGCTGACGGTGACTTTCCAGTCAAGCGGCATGGCCTTGGCGCGGATCGCCTCGAGGATCCGTTCGGGCGGACAATCGCGCTGGTGCTGCAAGGGCACCAGCAGCGCAAACTCCTCGCCGCCAAGCCGCACCGCCAGGCTTTCGGGCGGGCGGCAGCTTTGCAGCACGTCGGCCACCGCGCACAGCACATCGTCGCCGGCATCGTGGCCCAGCCGGTCGTTGATCGCCTTGAAATGATCGATATCGACCAGCAGCAGGCGGTGCGCGGCAGGCCGCCCGACCGCCAGGTGGATAAAGGCCCGGCGGTTGAGCAGGCCGGTCAGCGGGTCCGAATTGGCCAGCCGCATCGCGCTCTGCTCGCCGGCGCGGGCGCGGTCGCGCTCGCTCGACAGTTCGCGCAGGCGGGCCACGATCAGCAAGGTTGAGAACAACGATTCGATTGAAACCGCGATCAGGTTGCCGTTGTCGAGCCAGAAGCTGTAGCCGATCCAGCCCAGGCCGTGCCCTGCGCGCAAGACCGAAACCGCGATCGGGGCCGACCAGGCCAGCAGGAACAGCCAGAAATAGTGCACCTTGGCCCGCCAGGCCGCCCAGATAATCGGAAAGACGAGCAGCAGCATCGCCGTGCACGAATAGAAGTAGAGCCGATCGAGCAGCCAGCCCATTTGCGGGGCCAGACTGGCAAATGCCAGCGTCGCCACCAGGCCAAACCACGAGGTGACCGCGATCGCCTTGCGCAGGGCGGGACCGATCACGCGCCTCCCGAAAAATTCCTGGATGAACCGCAGACCGGCAATCGCGGCCAGCGCCAACAGGACGTAGTTGAGCCGCATCCGGTCGTTGTTCTCCAGCCAGGGCAAGAATTTCATCGCCAGGCTTGACGAGGTGAATGTGTAGCCCATCAGCGCCGCGACCATCAGCGAGTAGGTCAGCTGGAAACGGTGGCGCAGCACCGTCCACAGCGCCAGGTTGTAAGCCATCAGTGCCAGCGCAAGCCCGCCGAAACCGGCATAGAGCGCGACCAGCCAGCGCTGGATATCTTCGCTCTCGCTGCGTTTCATCAGCTCTGCACCCAGCAGCACGCCGCGCCAGTTGGCTGAGTCCTCGATCTCGACATAGGCACCGACCAAGGGCGAGGCGCGGGCCGGAACCGGGAATTCGAAGATCGCCCCGATT
>PNJT01000082.1 GCA_013822005.1 Novosphingobium sp. | reverse complement strand
CGTTGGATCCTTCGATTGTTGCTCGGCATCGCTTTGCAAACCTTGTGCCAGCAGAGCCTGGTCATAGGTCAAGGTGGCGAGCGGCGGACCGCTGGCACCCGGTTCGATCAGCACCCGCGCCGGTCGTCCGACCCCGGCGGCGAGCCGCAGCGCGGCTTCTGCCTCAGCAGGCGAGGCGACGATGGTCAGCCGCAGGCGCGGGTCCCGTGCGGTCTGGGCGAGCCAGTCCTTGAGTTCGGGACGGCCCGGCGCCCCGCTCCACACCGCCACCGGTTCGCCCAGCGCGGGCAGAGTTGGCGCAGCGCGCGGCGGCGGGGCGGCGGGCGCTGGCGGTTCAGCCACCACGGCGGCGGCGGTCATGAACAGGATCAGCGAAAGGTCGGCCAGCACGGTCTGCCAGCCGCTGCCGGCGCGCGCGATCATATCGCCTCGGTGCGCAGCGCGCGCGGGCCCGATGGAACCGAGCCGGCAACTTGCCCCGCCAGCCAGTCGATCACTTTCTGGCGCTCGACTTCCTCGGTTGCGGCCTTGCGTTCGATCATCCGCGCCAAGGGAGCGAGCAGCAGGTTAGCACCGAGCAGGCCATAAAGCGTGGTCACCACCGCCATCGAGATCGCCGCAGTGAACGATCCGCGCGCGATCCCCTCAACCGGCAACTGGCTGAGCGAGATCAGCGTCCCCGCGAGGCCAAAGACCGGCGAAAGCTCGGCCGCCTGGGCCAGCGTGCGCACCGCGCGGTCGGCCTCACCCAGCCGCCGGGCCTTGTGCGCCTCGTGCGCTTCCATCAGTGCGGGGAGCGAGCGCCGGGTGATCAGCGCGTCGGTCGCCTCGTCGAACTCGCGGTCGCCGAAATGGTGCGGCTGGGCGCGCAGCAAGCCGTCGCGCTGAATCTCCTGGATCTGCTGGGCCAGCTCGGCGCGGGTGGTCTCAGGATCGAACTGCTCGTCGCCAAGGCCGCGCAGCTTGCGCAAGGTCATGCGGCAATCGCTCCAGCCGCTGCGCAGCACGGTGGCCACCGCCGTGCCGCCAAAGACAATCAGCGCCGAGGGGCCATCGATCAGGTTCATCAGGTTCACAGGGCGGCTCCCTTCGCACGCGGTTCACCTCTTCCCCCGTTCGTGGTGAGGAGGGGACTGAGCTTGGCGAAGGCCCCGTCTCGAACCACCGCGTGCGCACGCAGGTCTTTCGAGACGCGTCTTCGACAAGCTCAGCCGCTCCTCAGGACGAACGGCCTTTGGGGGCAGAGACTTCAGAACACAGAACGGCAGCCCAGCGCAGCTTTCACCCTGCGGAACCGATTTGCCGGTTGCGGCACATTCTTGCCGCCCCGTCCCGCTCTGACCCAACGCATTTGCGCGATTTCCCGAACTGGCACGGCGCTTGCTGAATACCGGCACGCACAGCTGCGAAGGAGCATGCCATGGCCGGACGCCTGTTTGGAATTCACGGAGACGCGCTCCAGCTGCGCTCGCAGCGGCTGGGGCTGATCACTTCCAACATCGCCAATGCCGGGACCCCCGGCTACAAGGCGCGCGACATCGATTTCGGCGCGGCACTCAAGGCGCGCCAGCAAGGCGCTTCGCTCGACCAAGCGGCCAGCGGAGCGGTGCAATACCGCGTGCCCGTGATGCCTGCGCTTGACGGCAACACCGTTGAGATGGCGACCGAACAGACTGCCTTTGCCGAAAATGCGGTCGCCTATCAGGCGACGCTCAGCTTCATTCGCGGGCGGATCGAATCGCTGACCCGCGCGCTGAAAGGCGAATGAGCGTGGCCGACGCCCCTCCTCCCCTGACCCTGTTCGGCGTCGCCCAGCGCGGCATGTCGGCGCAATTGGTGCGGATGAACGCGGCCTCCTCCAACCTCGCCAATGCCGGGGCGGTCGCGACCAGCGAGCAGCAGGCCTACCGCCCGATCCGCGCGGTTTTTGCCGAGGATTTCGACAAGGCCACCGGGCTTTCGACCGTACGGGTTTCATCGGTGATGCGCACCAGCGCGGTGCCGGTGAAGGAATACAATCCCAACCACCCGCTCGCCGACAGCGAAGGCTACATCTTCACCGCCCCGGTCGATGAGAACGCCGAGATGGTCGAGATGCTCGACGCCTCGCGCCAGTACGCGAACCTGGTCGAGGCCATTTCCACCGCCAAGCAGCTGATGCTCGACACCCTTAGAATGAAGTGAATGGGAGGATGAAATAATGCCTGTATCTTCGATCAGTTCCGCCAGTCCGGCGAGCACCACCCGGTCCCAGTCGCAGAACCTGGGTCAGGCCGATTTCATCCGCCTGATGACCACCCAGATGAAAATGCAGGACCCGACCGATCCGGTCGATAACAAGGAGATGATCGCGCAAATGGCGCAGTTCTCCTCGCTGTCCGGGATCGAAAACATCAATTCGACGCTCAAAGCCATCTCGGCCCAGCTTGATCGCGTCCTGAGTACTCAGGCCGCCACCCCAACCGCCACACCGGAGTAACGCGCATGTCCTTCTACACATCCCTCAACGGCCTCAAGAACGCCCAGACCGAACTGTCGGTGATCGCCAACAACCTGGCCAATGCCGAAACCACCGGCTTCAAGAAGAGCCGGATCAATTTCGCTGACATCGTTTCCAGCTCGGCCTCGACCAATCCCAAGCTGGTCAAGGGGATCGGGGCGACGGTGCAGTCGATCGACCAGAACTTTTCGCTCGGGCCGGTCCAGCAGACCGGCGCGGCGCTCGATCTGGCAATCGACGGCGAAGGCTTCTTCACCAAGGTCAACCCGGTTTCGGGCAAGACTTTCTACACCCGCAACGGCAATTTCGGCCTAGACGGCGGCGGTTTCATCACCGATGCCAGCGGCGATCGGCTGCAAGTGCTCCCCGTCGATGCCACCAACACCGTCACCTCGCTGACCCCGCAGGATGCCGCTGCCCCGCTGACCAATGGCGCGGGTTCGGACTTCATCGGGGTGACCGTCACCAACGATGGCTCGATCATGGCCTCCTATGCCGATGGCACCACCCAGTCGATCGGCAAGGTCGCGCTGGGGGCTTTCGTAGCGCCGGGTGGCCTGCTCCAGGTGGGCAATCAGGACTGGACCTCGACCGGAATCTCGGGACCGGCCACTTACAACCAGCCGGGCGCGGCGCGGTTCGGCAACATCATGTCGGGCAGCCTTGAGCAGTCCAACGTCGATATCGCCGAGGAGATGGTCGGACTGATCACCGCCCAGCGCTATTTCCAGGCCAACGCCAAGGCGATCGATACCGCCACCCAGCTGTCGCAAACCGTGATCAACCTGCGCAGCTAGAGACTGACCTCACAAACCCGCTCAGGCTGAGCTTGTCGAAGCCCCCGGCGCGAGGTCGCAAGGGCCTTCGACAGGCTCAGGCTGAGCGGGCCGGGGATCAAGGAGCAAAATACAATGGACCGCCTGATCTGGACCGCCGTCACCGGCATGAACGCCTCGATGGCGCGCGAGCGGATGATTGCCAGCAACATGGCCAATGCCCAGACCCCCGGCTTTCGCGCCGAGGTGATGGCCCATACGCCGATGACGCTGCAGGGTCCCAGCCTGGAAGTGCGTTCGATGAACGACGCCTCGGTCTATGGCGCGCAGATGGATCCGGGATCGCTGACCCAAACCGGGCGTCCGCTCGATCTGGCGGTGCAGGACCAGGCGCTGCTGACCGTCCAGGCCAGCGACGGAACCGAGGCCTATACCCGCCGCGGCGACCTGACCGTCTCGCCCGCCGGGCTGCTGGTCAACGGCGACGGTGTGCCGGTGCTGGGCGATGGCGGGCCGATCAATGTGGTGCCGGGCAGCAATGTCTCGATCGGACAGGACGGCGCGGTGCTGGTCCGCGACGGTGCCAACCGCGAGGCCCCGCCGCAGCAGATCGGACGGATCAAGCTGGCCAGCTGGCAGGGCACCAGGATCGAGAAAGGCCTCGATGGGCTGTTCCGGGTCCATGGCGGCGGCGTGCTGCCGCAGGACCTTGAGGCGCGGGTAATCCCCGGCGCGCTTGAGCAATCGAACGTCAAGCCCGCGCAAGTCCTGATCGAAATGGTCGAAGCCCAGCGGCTCTACGACATGCGCACCAAGCTGGTCGCAACCGCCAAGGAACTCGACGAAGGCGGCGCCAGCCTGATGCGGCTGGGCTGATGATTGGCGGTTCGACCCCTCCTGCAATCCTCCCACTTTTGGGGAGGTGGCAGCCGCGTAAGCGGCTGACGGCGGGGGCATGTTGCCTGCGCCGAATTCCCCCACCGACCCGCCTGCGGCGGCCCACCTCCCCCAGAGGGGGAGGATCACATTCCTTCCAATCGGGAGTCTAGAAAATGCCAACCTCAGCCCTCCACGTCGCCCGCACCGGGCTTGAAGCGCAAGACGCGCGGATGCGGGTGATCGCCAACAATCTGGCGAACATCGGCACCACCGGATACAAGCGCGACCGCGCCAATTTCGCGACCTTGGCCTATCAGGATGACCGCGTTGCCGGGCAGCAGAGCTCCAACGAAACCGCCTATGCTACCGGGCTGAACCTGGGCACCGGGGTATCGGTCCAGTCGACCACCTCGATCACCACGCAAGGCACGCTGAGCACCACCGGCAACGCGCTGGATCTCGCGCTTGATGGCGATGGCTATTTCCAGGTCCAGCTGCCCGGCGGCAAGCTGGGCTATACCCGCGCGGGCAATTTCAGCCGCTCGGCCGAAGGCCAGCTGGTCACCGCGCAGGGCTATCCGCTCCAGCCCGCGATCTCGGTGCCTGCAGATGCGGCCTCGCTCACGGTGGCCAACGACGGCACCGTTTCGGTCACGACCTCCGCCAGCGCGTTGCCGACAGAGATCGGCCAGATCACTATCGCCAGCTTCGCCAACCCGGCGGGCCTGCAGGCGCTGGGCGACAACTTCCTCGGCGAGACGGCCGCCAGCGGCGCGGCCCAGATTGGCCCGGCGGCCGACGGCATTCGCGGGGCGATTCGCCAGGGGATGCTCGAGGCCTCGAACGTCAACGTGGTCGAGGAACTGGTCGATATGATCGAATGCCAGCGCGCCTTCGAAATCAATTCCAAGATGATCAGCGCGGTCGATGAAATGCTGCGCAACGCCAACCAGACCTTGTGAGGGATGTGATGATATCGAAACCACGCTTCGTCATTGCGAGGAGCCGCAGGCTCCGCGGCAATCCAGGGCGGCTGGGCAAGACCCTGGATTGCTTCGCTGCGCTCGCAATGACGAGCTCTTTGATGGCAACCGCTGCCTGTGCCGGACCCAAGCCGCAAGGCGGCTTCGAAGCCGCGCTGCCCCCGCCGGCACCCGCGCCCAAGCAGGCCGATGGCTCGATCTTCAACGCGCGCGACGGCTATGCCGCGCTCTATGCCGGCCACCGCGCCCGCGCGGTCGGCGATCCTCTGACGATCGTGCTGGTGGAGAACACCAGCACCACCAAGAGAGCGGGCTCCAAGAGCGCCAAGAGCGGCAGCTTTGGGGTCACCCCGCCCGCCACGGGGCCGCTGAGCTTCATCAAGCCCGAAAGCGTCAGCGCCAGCGGCAACACGTCGTTCAAGGGCGATGGCAGCGCCAACCAGACCAGCTCGCTGTCGGGCGAAGTCTCGGTCACCATCGCCGAAGTGCGCCCCAACGGGACCGCCGTGGTGCGCGGGCAAAAGCGGCTGATGCTCAGCCAGGGCGAGGAATGGGTGCAGGTTTCCGGCATCGTTCGCCTCGCCGATCTCGATGCCAACAACCGCATCGCCTCGACCCGGGTCGCCGACGCGCGGATCGCTTATGCCGGCAACGGCCCGGTCAGCCGCGCCAGCCGCGAGGGCTGGCTGTCCAAATTCTTCAACCTGGTCAGTCCGTTTTGAGGTGGATGGTGATGCAATTCATGCTCAATTGGCTGAGCCACATTGTCCCCCTCCCGCTTGCGGGAGGGGTTAGGGGTGGGTCAGTCCAGCACAAGCAAAGCGCTCGACCTCGAGTGGCCCACCCCCGGCCCCTCCCGCAAGCGGGAGGGGGGAAACTCGTTCGCATCCTAGCAATCATCGCCCTCTTCGCCCCCCTTCCCGCCCATGCCGAGCGCATCCGCGACCTTGGCGCGTTTCAGGGCGTGCGGACCAACCAGCTGACCGGCTACGGCGTGGTCGTCGGCCTGTCGGGCACGGGCGACGACAGCCTGGAGTATCTGACCCAAGCGATGCACGGCGTCTCGGGCCGGGTCGGGGTGCAATTGCCGCCCGGGGTCAATCCGGCGCTGAAGAACGCGGCGGCGGTGATTGTTACCGCCGATCTGCCCGCCTTTGCCAAGCCGGGCCAGCGGATCGACGTGACCGTCTCGGCAATCGGCAAGGCCAAGTCGCTGCGCGGCGGGGCGCTGATCCTTGCGCCGCTTTATGGAGCGGACGGGCAGATCTACGCGATGGCGCAGGGCAACCTGGCGGTCGGCGGCCTGGGCATTTCGGGCGCGGATGGATCGAAGCTGACGGTCAATGTGCCCACCGTGGGCCGGATCGCCGATGGTGCCAGCGTTGAACGCGGCGTCGCGACCGGGTTCGACAGCGGCGAAGTGCTGCGCTGGAACCTCTATCAGGCCGATTTCCTTACCGCCACGCGGGTGCGCGATGCGATCAACCGGCGCTGGCCGGGCACCGCGACGATCGACGACGGGATCACCCTGGCCTTGCGGCTGCCGGCCGGGCCCAACGATCGCGCCAGCATGATGGCCGCGATCGAGATGATCGAGGTCACCCCGGCGGAGGCCGCCGCCAAGGTTGTGGTCAACAGCCGCACCGGCACGGTGGTGATCAATTCGGCGGTCAAGCTGTACCCGGCGGCGATCAGCCACGGCAAATTGACCGTGCGGATCGATGAAAGCCCGCAAGTTATCCAGCCCGCCCCTTTAAGCCGCGGCCAGACTGCCGTTCAGGAAGACAGCAAACTGAGTGCCGAGGAAGAAGGCCGCAGCGTCATGCTGTTCAAGCCGGGCGCCTCGCTGGCCAAGCTGGTCGATGCGCTCAACTTGCTGGGGGTCGGGCCTTCGGACCTGGTCGCGATCCTCGAGGCGCTGAAACAGGCCGGTGCGCTCAAGGCGGAGATCGAAGTGATATGATGCCGATCAGTTCCCCCTTGCTGGCTACCGGCAGCCTGACCCAAAGCCACGGCACCAACCGTGACCAGCTCGCCCAGGCGGCGCAGCAGTTCGAGGCGATCTTCGTGCGCCAGATGCTGGCCGCCGCGCGCAAGAGCGAGTTTGGCGGCGAGCTTCTGGGCGGGCAGGCGCTCGATACCTTTCGCCAGATGCAGGACGAACACTTCGCCGATCTCGCCGCAAAGCAGGGCTCGTTTGGCCTTGGCAAAATGATCGAGACCCATCTGGCCGCGCAGCTTGCCCCCCTCCCGCCTGCGGGAGGGGTTGGGGGTGGGCCAGTCAGCCAATCCAGCGCTGTGCAGAAACTCACTCACCCACCCCTAACCCCTCCCGCAAGCGGGAGGGGGATTGATCGCTCGTCAACAGAGGGATCTGACTGATGTCCTCCGACCTCCTCAACATCGCTGCCAGCGGGGTGCGCGCGGCGCGGGCCGGGCTCGATGTGACCAGCCAGAACATCGCCAATGCCGCAACCGAAGGTTATGTTCGCCGCACCTTGCGGCAGAGCGAAGTGGCGCTTGCCGGCGGTTATGGCCGGATCGGCGATCTTTCGCTCTCGGGGGTCCGGATCGACGGGCTCCAGCGCAATGCCGATATGTTTCGCCAGGCCGAAGTGCGCCGCACCGGCGGCGATGCCGCGCGCGCTGCCAGCGAGCTCAACACCTGGCAGAATGTCGAAGCCGCGCTGGAACAGGCGCGGGTCTTTCCCTCGCTCACCCAGTTCGAAAACGCCCTGCAACGCCTGGCGACCGATCCGGTCGATCCCTCGCTGCGCACCGCCGTGCTGGAAGACGCGCGCACCCTGACCCGGTCTTTCGGGATCGCCGCGGGTGGGCTCGATACGGTCGCGGCCGGGCTGCAATTCGATGCCGCCGCCGGGATCGGGCAAGTCAACCTGTTCGCCAGCCAGCTGGCCCAGCTCAATGTCCACCTGGCCCGCGCCACCCCCGGTTCCAGCGACCAGGTGTCGCTGCTCGACCGGCGCGATGCGCTGCTTGCCGAGCTGTCCGGCTATGCCGACATTTCCGCCAGCTTTGCCGCCGACCAGACCGTGACCGTGCGGATCGGCGGCAGCGCCGGGCCGGTCATGGTCAGCGGCAACAGTGCTGGCAGCCTGGCTTCGACGACGACTCCCGACGGGACAATTTCCTTCGCGCTGGGGGCCAGCCCGGTGACCCTGTCTTCGGGCACGCTGGCCGCCGCGCAGCAGGGGCTGGTGATGGTGCGCGATACCAGAATCAGCCTCGATGCGGTTGCGGATGCACTGATCGCGACCGCCAACGGGGCGCAGGCCACCGGCGTCGCCCTGGACGGCACGCCGGGCCAGCCACTGTTCTCGGGCACCGGCGCGGCCGGGATCGCGCTGGCGCTGACCAGCGGGTCCGAGCTTGCCACTGCGCCTGCCGGAGCGCCCGCCGGAAGCCGCGATCCCGCCAACCTGGCGGCGATGCGCAGCGCCCTGGAAACTGCAGACATCTCGGGTCAGGCCAGCGCCCTGCTGTTCCAGGTCGCCAGCGCCACCCAGGGCCGCAAACTGACCAGCGAGGCGCTGGGCAGCATCGCCAGCGCGGCCCGGCTCGCGTTCGACAGCCAGGCCGGGGTCAACCTTGATGAGGAAGCGGTCAACCTGGTGCGGTTCCAACAGGCCTTCCAGGCCAGCAGCAAGGCGATCCAGGTCGCTTCCGACATCTTCGATACCCTCTTGGCGATCCGCTAGCGGGCAAGGAAACCGGCCATGACCACAGTCAGCACCAGCGCCTTCTATGAGCGGTCGAACCAGGACCTGGCGACGCTGCGCGCCCGCGCCACCGCGCTGCAAGGCTCGATCAGCAGCGGCCAGCGGCTGACCACCGGCTCGGACGATCCGGTCGCCGCGGCGCGGATGCGCACGCTGAACCGAGCCGACAGCGCCGCCGCGATCGACCAGGCAGTCGCCGCGCGCGCGACTTCCGACTTGACCCTGACCGATCAGGCGCTCTCGGCTTTCGCGGATTCGCTGATCCGGGCGCAGGAGCTGGCGATCCAGGCTGCCAATGGCGTTCTGACCACCAGCCAACGCGCCGGGATCGCGACCGAGATTGAGCAGATCCACGGCGAGCTGATCCGCCTTGCCAATACCCGCGACAGCGCCGGACACGCGCTGTTTGGCGGGAACACGTCGGGCGCTGCCTATACTGTCGGCGCGGGCGGCGTGCCCGGCTATGCCGGGACCGCCACCGCCAGCGACTTGCCGCTGGGCGACGGGCAAAGCGTGACCCGTGGGCTGACCGGACCGGAATTTCTGAACTTCAACGTCAATGGCTCGCCAACCGATCTGTTTGCGGTGGTCAAGACGCTGGCCGACGCTTTGCGCGGCGCGGTGGCCGATCCGGCGCAGGCAGCGCGTGATGCGCTGGGTTCACTCGATACGGGGCTGGAGACGATCACCACCCAGCAGACCGTGGTCGGCGCGCGGCTCAACTGGATTGACCTCAACACCGAGCGCCAGACCCAGATGGGGCAGCTGCGCGCCGAGGAAGAGGCCGAGGTTGGCGGCACCGATATCGCGCTGGCAATTTCGCAGCTCCAGCAGACCATGACCGTGCTGGAGGCCAGCCAGGCCTCGTTCGCCCGGCTCGCCTCGCTCTCATTGTTCGAAATGCTGCGCTGACGCGTAAAGACTTGATTTTCAGGGGGTAAGAATGTTCGCCGCAGTCGGTCTTGCAGTTCTGATCGTGATAGTCTTCGGGGGCTTTGTCTTGACCGGCGGCTCGTTGGGGCCGGTTCTGGCCGCCCTGCCAGGGGAAATGCTGATCATCGGCGGTGCCGCCGTTGCTGCGCTGATCACCGGCAACAATGCGCATGGCCTCAAAGCCATCGGCGGCGGCTTCGCCAAGATTTTCAAAGGGCCCAAGCATACCAAGCAAGACCATATCGACGCGATCATCCTGACCGCCAAGCTGATGAAACTGCTGCGCGCCGAAGGCCCGGTCGCGCTGGAAAGCCATGTGACCGAGCCGCAGAACAGCGCGATCTTCGCCGAGTTCCCGCGGCTGCTGGCCAACAAGGCACTGACCGCGCTGATCTGCGACACGCTGACCCTGATCGTCGTCTCCTCCGGCACGCTGGAAGTCCGCGCGGTCGAGGAAGTGATGGACAATGCGATGAAGCAGCATTTCCACGAAATGCACGAGCCGCAGCACGCCTTGCAAGGGCTGGCCGATGCGCTGCCCGCGCTGGGGATCGTCGCGGCGGTGCTGGGCGTGGTCAAGACCATGGGCTCGATCGACAAGCCGCCCTCGGTGCTGGGCGGGATGATCGGGGCGGCGCTGGTCGGAACCTTCCTGGGGGTGCTGCTGGCCTATGGCATGGTCGGGCCCATGGCCGGGCGGCTCAAGCAGATCGTCGAAGCGGATGAGCAGATCTTCCAGGCGGTCAAGCAAGTGGTGATCGCAAGCCTCCACGGCTGGCCCCAACCGCTGGTGGTCGAAGGTGCACGTTCGGGTCTGGGTCATGATTTCCGCCCCGGCCTGAGCGAACTGCTCGACGCATTGAGGGGGCGGTGATGGCTATCACGGCAGGTATCTTCCTCCCCTCCTCTTCAGAGGAGGGGATCGAGGGGTGGTGGCGATGCGCAGCATCGCTCGCGAAGCGAACCGACGCAGCGCCGCGACACCACCCCCAAACCCCCTGCTCTGAAGAGGAGGGGGCTTAAGTGGCAGCCAAGTCCAACGCCCGCGGCAAGAACGAGCCGCTGCCGCCGATCGTCGTCAGGAAAGTGACGGTGGTGGCTGGCGGGCACCACGGCGGCGCCTGGAAAGTCGCCTATGCCGACTTCGTCACCGCGATGATGGCCTTCTTCCTGCTGCTGTGGCTGCTGGGCGCAACCAATGAAAAGCAACGCAAGGGGATCGCCGACTATTTCACGCCGACGCTGGTCAAGCTCAAGCAGGAAAGCGCCGGGTCCAACGGCATGCTGGGCGGCAGCTCGATCACCGACGCCGACAACTACCCCAACCGCGCCGGGCAGACCGGCACGCGTTCGATGACGATCCCGCGCGACACCACCGGCGGGCCCAAGGA
>PNJT01000081.1 GCA_013822005.1 Novosphingobium sp. | reverse complement strand
GGCGTTTATGCACTTTACAAACCCAACCTAACACGGTAGACAATGCTCCATAAAGCGGAGCAGTTACCATGTCGGTTCTTTCACAACCCCACTTCCACAATGAAGCTAAGGCTTACGAGTTCCTTGAGAGCGTTATTTGGGCCGATGGAACCGCCTGTCCGCACTGTGGCACGGTCGGTGGTCGCGTCTATGATCTGTCGGGCGTTCGTGGCAAGCCGAGCCTCAAGGAACCGGAAGGCGCTATCCGCCACGGCCTCAAGAAGTGTGGCGAGTGCCGCAAGCAGTTCACCGTCAAGGTTGGCACCGTTTTCGAGCATGCCCACATGCCGCTTCACAAGATGCTGCAAGCCGTTCACCTGATCGTGTCGAGCAAGAAGGGTATCAGCGCCCACCAGCTTTCACGCGTTCTTGAGGTTCAATACAAGTCGGCGTGGTTCCTGGCCCATCGCATTCGTGAAGCCATGCGCTCTGGCGATCTTGCGGTGCCGTTCGGCATTGGCGGCGGTGCCGTCGAGGTCGATGAAACCTACATCGGCTTCAAGGCCGGTGCTGCCCCCGCCCGCGCTGGTCACGCGCACAAGATGGCAGTCCTTGCTCTGGTGGACCGCGACAGCGGCACCATGCGCAGCTTCAGCATCGAACGCACCAGCGCCGACAGCATTCACCCGATCGTGCTTTCCAACATCAGCCGCGAGGCCCGCCTTATGACCGATGAGGCCAAGCTGTATCGCAAGGTTGGTAAGCAGTTCGCAGAGCATGGCACCACGCTTCACGGCGCGGGCAACTACGTCAATGTGAGCGACCGCACCATCCATACCAACACCGTCGAGGGTGCGTTTTCGATCTTCAAGCGAGGCATGCGCGGCGTGTATCAGCATTGCGCCGAACACCATCTGCACCGCTATCTGGCCGAGTTTGAGTTCCGGTATAACCACCGCCAAGCAAATGGTGTTGACGACCGGGGACGGGCGCGCACCGCCTTGCAGGGCATCACCGGGAAGCGCCTCACCTACGCAGCTTAGAAAAAAGGCGGACGTTCAAGGCCTGCACCATCACAGCGACCAAAAAATCGGCGGTCACGGTGGAAAACAAAACCACATCGCACTTGACAGGGAATCAAATCAATCGACCATCGACAGGATTGACGGGACTTTAACCCACAACGCGTTACTGTGTGTTTTGGAAGTGAGAACATCCCGCCAAGGTAACGACCTTCCGCTATGTGCCCCCGGCAGGACTCGAACCTGCAACCACGGGACTACCAATCTCCGGCTCTTTCCAGTTGAGCTACGGGGGCTACAAAGCAGAAACGCCGGGGTTGTGGCCCCGGCGTTTTCATTTCTAGCTCACCGCTTGGAGCACCCCGCTAAAAGGGCGCGGCTCTGGCATATGCTTCTTCTCGTAGTAGCGCTCTCCATCGTAGCCAAGTGCGCCGTCAGACTTAAGGCGCGACAAAACAGAGCCGACCGTATCCTTGGCAACAGTCGGGTTAAGTGCCCGAACGGCTTCATCGACTTCGCTACTCGTCGCGCCCCGCTCTCCGACTTCGCGCATGAAGTCCAGCACAAGCGGCTTGACATTGGGTGCGCGTTTACGGGCTGGGCGCTGTTCGACTATCGGTTCTCCAGACAGCTCGCGAAGCAGTTCGAGCAACGTTTCCTCTTTGACTTGCAAGCGCTCGATCTGAGCGCGCACAGCGTCAAGCTGCGTTTTGATGATGCTCATTTGCTTACTCTCTCTTGCCATGTCATATTCCTAGAAGTGAGTGACTTGGTGCCCGCAGGGGGACTCGAACCCCCACATCCCGCCAAGGATTTTGGTTTTAAAGACCACTGCGTCTACCATTCCGCCATGCGGGCACACCGACTTGATAGCGACTTGCTATCAAGATTGCAATCAAGCGCTGTCAATGCGCGATGAAATGAGGCAGGTTAGCGATGAGCCGTTCAGTTGTCCCCGATACGCAGTTGGAAAAGTTCCAAAAGGCCGCGCGCGAACTTGAATGCGACGACGACGATCAGCGCTTCAAGGAGAAGCTAGGGAAGCTGGCGAGGGCTAAGCCAGTGCCGGAGAAGTCGCGGTGAGCGAGAGGGAACTTGAGGGCTGTCTCACGCTGGCATGGGGTGCCGCCGTGTTGCTCCTCTTGCTCTACATTGCCTATCGAGTTAGCTGAAATGTTTCTGCGCCGACTTGACGCGAGACACACGCTCTGATTCAAAGTGAAAGGCCGCCGAGGATTTCTCCCCGGCGACCCCGTCAGACTTGAACGGCTCAGTTTGCAGGCCGACCGTTCTTATCCTTCTTGAAGGTCTCGACCGTCGCAGTTTTCTTGCGACGTTCGGCCTTCTGGACGGGGATAAACTGGCCATTGCCAGCATCCCGCCCACGTTTGCCTACGTTGCTCATTGGACTTCTCCTCTTGAGCGCCGCGCGGCAGGTCCGCACCCCCGAGGTGCCGAGTGCGCCTCGCGGCGTTCAAGGCGTCCCGGAATCGGGGCTTTGGTCCGCAGCCTAAATACAGCCGCGCGCAAGAAGAGTTGCGTCAGTTCAACGGGTTATCCACGCCTAGCGCCTTTTGGGCAAGGGCAGTGCGCCAAATCAAATAACCAATCCGGTTATTTTTCACTTTCCTACAGCGTCACGCTCGCTGTATACGATTCGGCATGATGGGGAAGAAGGGTAGCGGGTTACTGCGCCTTTCCAGCCATCATCCTATTAGTGGGTTTGTAAAAGACACAAACGCCACAAATACGGAACATCGCGATAGACCGATTCGCCGGCAGGCACTCGGCCCGCCCCCATTCATCAGGAGCATGCCCATGACGACGGCCCCTCAGGCGCCGAAGAAAACCACGCGTGCCCGCAAGGCCGCCATTATCGAGCAGAAGCCGAAAGTGCGGCTGCCCAAACGGACCCGCGCCGAAGGCGACAATCCGGGGACCGGCCATTGGCGGGTCTATTTTCTGGAGCACCTGATCGAAACCTCGAACGTCTCCGCTTCGGCAGCCTATGCCAAGACCGTGCCGAGCCGGGTCTATCGCACCCGCAAGCAAGACCCGTTGTTCGCGGCGCAGTGGGATGCCGCGCTGGCCGAAGGCTACAAGAACCTTGAGATGGACCTGCTCGCCTACCTCAGGAACCCAAATCCTGATCGCAAAATGGACGTTGCCAGCGCGATCCGCCTGCTGACCCTGCACCGCCAGAGCGTGGCCCAGAGCCGCGCGCAGGGCGATGACCGCAGCGAACAGGAAGTGCTCGATTCCATCGACGCAATGATCGACGAAATGCGCAACCGCGCCGCCGCCAATGCTGCGCTGGCCGACGAACCGGACGAAAGCGATGAGCAAGCGTAGCGACAGCCGCGCGGCCTTTCTGCTAAGCCTGCCGCCCGATGAACGCCGCGTCCTGCTGGAAAAGATGGGTGAGCGTCAGTGCCACGCCTTGCGCAGCCATTGGCGGCTGTGGGCCCACGATGGCCAGCTGGCGCCGGAAAGCGACTGGCTGGGCTGGCTGATCCTGGCCGGGCGCGGCTTTGGCAAGACCCGCGCCGGGGCCGAATGGGTCCGCGCGGTGGCCGAAGCTGATGGCAAGGCGCGGATCGCGCTGGTCGGCGCTTCGCTGGGCGAGGCGCGCAGTGTGATGGTCGAAGGCGGCAGCGGACTGATGGCCGTCGCCCCGCACGGCCAGCGCCCGAAATACGAGCCGTCGAAGCGGCAGTTGCAATGGCCCAACGGCGCACAGGCCACGCTCTATTCGGCTGGTGAGCCCGAAAGTTTGCGCGGGCCGCAACACAGCCATGCCTGGTGTGACGAGCTTGCCAAGTGGGACAATGCCGGCGGCAAGGCTGAAAGCGCCTGGGACAATTTGCTGCTCGGCCTGCGGCTGGGCGACAGCCCGCAAGTAGTGGCCACCACCACGCCGCGCGCGGTGCCCTTGCTGACCCGGCTGGTCGCTCACCAGGACATTGCAATCACGCGCGGCCGGACCGAAGACAATGGCCGCAACCTGCCGCCGCGCTTCATCAACGCGATGAAGCGCGAATTCGGCCAGACCGCGCTGGGGCGGCAGGAGCTCGACGGCGAGCTGCTCGAAGACATCGAAGGCGCGCTGTGGACCCGTGCCCTGCTGGAACAGTGCCGCGAGACGGCCTGTTCGGGCAGCCGGGTTCGCACCGTGGTCGCTGTCGATCCGCCGGTCTCGGGCCGGGGCGATGCCTGCGGGATCGTGGTCGCCGCGCTTTATGAGGACGGCATGGCCCGTGTGCTCGCCGATTGCAGCCTCGAAAAGCCCAGCCCCGAACGCTGGGCCCGCAAGGTTGCGGCCGTGGCCGAAGCCTGGTCCGCCGACCGGGTGATCGCCGAGGCCAACCAGGGCGGTGACATGGTCGCCAGCGTCCTGCGCGCCGCCGACGTCTCGCTGCCGCTGAGGCTAGTCCACGCCAGCAAGGGCAAGGTCGCCCGCGCCGAACCCGTCGCCGCGCTCTACGAAGTCGGCCGGGTCAAGCACCTGGGGACCTTCCCCAAGCTGGAAGACCAGCTCTGCGGGCTGATGGCCGGCGGGGCCTATCAAGGGCCGGGGCGTTCACCGGACCGGGCCGATGCGCTGGTCTGGGCGGTGACAGAGCTGGTGCTGGGGCGGCGGGGGGTGCCAAGGGTTATTTGCCCATAGGATCTAAGGAGTCAGCCGCGATGTCATTTTCAACAGCAGAGGCAGTCGAATCGAACGACGGGCAAGGAACTTGGCGGGTCGAACGCTTCGACCTCGATGGATCGCCAGAAATCACACTATTCCTCGGCAGTCGCGCCAGAGCGCGCGCCATTGAGTACCAGCGATTACTGAACAGCTAAGCGTAAACTTCGAGGTCAATGTCATCGACGCATGTCTGGGGGCGGCTGTGATCGTCCCTCGTGTGCCATGGGCCTTCAACAATGTGAACATCAGAGATTTGATCGATAAACATGCAGCGCCACTCACCGCCCGGCGGCAGCCCCTTTGAACTTTGACCCGCAAACTGGAAAGCCAGAACCTTTTCTGCTCCATTCTTCAGGCCAATTGTGTGCGCACAGATCTCTCGACGTAAACCTTGATACATGCAGACGATAGGTTTTTTGGCCTCCATAGCGGCACGAATTTCAGAGTACGTACTCATAGAAGTTCTCCATTGTTGATGTGCGTGATCTGGGAACGACTTTCACATATTTCAAGATGCTTTGAACCGAACTGGAGAACTCCATGTCCTTCCTCCAATCGCTGGCTGCCGCCTTCAAGGGCGGCGGGCCGCGCGTGCCTTTGGCGCGCACATTTGTTTCGCCCTGGCTTTATGGCGACCTGGGCAATCCCAAGGCGCGGTTCGACTATGCCCGATCGGTGCGGCGCGCTTATCTGGAGAACCCGGTGGCGCAGCGCTCTGTGCGGCTGGTGGCCGAGGGGATCGGCGGGGCGCCGCTGGGCCCGTGCGATCCGGAGCTGGCCGGGCTGGTCGGCGCGACCTCTGCCGGGCAGTCGCTGCTCGAGACGCTGGCGAGCCAGTTGCTGCTGCATGGCAATGCCTATGTCCAGCTGGTCAAGGACGGCGCGGGCCGGCCGGTTGAGCTCTATGCGCTGCGGCCCGAGCGGGTTTCGGTGGTGGCAGGCAGCGATGGCTGGCCTGAGGCGCTGGCCTACAAGGTTGGCGAACGCACGCTGTCGATCCCGCTGCTCGACGAAAGCGCCGCGCCCAATGTGATCCACATTCGCCATTTCCACCCGGCCGACGATCATTACGGCGCCGGTTGCCTGGCCGCCGCCGACGAGGCGATCGCCACCCACAATGCCGCATCGCTGTGGAACCGGATGCTGCTGGAAAACGCCGCGCGGCCATCGGGCGCGCTGGTCTATGACACCCCCGACGGTGCAGCGCTCGCCCCCGACCAGTTCGAGCGGCTCAAGGCCGAGCTGGCCGAGGCCTATGCCGGGCATGCCAATGCGGGTCGGCCAATGCTGCTGGAAGGCGGGCTCAAGTGGCAGGCGCTCAGCCTGTCACCCGCCGACATGGACTTTGCCGAGCTGAAAGCCGCCGCCGCGCGCGACATTGCGCTGGCCTTTGGCGTGCCGCCGATGCTGCTCGGCCTGCCGGGCGACACTACTTATGCCAATTACCGCGAGGCCAACCGCGCGCTGTGGCGCCTGACCTTGCTGCCGCTCGCGAGCAAGGTGCTGGGCGCGCTGGCCGAAGGGCTGGTCACCTGGTTCCCCGACGAACGCCTGGGCATCGATCTCGACAAGGTTCCGGCGCTGGCCGACGACCGCGAAAAGCTGTGGGCGCAAGTCGGCGCGGCGACATTCCTGACCGACGAAGAAAAGCGCGCGATGCTGGGCCTCGCCCCAACTGTTTGAAGCCGGCTGCTTGAAGGAACATTTCATGAACAGAGACGAAATGGTCGCGCGGCTGGTGGCCCAGGCCGAAGACGAAGGCGCCGATCTGGTCACGCTGCGCGCGATGATCGAGGAAGCCAGCGAGCTGGGGGCCGAGCGGGTGCTGACCCGGATGGGCCTCGACGATCCATCCGCCCATGCCGACCTGTCCGAACTGCGCCAGCTGCTGCAGGCCTGGCGCGACGCCAAGGCCTCCGCGTGGAAAGCCGCGGTCGCCTGGGTGGTGCGCGGCGTGCTCGCGCTGCTGCTGGTCGGCATCGCTTACCGCACCGGCACGGTGGGCCTGCTCAAGTGAGTGTGAAATTCGCAGGGTACGCCGCCCTGTTCGACAAACGCGACGCCGGGCGCGACACGATCCGCCGCGGGGCGTTCCAGCGCACCCTGGCCGAGCGGCGCGAACCGCTGCCGCTCTACTGGCAGCACCGCGCCGACCAAAGGATCGGCTGGATCGAAGAGGTCAAGGAGGACGAGCGCGGCCTGCGCGTCGTCGCCAGCCTCGACAATCCGGCCGGCGGGGCCGCCGCCGCGCTCAAACGCGGCCAAGTGACCGGCCTCTCCTTCGGTTACCGCGCCCGCCAGTTCAACCGCGACGCCGATGGCCGCGAGCTGACCGAGGTCGATCTGTTCGAGGTCAGCCTGGTTTCGCACCCGATGCAGCACGGCGCGCGGGTTCATCTGGTTTCTTGAAGACCCACTCCCCGATACCAACACGAAAGGTACTTGCCCCATGGATAATGAACTGCCCGAAGAGGCGCTTGACGCCTCGTTCGATATTGTCGCCCGCCAGGATGCGGCCGAACAGGCGCTGGGCGCGCTGCGCTCTGACGTTGAGGAAGTGAAATCGCGGATCGAGCGGATCGGCCGGTCGCCGCGTCCGGCACTTGGCGGCGCGGTGGCCAGCCCCGAGCTCAAAGGCTTCGTCGATGGCTACTTGCGGATGGGCCGCACCAGCGAACTCAAGTCGGTGACCGGCGGCATTGCTGCCGACGGCGGTTTTGCCGTGCCGCGCGAGATCGACGAGATGATCGCCGCCCAGCTCAAGACCGTCAGCCCGTTCCGCGCCATCGCCCAGGTCGTCCAGACCGGCTCGGCGGGCTATCGCAAGCTGATCACCAACAGCACCGCCGGTTCGGGCTGGGTCAGCGAAACCGGCGCACGGCCCGAAACCACCACCTCGAAGTTCAACGAAATCGTCCCTCCCTCGGGCGAGCTCTATGCCAACCCCTCGGCCAGCCAGGCGATGCTTGATGATGCCGCCTTCAACCTGGAAGAATGGCTGGCCGGTGAAATCGCGACCGAATTTGCCCGGGCCGAAGGCGCAGCCTTCATCAACGGCTCTGGCACCAACCAGCCCAAGGGTTTTCTGACGCAGCCGACCGCGCTGACTGGGGACGCGACCCGTCCGTTCGGCACGCTGCAGCAAGTCGTCTCGGGCAATGCCTCTGGCTTTGGCACTTCGCCCGAAATGGTCCTGATCGACCTGGTGCACTCTTTGCGCGCCGGGCACCGGCAGGGCGCGGTGTTCCTGATGAACACCAAGACCCTGGCTGCGGTGCGCAAGTTCAAGGCCGCCGACGGCACCTTCCTGTGGCAGCCGGGCATTTACGAAAATGCCCCGGCCCGTCTGCTTGGCTATCCTGTGATCGAAGCCGAAGACATGCCCGATGTCGCCGCCAACGCGCTGCCGATCGCTTTCGGCAACTTCAAGAACGGCTACATCATCGCCGAACGCCGGACCACTTCGATCCTGCGCGATCCCTATACCAACAAGCCCTACGTCAACTTCTACGCGACCAAGCGGATCGGCGGACAGGTGCTGGATAGCGACGCCATCAAGCTGCTGAGGATCTCCGTCTAAGTTCCCCCGGGCTGGCTTCCTCCCGGCCAGCCCCGCGCCCGCACCGCCCCTGTTCGGTGCGGGCGCCCCCTTTACCCAATCATCAGATGGAGACCGCCATGAAGCGGGCAATTGTCACGCCTGCCGTGCTCGCACCGGCGACGCTCGCCGAGCTGAAAGACTGGCTCGGCATCACCACCGCGCAGGACGACGCGCAGTTGAACGCGCTGCTGCGCGCTTCGCTTGAGCTGTGCGAGCAGTTCACCGGCCTGATGCCGCTGCAACAGGTCTGTGAGGAAGTGCTGCCCGCCAGCTGCGAGTGGCAAGTGCTGGGCACGCGCCCGGTCCAGGCGATCACCGCGATCGACGGCCTGCCCGCCGATGGTGCGCGCTTTGCCTTGCCGGTGGCGAACTACGCAATCGACCTCGACGCCGATGGCGGAGGGCTGGTCCGGGTCAGCAACCCGGGCAGCGCTGGCCGCGTGGCGGTGCGTTTTACCGCCGGCCTCGCCGCCGACTGGGCAAGCCTGCCCGACGGGCTGCGCCACGGAGTGCTGCGCCTCGCCGCATCGCAATACCGCGCCCGCGAGGATGAAACTGCGCTGGCCGCGATGCCGCCCGCCGCAGTTGCCGCATTGTGGCGGCCGTGGCGGCGGATGCGGCTGGCATGAGCGCCAGCTTCGCCGCGGCAGCCCTGCGGCTGACCACATTCGCCGAAATGATCGCCCAGGCGCGGATCGAGGAGCTGCGGCTCGAACGCCGCGATCCTGCCGCGCGCTGGCGCCAGGCCTCTGTGCTCTGGCCCCAGTTCACCAAAGGATAGAGCCGATGGAAGTGCCCCTGCGCGCCGCGCTACTGGCCTGGCTGGCTGCCGATCCGGCGCTGTCCGGCCAGCTCAATGCGATTGTCGAGGAAGCTCCCTCGCGCACCGCATTGCCCTGGCTTGCCGTGGCGGCCTCGGCCAGCGCCGACTGGAGCGCCAAGGACGTGCGCGGCCGCGAAGTCCGGATCGCGCTGGAGCTGCATTGCCGCGGCGATCAGCCGGGCAGCGCCGCCAGTCTGACCGCTGCGATCGAAACCCGGATTGCCGCGCTGCCGCCTGACCAGGCCGGCTTCCGCGTGATCACCGCCCAGTTCCTGCGCGCCCGCGCCGAACAGCGCGGCGCCAACACCCGCGCCGTGCTGATCGAATATCGCTTCCGCCTGCTGGCGGACTGACAGCAATCCTTCCCCCCTCCCGCTTGCGGGAGGGGCCGGGGGTGGGCCTGTCCTGCCGCCCGAAAGGCCCACCCCTAACCCCTCCCGCAAGCGGGAGGGGGACTGAAAGGAGTTACAGTTATGACCGCCCAGAAAGGCAGCGCTTTCCTGCTCAAGATTTCTGACGGTGCCACCCCCGCCATCTACCGCACCGTCGCGGGCCTTCGCACCACCCAGATGTCGATTGCCGGCGATCCGGTGGTGATCACCACCAAGGAGAGCGGCGGCTGGCGCGAGATGCTTTCGGGCGCGGGCGTGCGCTCGGTTTCGGTCAGCGCGGCGGGAATATTCCTTGGCAGCGCCGCCGAGGCCCAGGTCCGCGCCAACGCCATGAACGGCACGCTCGACGATTACGAATTGAGCTTTGAAGACGGCGAGAAGCTGCAAGGCAAGTTCCTGGTCCAGAAACTCGACTACTCGGGCGATTTCAACGGCGAGCGCAATTACACGCTCCAGCTTGAAAGCTCCGGCGCGGTCGCCTCGGCATGAGCCGCCCCGCCAATCCGTTTCGCGGCGAAGCCACGCTGGTCGTGGCCGGTTCGCCGCGTCTGCTCCGCCCCAGTTTCGCCGCGCTGGTCGCGGCCGAGGAAGAGCTGGGCCCACTCTTCGCGCTGGTTGAGCGCGCTGGGGCGGGGCAGCTTCGTCTGGGTGAAATGGCCGCGCTGTTCTGGCACTGCCTGGCCGATCGGGCGGACCTCAGCCGCGACGCTGTGGGCGAGGCGGTGATGGCCTGCGGGCTTGCCGCTGCCAGCCAGCCGCTGCGCGTGCTGCTGGGCCAGATCCTGCAGGGCGAAGCCGGTCCCGATCCGCAATGAGCCAGCGCTTCGGCCCCGGCGCAGTGCGGCTGGCGGGGCTGGCGGCGCGGGCACTGGGCTGGCGTCCCGAAGACTTTTGGGGCGCCACCCCGGCCGAACTGGTTTCGATCCTTGTCCCCGATGTCCAGCTGGGCCAGCCCATGGCCCGCGACGACCTTAACCGCATGATGGAGCGCGACAATGACCGATCCGGTCGATACCCTGATGCTTGAAGTCAGGGCCAATACCCAGGCCTTCGCCTCCGATGTCGCGGCGATGCGCGGCACCTTTGACAACACCCTGGTCGATGGCTTTGCCCAGGCCGGCAATGCACTGGAACGCGGGCTGATGTCGGCACTGCGCAAGGGTTCGCTGGGGTTCGAGGACTTGCGCAAGATCGCGCTCAACGTGATCGACCAGATTGCCCAGAGCGCGCTCAACAACCTGTTCAACTCGATCGGTTTGGGCGGTTCAGGCGGCGGCGGGGGTGGCGGCGGCAATGGCGGACTGCTGGGTTCGCTGTTGAACATCGGCAACCTGTTCGCCTCGTTCCTCGGCTCGCCCGGCCGCGCCACTGGCGGCCCGGTTGCGCCCGGTCGCAGCTACATGGTCGGCGAGCGCGGCCCCGAACTGTTCGTGCCAACCAGCGCTGGACGGATCGAAACCTCGCTGGGGCGCATTGCCCGCGACGTCAAAGTCAACATCACCATCGCCGCGCCGCCAGGAATCAGCGCCCCGCAGGCGTTGCAACGCTCAAGCCGCCAGGTCGCCAGCGCCGTGCGCCGTGCGCTTTACGACGCTTAGGGCACTTCCCGACCATTCTGGGTCATCGTGACGGAGTCTATTATGGTTCAATGCAAGGAAGAATGGCGCAGGAATATGTCGATATTTCAAGACATTCTGGCG
>PNJT01000080.1 GCA_013822005.1 Novosphingobium sp. | reverse complement strand
CGTCGGCGGCTTGCCCGCTGCCCTTCCAGGCGGCGCGCGCGGCGGCTTTCTGCTGTTCCATCGCGGCGTCATAGCCCGCGCGGTCGATCCCGATCCCGCGCGAGCGCAAAGCGTCTTCGGTCAGATCGTAAGGAAAGCCGAAAGTGTCGTAGAGCTTGAAGGCGACGTCGCCGGGCAGTTCAGCGCCCTCGCCCATGGAGCCGGTGGCTTCATCGAGCAGCTTGAGCCCGTTGGCCAGCGTGCGGCGGAACTGCACTTCCTCGCGCTGGAGCGTTTCCTCGATGAGCGGCTGCGCGCGGCCGAGTTCGGGATAGGCCTGGCCCATCTCGGTCACCAGCGCGCCGACCAGCCGGTGCATCAGGGGATCCTTGGCACCCAGCAAGTGCGCATGGCGCATCGCCCGGCGCATGATCCGCCGCAGCACATAGCCGCGCCCTTCGTTGCTGGGCAGCACGCCGTCGGCGAGCAGGAAGCTGACCGAACGCAAGTGATCGGCGATCACTCGGTGGCTGGCCTGCTGCTCGCCCAAGGCCTTGACCCCGGTCAGGCTCTCGCTCGCCGCGATCAGCGCCTTGAACGTGTCGGTATCGTAATTGTCGTGGACGCCCTGCAGCACCGCGGCAACGCGCTCAAGCCCCATGCCGGTGTCGATGCTGGGCTTGGGCAGTTCGCCCACCTGGACATCGTTTTCCTGCAGGAACTGCATGAACACCAGGTTCCAGATCTCGACAAAGCGGTCGCCATCTTCGTCCGGGCTGCCCGGGGGGCCGCCGAAGATGTGGTCGCCGTGGTCGTAGAAGATCTCGCTGCACGGCCCGCACGGGCCGTCCGCGCCCATCGCCCAGAAATTGTCCTTGGTCGGGATGCGGATGATCCGGCTTTCGGGCAGGCCGGCGATTGTCTTCCACAGCTCAAACGCCTGGTCGTCGGTGTGATAGACCGTGGCGGTCAGCCGGTCCCCGGGGATGCCCCATTCCTTGGTCAGCAGGGTCCAGGCATGGATGATCGCCTGTTCCTTGAAGTAGTCCCCGAAGCTGAAGTTCCCCAGCATCTCGAAGAAAGTATGGTGCCGCGCGGTGTAGCCGACATTGTCGAGATCGTTGTGCTTGCCGCCGGCGCGCACGCACTTCTGGCTGGAGACCGCGCGCGGCACTTCGCGGCTTTCCAGGCCCGTGAACACGTTCTTGAACGGCACCATCCCGGCGTTGACGAACATCAGCGTCGGATCGTTATGGGGCACCAGCGGCGCAGAGGGCACCACATCGTGCCCGTGCGAGCCGAAGTAATCGAGGAAGGAGCGGCGGATTTCGTTCGTCGAGGTCATAGCCCGCCGCCGATAAGGCACGCTTTGCCGTGCGGCAAGCCATTCCTCCCAGGTTCGGGTGGGTCGGCGAGGTGGAATAGTTCACGCAGAGACGCAGAGAAGAAAGGTGAGGCGCAGAGGGTGTTGTGCTGAGCCGCAGGCTCAATTGAAATTCTGGACGGCCGGTTGGAACCAAGGTCAGGCAGCAGGACGGCTTCGCCGACTAGGCTACAACTCTGCGCCTCACCTTTCTTCTCTGCGCCTCTGCGTGAACTGCGTTGCTAGCACCGCCACCTCAATCGCAGCGATCACTTGCTCGCAGTCACAATCCACGCCGCGGCCGGAAAGGCCACCAGATTGCCGCTGCGGTAGTCTTCCAGCCAGGTGCGGATCCACCGTTCGGCCTGGTCGAGCGCATCGCCCTGCATCGCGCGCAGGGCCGGGGCGGCCGGGCCGATCCGCTTGAACAGGTCCAGCGCGTCGCTGATCGGATCGTCGCCCATGCCCGCGATATAGGCGAAATCGACCTCCTCGAACTCGACCTTGCCCCAGCCCGCGTTGTCCAGGATGCCGTGGACATACCCGGTGTCGGCAAAGGCAAACGGCCCCGGCGCGGTGCTGTTGCCCGGTGCGGGAACCTTGAGAATGCCCGCCAGCTCGCTTGCCCAGGGGTTAAGCCGCGCGTCGCGAAAGCACGAGAAAACCATCCGCGCATCGCTGGCGGAAATGGCGCGCAGGTTGGCAAAGGCCATCACCGGCACGTCGAAAAACATCACCCCGTGGCGCGAAACCAGCAAATGCGGGGCGAATTGCTCGGGCTTCCAGGTCGCGGCATCGGCCAGGACGAATTCGACATTGCCCAGCGCCGCGCCGCGCTGCCAGGCGGCTTCGACCAGGTGCGGCGAGACATCGACGCCGACCACCTTGGCGCCGGGATTGCCGCGCGCAACGGCCAGCGCAACTTCACCCGCACCGCAGCCGATGTCGAGCACCTGGCACCCGTCGCAGCCGCCGATCCGGCCCAGCAGTCGCTCGGTCAGCCCGGCAAAGGCCCGGTCGGTCAATCGATAGTTCTCGGCCCAGCTGCGGCCAACGGCTTCGCGCCATTCATTTCCCGTCGTCATGCCGGCCAGGTTATGCGCTGTACCCTTGCGGCACAAGCAACAAACGGGGTGAAGATTTCACTTGCGACTCACCGCAGAGAGGCAGAGCATCGCCCCATTCCCAGTGCGCGTCTGACGCACCCAAAGCGCCCGGCGCGCCTCTGCAAGCAAAGGAGGCGGACGATGGGCAGCACCCAAAATGGTCAAGCAAACGGCAGTGCAGCAACCCGTGCGGTCGCTCTGGTGGGGCCGGCCGGCACGGGCAAGACCAGCCTCGCCGAAGCACTGCTTTTCGCCAGCGGCGCAATCAACCGACAGGGCAGCGTTGAGCAGGGCAATACCGTGGGCGATGCCTCGCCCGAAGCCCGCAGCCGCGGCGGATCGACCGAAATCAATCTCACGCATTTCAATTACATGGGTGACCGGTTCGCGCTGATCGACGTGCCGGGCGGCGCGGGCTTTGCCGCCGACGGGCTGGCCGCGCTGCAATCGGCCGACATGGCGCTGGTGGTGATCGACCCCGCGCCCGAACGCGCGGGCCTGGCCGAACCGATGCTGCGCCAGCTGGACGAACTGGGCGTCCCGCACGCGATTTTCGTCAACAAGATCGAGCATGCCCGGGCCGGGGCGATCCGCGAGCTGATCGGCGAGCTCCAGCCGATGAGCCGCGAGCCGCTGGCGCTGCGCCAGATCCCGATCCGCGCCAAAGATGGACAGGGGGGCGACAGTGTCACCGGCTATGTCGATCTCGCGCTCGAACGCGCCTACCGTTATCGCCCCGGCAGGGAGAGCGAGCGGGTGGAGATCCCCGGCGAGCTGCTGGAGCGTGAGAAGGAAGAGCGCACGCATTTGCTGGAAACGCTGGCCGATTTCGACGACCAGCTGCTCGAAGCCTTGCTGATGGACGAACAGCCCGACCAGTCGCTGGTGATGGCCGATCTCGCCGCCGACACCCAGGAGAACAAGGTGGTCCCGGTCGTGCTGGGATCGGCGCTGAGCGATGGCGGTGTGCACCGCCTGCTCAAGCTGCTGCGGCATGAGGCCCCTGCCCCCGGCGCGGCGGCCGAGCGGATCGGTCTGACCCAGGGCGGCGCGCTGCACGTGTTCAAGATCGCCAATGGCGGAGCGATGGGTCGGCTCGCGCTGGGCCGCGTGCTCGGCGATGGCCTGACCGAAGGCGATGAGCTGGTGCTCGGCGATGGTGCCGAGCGCACCGGATCGGTGTTCTTCGTCCAGGGTGACAAGACCGCCAAGCAGCGTGCTGCACAGGCTGGCGATATTGTCGCAGTGGCGAAAGTCGATGGCGCGCGGGCCGGCATGGTGCTGGGCCGCAAGGGCGCGGCGCTCGCCGTGGGCGGGGTGGTGGCCTATCCGGCGCGCAATGCCGCGCTGGCGATCAACACGCGCGACCGCAAGGATGACGTCAAGCTCTCCACCGCGCTGCACCGCCTGTGCGAGGAAGACCCGGCGCTGGAATGGGAACAGGACGATGCCAGCCACGAGACGATCCTGCGCGGGATCAACGAGGAGCATCTGGCGGTGGTGCTGGGGCGGCTGCAGCGGCGCTATGGCGTCGCGGTCGATACCCGGCCGCCGCGGATTGCCTACCGCGAATCGATCCGCAAGGGTGCCTCGGTGCGCGGGCGGCACAAGAAGCAGTCGGGCGGGCACGGCCAGTATGGCGACTGCGTGATCGAAGTGCGCCCCTTGCCGCGCGGCGAAGGCTTCAGGTTCGAGGACAAGATCACCGGCGGGGTGATCCCCAAGCAGTACATCCCCGCGGTCGAGGCCGGGGTGAAAGAGGCGATGGCGCGAGGGCCGCTGGGTTTTGCGGTGGTCGATGTCGCGGTGACCTTGATCGACGGGTCGTTCCACAGCGTGGACAGCTCGGAACTGGCGTTCAAGATCGCCGGGCGGATGGCGATGGGCGATGCCCTGGCGCAAGGCGCGCCATACCTGCTGGAGCCGGTGGCCAAAGTGACGGTCGATACGCCGGGCGGGACCGGATCGAAGGCCGGGTCGGTGCTGTCGGCGCGGCGCGGACAGATCCTGGGACTTTCGCCGCATCCCGACTGGGCGCGGTGGGAACGGGTTGAGGCACTGCTGCCCGAAAGCGGGATCCACGGACTCGACGCCGAACTGCGCTCGCTGAGCCAGGGGCTGGCGAGCTTTGTGGCGGCGTTCGATCACCTGGCCGAACTGGGCGGCAAGCATGCCGACGATGTGATCAAGGCGCGCGCGGCCGAGCCGCATTGAGCAGGGCAGCGGGGCCGGGTCAGGGAATGACCCGGACCTCACGCTTCCACGGGGCCGAGGCAGCAAGCTCGCACCCGGGCGCGTCGATCCGCACCGCGACCGTGCTGGCGCTGGTCGCGGTGCGCAGTGTGCCATCGCCCTCGCCCCACAGCAGCGGCACGTAAGGGGTTGACCACGAGCCCGACGAATCCGCGAGCACGTTCCAGGCGATCGGCTTCATCCGTGCATTGCTGAGCGCGAGGCTGGCACGGGTGCCAGGGATCAGGCCGCTGACTTCGATCCACATGAATTTGCCGTTGCTGTTGATGGTGAGTTCGCAGGAACCTTGCCGATCGAAAGCGAGCAGCGGCCATTTGGCGGTGATCGGCGGGCGGGCCTCAGCGGAGCCAGCCGTGACCAGCGCGGCGGCAAGAACAGCAACGATCGGGCGGTACATAATAAGGCCTCCGGTCTTTCGACCGGAGGCCTAGCCTGGTGAACGGTGGCTCGTCGCCAGGCAATTTTTAAGTGATCCAGGCCGGGACACCCGGCCCGCGATCAGTTGCCGGTCGGTGCCGGAGCGGGCGGCGGCGGCGCTGGTTCAGCAGCCGCAGCGGCGGCCGGGCCGGTTGCCGGAACGCCAGCGGCTTCGTTGCCGATGGTCTTGGCGACATCGACCCGCACCTTGTCGTTGTGCGCGGCGAGCGTGCCCATTTCCTTGCCCTTCTTGTCGAGCAGCATCTCTTCGCCCGAGGCACCTTCGGCGACCAGTTTGACCGAGACCGGGTTCGGCGAGAGCTTTTTCGACGAGCCGTTCGAGCTATCGACGAGCCCGCCAACGATCCCGCCGGCAATGAGGTTGCCAAAGGTTGCCCCGCCCAGCTTCGACTGGACCAGCACATAGGTCGGCTTGTAGCCGTCCTTCTTGATATCGACCCGCATGTCGTTGCGGCGCGGCACTTCGACCTTGCACGGCGTGGTGCAGGTATAGCCATTGGTCAGCTTGGCGGTCGCGCCATCAGGCTCGGATTTGACTTCCAAGTCCTGATTGGGACCGTTCATTACTGTTGCGCAGCCTGAAAGTGCGAATGCCCCCAAGGTCACGAACAATACATTCTGGATTTTCGCCATGATTCCCCTCCGTTTTAGCGATGTACATGATTGCGGGGCATTTGTTCTTCGGTCAAGTGCGGGATTACACGGTCTGCGCGAATTTGCATTTGGCGCGGCCCAACAGAAGCCGGCGCGGCATTCGCTGGGAATGCCGCGCCGGTCCTGTCAGTCGGAGGACGTCCCCGAAGGGGTACGGGGGACTCGGGAACGCCCTCCATTCAACCCCGGCACGGCGAACGGGCGTCGCCGGGCCGGAAGCTCTCGAAGATCAGATGTCGTCCTCAGCTTCAGGACCGGCCATCATCTCCCCGGAAAGACCTTCGGTTTGGCCGCGGATCGCAGCCTCCAGCCGGTCGCAAAGCTCGGGATTTTCCTTCAGATAGGTCTTGGAGTTTTCGCGCCCCTGACCGATCCGGATAGAATCGTATGAGAACCAGGCGCCGCTCTTCTCAACCACTCCGGCCTTGACGCCGAGGTCGAGAATTTCGCCGATCTTGGAGATGCCTTCGCCATACATGATGTCGAATTCAACCTGCTTGAACGGCGGGGCGACCTTGTTCTTGACCACTTTGACGCGGGTGGTGTTGCCGACGATATCGTCGCGGTCCTTGATCTGACCGGTGCGGCGGATGTCGAGCCGGACCGAGGCGTAAAACTTGAGCGCGTTGCCCCCGGTGGTGGTTTCCGGATTGCCGTACATCACCCCGATCTTCATGCGCAGCTGGTTGATAAAGATCACCATGCAGCGCGAGCGGCTGATCGAGCCGGTCAGCTTGCGCAGCGACTGGCTCATCAAACGGGCCTGGAGGCCAACGTGGCTGTCGCCCATTTCGCCTTCGATTTCGGCGCGCGGCACCAGGGCGGCGACCGAGTCCACCACCAGCACGTCGATCGCATTCGAACGCACCAGGGTATCAACGATTTCGAGCGCCTGTTCGCCGGTATCGGGCTGCGAAACGATCAGCTCGTCAATATCGACGCCGAGCTTCTTGGCATAGGCCGGATCGAGCGCGTGTTCGGCATCGACGAAGGCTGCAGTCCCGCCGCCCTTCTGCGCCTCGGCAATCACGTGCAGCGCCAGTGTGGTTTTCCCTGAGCTCTCCGGCCCGTAGATTTCGATCACCCGGCCGCGCGGCAGCCCGCCGACGCCGAGCGCGATATCGAGCCCGAGCGAACCGGTGGAGATCGATTCGACCTCCATCGCTTCCTTCGAGCCCAGCTTCATCGCGCTGCCCTTGCCAAATGCGCGATCGATCTGCGCCAGCGCCGCTTCGAGCGCCTTTTGCCGGTCCATTGTATCCTTGCCTTCCTGTATCAGTTTCAGCTGAGCACCCATAACCTGTCCCCTTGCGTAAGCCACTGACCGGAGAGGTCAACGTGGCAATGATGTATCGCATTTGTTCTTTCGGAACAAGTGGGGAACAGGAACATTTCTAGAACGCCCGCAAAGCCGCAGAAATCTGCGCGAGTGGACACCATGGACATTGTTCGATCGAAAGTGTCAGCCCCTGGCAGCCAGCATCACCTTGCACGTGATTCGCAGCCGATTCGGATGCGCAGGTGGGCAGGATCGGAAGCACCATAGCTCGCCATGAGCGCTCAGGCGGATCATGCAGGAAAGGGTAGATGAAGAGCCTCTCGCGCAGTCAGACGGCGGTCTGCCCTTCGGCAAAGCCCCTGGCGACCAGCCACAACCCCAGCACCAGTTGGACCAGCGCCAGCGGGGCGAGGAACGCGAACGAAACATCATGCCCCAGCACCCCGGTGAACACTCCGGTCATCTGCGAGGCCGTGGCCACCAGGCCAGCCAAGCCCAGCCAGCGCGGCACCCATTGGCTCTGGTAGAGCAGCGCATAGAGCGTGAAGGCCCCGGCCCCGCCCAGCAGCATGGTGGGGTAATGCAGGCCGTTGCGCTGTTCGGTCACCAGAGTCCAGACCGGGCCAACCATCCTGGCCAGCTCCCCCCCGGGATCGGCCAGCATGGCATCGCCCAGCGCGCGGTAGAGCTGATAGCTGGCGAGCTCTGACCCGCCCATCCCGAACGAGGTCGCCTTGAAACCCAGGAACAGGAATGCCAGCCAGGCGAAGGGCCGGGCCACGGATTCGCGGCACAGCAGCGCGGCGATCAGCAGCGAGATCACGCCCGAAACCATGCCGATCAGCACGATTGTGCCGATCAGCCCCGGCTGCGCCGCTGCGCCCGCGAACAGGCCGATCGGCCCCTCGCCGTTGCGGATTGAGGGCTGGATGAAGAAATTGTTGCCGATATCGAGGACATAGCCGGCAAGGATCCCGGCGCCGATCAGGCGGCCGGTAGTGGCAAGGGTGGTGGTCATAGCGGGTCCTTTGGGTTGAGTGAGGTTGCGGTCGATGTCCGGCGGGGCAGCACGCCCAGCCAGTTGCGGGCCAGGCGCACCCGCAGGATCCAGAAGGCCATGAAACCCAGTGTCAGCAGCGAGGGCACCAGCAGCAGTGGCGATCCCGCCATGAAGGGAAAAACATCGTCCTGCTGGCCCAGAAACAGCGAAGTGACTGCCAGGAAGGTCGCCGTGCACATCCGCCACAGGTGGCGGGCGATGCGGGCCCGCGCGGCCAACGGCGCGCGCCAGAAAAGACTGAGATCGTAAAGCAGCGACAGCGCGCAGAAGCCGCCAAACGCCAGGTATCCAGCCGCCTCCGAGCCCTGGAACCGGCCATCGGCGGCCTGGCTGGCGGCCAGCGCGCCGTGGAGCAGCAGCGCCAGCGCGGCAAGACCCGGCAGCAGCGCCCAGCGCGCGCGGCGGCCGGTCCGGCCATCGCGGTTGGCGGCGGCATCCTGCGCGGTGAAGATCAGGTGGAGCGTCCACAGCGCCGCGCCCAGCGAAAGCCGGTCGGGCTCGAACCTGGTCAGCAGCGCGGCGCAGCTGGCCATCGTTGCCATTGCGCCGACGAACCAGGTCCCGGCGCGGGCATGCAGCGCGCCGCTGCGCTTCGGCGCGGCCATGGCGCACAGCGCGGCCAGCAGGGCGATCAGGCCGGCTGCGATATGCACCACCAGCAAAGCGAGAAGCATGGGCGATTCCGTTTAATTGACAGTGTCAATTTGCACTTTCTGATTGACGGTGTCAATAAAGCTCGATGAACCGCAATCCTGCTCCGACCAAACGCAACCGCCACCACGGCGATCTGCGTGCCGCCTTGATCGCGGCGGGGCTCGACCTGCTCGATACCGACGGGATCGACGCGGTGACGATTCGCGCCTGCGCGCGCGCCGTGGGCGTCTCGCATGCCGCCCCGGTCAATCATTTCCCCGACCTGAGAGCGCTGCTGACCGCACTGGCGCTGCATTGCATGACCCGGTTCGAGGCAGCCAACCGCGCCGCGGCCGCAGCCGCGGATAGTCCGCGCGGCAAGGTGGAAGCGATTTTCGCCGCCAGCCTGGCCTTTGCCGAGGCACATCCGCACCGTTACCGGCTGATGTTCCGCGCCGACTTGCTCGCCGCGCAGGAACCCGCTTTCCAGGCCCAGAGCCAGGCCGTGGTCGATGTCGTCAGCGGTGCAGCCAGCGGGCTTGCCCCGCCACGCGGGGCCAGCCGCGAGACGCTGATGGTAGCGATCTGCTCGCTCATCCACGGCTATGTCTCGATGCGGATCGACGGCAATTTCGAAGTCTTGCCCGACGAAGTTACCGGGCGACCGCGCTATCTGGCGATGCTGGACACCTTGCTGGTTTAGCTTCGCCCCGCGAACTGGATCATCGACCAGCAGGAACAGGTCGCCCGCCGCCGCGAGAAAATCGGCGGGCTGAGCAAGGGGTGAGCCTTTTTGCGGCTGCCTTGCGGGCACACTTTCTCTCTTGATCCTTATTGCATTTCATTCGCAATAGCGTATATTGAAGATCTGATCCGCCGGAGGATTCGCATGATCGTTTGCAGCTGCAATGCCATTCGCGAACAGGAACTACGCCTTGCTGCCCGCCAGGGCCATGCCGAGGTTGAAGCGGTCTATGCCCGGCTCGGCTGCGAAGTGAACTGCGGCCAGTGCGTGCCTTTCGCGCTGGAAATCATTGAAGAGGAAAGCTGCGTTCCGGCCTGATCGGGCGGTGACAAAGCCCTTGCCCTGCCCTATCATCGCCTTCGCACAGTGCGGAGGAATACCATGAAGGGCGATGCCAAAGTCATCAAGCTGCTGAACGAGGCGCTCAAGAACGAGCTGACCGCGATCAACCAGTATTTCCTGCATTACCGCATGCTCAAGAACTGGGGCGTCGATCGGCTGGCCGCCTATGAATACGGCGAATCGATCGACGAGATGAAGCACGCCGACAAGCTGACCGACCGGATCTTCTTCCTGGAGGGCCTGCCCAATTTCCAGGATCTGGGCCGCTTGCGGATCGGCGAAACGGTCGAAGAAATCCTCAAGGCTGATCTCGCGCTGGAAATGGAGGCGCTGTCGCAGCTGAAGGGCGCGATCGCGCATTGCGAGACGGTGGGCGACTATGTCAGCCGCGACCTGTTCGCCGAAATCCTCAAGTCTGAGGAAGAGCACGTCGATGCGATCGAACGCCAGTTCGACCTGATCGCGCGAATGGGCCTGCAGAACTACATCCAGATGCAGTCGCAGCCGGAGTAACTCTCGCACGGGGCTCTTGCCCGGCTCACGGTTCTGGTCCAGCATCTGCGGCGTTGAGTCCGGTCAGGAGCGATGCCCGTGAACCAGCCCGAACCGTTCCAGATCCCGCAAATCCCGGTCGCCAATGACCTGACGCTCGCCGACTTGCGCAATGCGCTGGGCAAAGGCTGGGCCGATTACAAGGCGCAGCCGCTGTTTGGCATGTTCTTCGCCGCATTCTATATCGCGGGCGGCCTCGCGCTGTCATGGCTGCTGGCCACGCGCGGCAGCTCGATCTGGCTGATCCCAGCCGCCTCGGGCTTTCCGCTGATCGCACCGTTCACCGCAGTTGGCCTCTACGAAGTCAGCCGCCGCCGCGAAGCCGGGCTGCCGCTCAGCTGGGGCGCGGTGCTGGGCGCGCTGCGCGGGCGCGGGGATGACCAGTTGCTGATGATCGGCGGGTTCGTGTTCGTGGGCTTCACTTTCTGGATGATCCTCGCCCACGGGATCTTCGCAATCTTCATGGCGACAAGCGGCGTCGGCGGGGAATCGCTGGCGCTGTTCCAGACCAGCGCCGGGCTCGGCATGCTGGCGGTCGGCACCTTGACCGGCGCGCTGATGGCCTTCCTGTTCTACGCGGTGACAGTGATCAGCCTGCCCTTGCTGGTGGACAAGGACATCGATTTCCTGACCGCGATCATCAAGAGCCTGCGCGCGGTGCAGCTCAACCAGATGGTGATGGTGCTCTGGGCGTTGACGATCGGCGCGGCCTTGTTCGCAGCAATGGTCCCGGCGTTCCTGGGGCTGCTGGTGGTGCTACCAGTGCTGGGGCATGCGACCTGGCATTTGTACCGGCGGGTGGTGGGTTAGG
>PNJT01000079.1 GCA_013822005.1 Novosphingobium sp. | reverse complement strand
TGGGCCAGCGCGATCGCCCCGGTGATCCCCGCCGCATCGCCCAAAGCCGGCGCGACGATGTAGCTTTCCAGTCCCGGATCGAGCTGCGGGGCGGAGAGGTAACCGCCCAGCCGCCGCTCGGTCTCGCGGCGCAGCGCTGCGATCAGGCCGGGGCCTTTCATCACCCCGCCGCCAAACACCAGCCGGTCGGGCATGTGGAGCAAGATCAGGTTGACCGCCAGCTGGGCAATGTAGCCCGCGATCAGTGCAGTCTTGGCCGGGTCGTCCAGTTCGGACAGGCTCTGCCCCCAGCGCGCCTTGATCGCCGGACCCGCCGCCATGCCTTCCAGGCAAGCGCCGTGAAACGGACAGTGCCCTTCGAATCTGTCGGAAGGATCGCGCACCACCGCGATATGCCCGCTCTCGTAATGCGAAAAGCCGCGCAGGCTGCGGCCCTGGCCGATCACGCCGCTGCCCACCCCGGTGCCCACCGTGGTATAGGCCAGCGTCGCGCAATGTTGTCCGGCCCCGTGCCGCCACTCGCCCAGCGCTGCGCCATTGACGTCGCTATCGACCACGATCGGAACGCCGAACCGCCCCAGCACATCGTGATAGCGCGCGCCCTGCCAGCCGGGCTTGGATGTCGCCAGGATCGTGCCATAGGCAGGCGAGGCGGGATTGATATCGATTGGGCCAAAGCTCGCCACGCCAAAGGCATCAATCGGGCCATGCGTGGCGCTGGTCTGGTCAAAGAAGGCACCCACATCGGCAAAGCACTCAACTGGCGTGCGCGTCGAAATCCGGGTTTCCGCCAGCACCGTCCCATCGGCGCGCGCCAGCGCCAGGACGAATTTGGTCCCGCCCGCCTCGATCGCCCCGATCAGTCCTGCTGCCACCAGCCTTGCTCCCTTGTCGAGGACCCTTGCTGGCATGGCGCGAAACCCCGCGCAATGCATTGCAGGCGCGAAATTGCCCCAAGGCAAAAGTCGATCACGATTTCGGGTGATTGGTGCGGTCGAGAAGACTCGAACTTCCACGGGCTTTCGCCCACAACGACCTCAACGTTGCGCGTCTACCAGTTCCGCCACGACCGCTAAATCATCGGGGCGATCAAGCCGCCCCGGGGGGGTAGGAGCGCGCCCTTAGCAAAGGGGGCTGGGGGCTGCAAGCACTCAAAAGTGCGTTAATCTTTT
Organism: Novosphingobium sp.; assembly: GCA_013822005.1. Lineage (GTDB taxonomy): Bacteria > Pseudomonadota > Alphaproteobacteria > Sphingomonadales > Sphingomonadaceae > Novosphingobium. Next base: position 10,096 of record PNJT01000079.1, on the reverse strand, counting down.
GGCCCTGTCTGTCCCGCCGGGGGACGCGGCTTTCTGGGCCATTGCGGCAAAAGTGAATTGGGCGTTCACCCTAGTCCATGAGCTTTGCTTTACCTTTCGCCCTGGCCGCCGTGGTCGCCCAGACCCCGCTTCCCGCGCAGCCGCAGCAGCACGGTGCCTCGGTAGTCGCGCGGGCGACGGTGGTGATCTTGCGCAGCGGTGAGAACAGCGAAGTGGCCGGGGCCGAAGCGCTCAAGCGCCATGTCAGCCGCCCGGAAGCAGGCCGCGTGACGATTGCGTTCGAGTAGGGATTAGCTTCCCGGCTTCCAGCCGATCTTGGCCTTCACCGCGCCCCTGGGGACGTTGACCAGGGCTTCGTTCACCGCCACGCTCTCACCCGGAGCCAGCACTCGCTTGGGCGAGCGGATTTCCTTCATGAAGACCTGCGATCCGCGGGCATTGTAGAGCACCACCAGGATCGCCGGGACCGAACGCGATTCTTGGCTGACGTTGGTCACCGTGCCATTGGTTTCAAAGAAATAGCTGCCATCGGCCAGCGGGCGCGGGCCTTGCTGCTTTTCGGGGAAGTTGAGCTTCAGCCCTGGCTGGTCCTCGGCAAACTGCTGCTGGGCAAACGGCATCCAGTCCGGCAGGCCGTACCAGGCCGCAGCCCCGATCGAGCCGAAAGCGACCAGCGCGAACAGTGCCGCGGCGATGGTCCACATCTTGGCCGGGTTGCGGCGCGGGCGGAACAGCGGCTCGTGCGCAAAGCGCGAATACTCCTCTTCCTCTTCGCCGACACTGGCGGCAAGCGGCGCGGCGGCGGGGGGAGGGGGCGGCAAAGTGTCATCAGCAAAGCTGAGCGGCGGGGGCGCCGGTGCAGCCTCCGGCTCGTCCCATGCGGGGGTGGGAGCTGCGGGGACGGGTTCCGGCTCGGGTTCCGGTGCAGACACGGCCTCTGCCTGAGGCTCGGGCGCGGCAACCGGCTCCGGCTCGGCCACAGGTGGCGGCGGTGCGGGCTCTGGAGCCGGCGGTGCCACCACAACCGGGGCGGGCGGGTCCAGCCTTGGCCCTTCCTGGAACCACGAATGGCGGCACTTGGCGCAGCGCACGGTGCGCCCGTCAGCCCCGACCGCGGTGTCGGGCACGACATAGCGCGTGGAGCAGGCGGGGCAGGAAATGATCATGACGCGCCTGTTAAGCATGTGGACAAGGTCGGGGGCAAGGGCGCGGTGCACCGCTAAGCGCGGCTATGCCCTTTTTTCCACATGGATTGGCCGCTATAGGGCGGCCTCACCTGCACCATCTGGCGCACCAACTGGACCGGCCCCATAACGATGAGTAATGCTGCAGAAGGGGAAATCGTCCAGTTCGACAATGTCGGGCTGCGTTACGGCACCGACCGCGAAGTGCTGAGCAATGTCTCTTTCACCCTGTTTCCGGGCGGTTTCTACTTCCTGACCGGGGCCAGCGGCGCGGGCAAGACCTCGCTTTTGAAGCTGCTTTACCTGGCCCAGCGCCCATCGCGCGGGGCGATCCGGATGTTCGGCAGCGATGCGATCACGCTCCCGCGTGAGCGCTTGCCCGCGCTGCGCCGACGGATCGGGGTGGTGTTTCAGGAATTTCGGCTGGTTTCGCACCTTTCGGCCTTCGACAACGTGGCGCTGCCGCTGCGCGTGGCCGGCGTGGCCGAGCGCGAGATCACCAAGCCGGTGGCCGATATGCTCGAATGGGTCGGGCTGGCCGACCGGATGCATGCCCTGCCTGCACAGCTATCGGGCGGCGAGCAGCAACGCGTGGCGATCGCCCGCGCGGTGATCCATCGCCCCGAAATGCTGGTCGCGGACGAGCCGACCGGCAACGTCGATCCCGACATGGCGGTCAAGCTGCTGCGCCTGTTCGAAGCGCTCAACCGGCTCGGCACCACGGTTGTGGTCGCGACCCACGACGTGCACTTGCTCAAGCGGGTGCCGGATTCCTTGATCATGCGGCTCGACAAAGGACGGCTGTCCGACCCGACCGGCGCCTTGCGCTATCCGCCGCGAGTCCCCCGTCCCAAAGGGGAGGCCCTCTGATGGCCTCTTCGCTTCCCCGCTTTGTCTCGCCCGGCGCCGAGGCCGAGCTGATCCCGCAGGGCCGCCTGTCGGGGCCGATGCCCTGGGTGATCGCGATCATGGTGGCGCTGACGGTGATCGCCGCGGCGGCGGGGCTGGCCTTCAGCAATACCGCGCGCAATGCCAGCGACGCGCTGACCGGCGGGATCACCGTGCAAATCGTCAATGCCAATCCGGCCGAGCGTGACCGCCAGGCCCAGGCCGCGCTGCGATCCTTGCGCGCTACGCCGGGCGTGGTTGAGGCCACGCTGGTCTCGCAGGCCGAGATCGACCGGCTGATCGAACCCTGGCTGGGTGCGCCAACTGGCGAAGGGGCAATCCCGGTGCCGGCCTTGATCGATGCGCGGCTGCGCGATCCGGTCAGCGGGGAGATGCTGGGCCAGCTGCGGCGCACATTGCGCGACGTGGCGCCCGCGGCGCGGGTCGATGCGCAGTCAACCTGGCTGAAGCCGGTGTTCAGCGCGATCGGGACCATGCGCTGGCTTTCGATCGCACTGGTCGGCGTGCTGGCCTTTGCCTTGGCCGCAGCGGTGCTGCTGGCGGTGCGCACGGCGCTGGGCACCAATCGCGAGACGATCGAGATCGTGCATTTGCTCGGCGGGACCGACCGCCAGATCGCCCGGGTGTTTCAGCGCGCGATCGGTTTCGATGCGGCTGGCGGCGGGGCGATCGGGCTGGCGCTGGGGCTGGTGGTGGTGCTGCTGCTGGGCAAGCAGTTCGGCGGGCTGGGTGCCGGGCTGGTCAGTTCGGGCGCGCTGGGCTGGCTCGACTGGATATTGCTGGCCTTGATCCCCGTAGTCGGCGTAGGGCTGGCGATGTTCACTGCGCGCCAGACGGTCATTCGCGCGCTCAAGAAGATGCTTTAAGGACTCGCAATGCTGCGCCGCCTGCTTTCGTTGATCCTGCTCGCCTGGGCGCTGGGCTTCGTCTGGTTCGCCGCGGTGCTGCCGCAGCCCGCGGGCACCCAGCGCACCGATGCGGTGGTCGTGCTGACCGGGGCCGCTGGCCGGGTTGAGCGCGGGCTGGCAGTGCTGGACAACAAGTGGGCCCCGCAGATGTTCGTCTCGGGCGTGTTCCGCGAGGTCAAGCCGGGTGAGTTCGCCGCGCAGTTCAAGGTTTCGGGCGCGCAAATGGCTTGCTGCGTTGCCCTGGGCTATGCCGCCGCCGATACCGAGGGCAATGCCCGCGAGACCGCCGAATGGGTCCGCACCAGGAAGCACCGCTCGATCCGGCTGGTCACCAGCGACTGGCACATGCGCCGCGCGGTCTTTGAACTGGGCGGCGTGCTGCCGGGCGGCGTGACGATTGTCGAGGATGCGGTGCCCAGCAAGCCCGGCATGCGGACCCTGTTCGTCGAATACAACAAGCTGGTCGCGCGCGGCCTGGTGCGTTTGGTTGGGGGCTAAGGTGGGCCGACTCTTGCTGATCCCGCGCAATCTGGCCTTCTATGCCGCGTTCTATCTGGGCAGCGTCTTCATCGTGCTGGCCTGCGTCGCCGCGCTGTTCCTGTCCCCGCGCCAGACTTTCGTGCGCCGGGTCCATTCCTGGTCGCTCTATCACCGCTGGTGCATGCGCCATCTGCTGGGGATCACGATCCGGGTGGAAGGCACGCTGCCTGAAGGCCCGGTCTTCGTGGCGATGAAGCATGAGAGCTATTTCGAGGCGATCGACATTCCGCAGGTGGTCCCGTTCCCCGGAGTCTTCGCCAAGGCCGAGTTGATGCGGATCCCGCTGTGGGGCCTGGTGGGGGATCGCTATGGCCTGGTCGAAGTCCAGCGCGACCAGGGGGCCAGGGCGCTGCGCCACATGCTGGCCGCGGCCAAGCGGATCACTGGCGAGGGCCGCTCGCTGACGATCTTCCCCGAGGGCACCCGCGTGGCTCAAGGCACCCGGCCGCCGCTGCAAGCGGGTTTTGCCGGAGTTTACAAGCTGCTGGGCCTGCCGGTGGTGCCGATCGCGGTCGATGCCGGGCGGCTCTATCACCGCTGGCTCAAGCTGCCGGGCACGATCACTTACCGGATCTTTGAGGCGATCCCGCCGGGCGTGCCGCGGGCCGAGGTCGAGGAACGGGTCCACACCGCGATCAACGCGCTCAACACGCCATGAGCGAAAAGGCCCAACGCCGCTCACCGCTCGAAGTGCTGGGCCCCGGGCTGGTCACCGGCGCGGCGGACGATGATCCTTCGGGCATCGGCACATACAGCCAGGTCGGCGCGCAGTTCGGCTATGGCCTGGCCTGGACGATGTTCTTCGGCTTTCCGCTGCTCGCCTCGATCCAGGCGATCTGTGCGCGGATCGGGGCGACCACCGGCAAGGGTATCGCCCAGAACCTGCGCCAGCACTATTCGCCGTGGCTGCTGCGCGCGGTGGTGCTGATGCTGCTGGTCGCCAACGTCATCAACCTGGGTGCCGACCTGGGCGCGATGGGCGCGGTGCTGGCCTTGGTGATCCCCGGACCCATACTGGCCTATACCGTGGCCTTCGGGGTGCTTTCGGTGCTGCTCGAGGTGTTTGTCAGCTATTCGCAATATGCCCGGATCCTCAAATGGGCCACGCTTTCGCTGTTCGCCTATGTCGGGGTGGTGTTCGTTGCCAAGGTGCCGCTGGGCGAAGCGCTGTGGGGCACGCTGGTGCCGCAGTTCACTTTCGACAAGCCGCACGCGATGGCCCTGGTGGCGATCTTCGGCACCACGATCAGCCCTTACCTGTTCTTCTGGCAGGCCGGCCAGGAAGTGGAAGAGCAGCACCGCCGCCATATCAAGCCGCTCCATGTCAGCCCGCGCCGCGCCGGGGCCGAGCTGCGGCGGATCCGCACCGATACGCTGGTCGGCATGGGCTTTTCGCACCTGGTCGCGCTATTCATCGTCATTGCCACCGCCGCGACGCTGCACGCCAACGGCGTGCGCGACATCGAAAGCGCGGCACAGGCCGCCCAGGCGCTGCGCCCGATCGCCGGGGATTTTGCTTTCGCGCTGTTCGCGGTCGGGATCATCGGCACCGGCCTGCTGGCAGTGCCGATCCTGGCTGGCAGCGCGGCCTATGCGGTCAGCGAGACCTTCGGCTGGACCGAAGGCCTGGACCGCAAGCCGCGCGAGGCCAAGGCCTTTTACGGGGTGATCGCCATGGCAACGCTGGGCGGGATCGCGCTCAACCTGATCGAGATCGACGCGATGAAGGCGCTCTACTGGGCGGCGGTGGTCAACGGCCTGCTGGCACCGCCGCTGATGGTGGTGACCATGCTGATCGCCAGGAACCGCAAGGTGATGGGCAGTCTGCGGATTGGGGGCTGGCTGGAATTCGGGGGCTGGCTCTCCACGGCGGTGATGTGGGTCGTGGCGGGAGTGTTCTTGCTGAGTTAGCTGCGAGACATTTGAAGGAAAGTGGCAAAGCCCTTCCCCGTTGGGGAAGGGTTGGGATGGGGGTTCCACGCTGGCGTCGAGCCCCCACCCCAACCCCTCCCCGCCGGGGAGGGGCTTTCAGGCTCTTAGGCCAATCTCTGACTGCGCCGGACTTCAACCCGCAAGTTCATGAGCTGTGCATCGCCGAAGGTCGAGAGAAACGGGATATCCGCCGCATCGCGGCCGACGCCGATCTTGGCGATGTCGGCCGGGCCGGCCATGCCGGTGGCATCGACCAAATGCCAGGCCCCGCCCAGGAACACCTCGGCGACGGCGTGAAAATCGGACGGCATGACATCGGGGGCATAGACGCTGACATAGCGCGCCGGGATGGCCGAGGCGCGGGCCATGGCGATCACCACATGGGCGAAATCGCGGCACACCCCGCGCCGCGCCAGCAGGCTTTCGCAGGCGCTGGTGTGGACCGTGGTGTTGCCCGTGTCATAAGTGAGAGCGCCCGCCACCCAGTCACGGATCGCGGCGATCCGGGCCCCGCCGGTCAGCCCTGCGAATTCCCCCTCGACGAAGGGTTCGAACAGGTCCGACTGGCAATAGCGCGAGGGCATCAGGTAGTCGACGACATCGCCCGGCAGCAGGTGCGGAGGCGTTTCGGGCAGCTGGGCGAAGGGATCGTCGGCGCGCAGCACCTCGATCTCGGCGGTGTAGTCGACGATCAGGTCGCGCTCGACCCGCAGCCAGATCCGCTCGCCCACTTCGTCGTGGCCGGGGACGCGGGCGAACCATTCGACCGGGCTGAGGCCGAGGCCCGCCGAGACGATCCGCTGTTCGGGCAGCACCGCTGCCTCGATCTGCATCAGCATGTCGGTGGGGCGCGCGAAGCGGTAAGCCAGCTCGCAACAGACAGCGATGGTCATGGCTCAGGACTGGCCGTGGTCGCTGCGCCCGAAATCGGGCCGCGCGTCGTCCTGGCCCAGCTCGATGATCGAGCGGCGGATCGCGCGGGTGCGGGTGAAGTGTTCGAACAGCTGGTCGCCATCGCCGATCCGGATCGCGCGCTGCAGGGCGGTCAGGTCCTCGGTGAAACGCTGGAGCATTTCCAGCACCGCGTCCTTGTTGGCCAGGAACACGTCGCGCCACATCGTCGGGTCGCTGGCAGCGATGCGGGTAAAGTCGCGGAAGCCGCCGGCCGAATACTTGATCACTTCGCCCTCGGTCACCCCTTCAAGGTCCGATGCGGTGCCGACGATGGTATAGGCGATCAGGTGCGGCAAGTGGCTGGTGACGGCCAGCACCAGATCGTGGTGCGCGGCGTCCATCACTTCGACCCGCGCGCCCAGGGCTTCCCAGAATGCGCTTAGCGCGGCGAGCTTGGCGGGATCGGCGTCCTCTGGCGGGGTCAGGATGCACCAGCGCTGCTGGAACAGGCTGGCAAAGCCCGCGTCGGGGCCAGACCGTTCGGTCCCGGCTACGGGATGCGCGGGGATGATCGCGTGGCCGGGCAGGGCCTCGGCCAGCGCCTTGGCGACGCTCTGCTTGGACGAGCCGACATCGCTGACCAGCGCATCGGCGGGCAGGGTGCCGGCCAGCTCCTTCGCGGCTGCGGCCATTGCGCCGACAGGGACGCAGAGCACCACCAGCTCGGCGTCCTTCACGGCATCGGCGGCAGTGTCGCAGATCTGATCGACCAGACCGCGTTCGGCCGCGCGGGCGCGGGTAGCGGGGTCAGCATCATAGCCGGTGGTGGTCGCACCTGGCAGGTGCGCCTTGATGGCGAGGCCAACCGAGCCGCCCAGCAGCCCCAGCCCGATCACCGCGATCCGCTGAAAGCTCACCTCGCCGCCTCCGCCAGCTGGCGTAGCACCGCGGCGACACCGTCCATTTCCTCAGCCGTGCCCACGGTGATCCGCACGCCTTGATCGAGCCCGGGGACGGGGAACCAGCGGGTCATGTAGCCGGCCTGGGCCAGCCCTTCATAAGCGGCCTTGCCCGAAAGCTGGCCCTCGCACAGCACCAGCACGAAATTGGCCTCGCTCGGCACACAGCGCAGCCCGTGATTGCCCAGCGCATTGACCGCAGCGACAAACCGGGCGCGGACTTCGGCATTGTGGCGGCGTGAGTGTTCGACAAAGGCCAGATCGTCCAGCGCGGCGAGCGCCATGGCCTGGGCCTCGTTGGACAGGTTGAAGGCCCCGCGCAGGCGGTTGAGCACTTCGACCACTTCGGCCGAGCCGGTGCCCCAGCCGACCCGCTCTCCCGCCAGGCCAAAGGCCTTGGAGAAGGTCCGCGTGACCAGCACATTGGGCTGGCTGGCGGCCAGGTCCATCGAACCGTCATCATCGGCCGGATCGACATATTCAGCATAGGCCAGATCGAGCACCAGCAGCACCTGGGCGGGCAGACCCGCATGGAGCCGGGCGATCTCGCTGCGCGGCAGGTAAGTGCCGGTGGGGTTGTTCGGGTTGGCGAGGAGCACCACCCGGGTCCTTGTCGTCACTGCCGCCAGCAGCGCATCGACATCGTTGGCGAAGTCTTTGGCCCGAGCCTCGACCGGCTCGGCCCCCGCGCGCCGCGCGACGATGTCGTAAAGCGAGAAGGCATATTCGCAGAACAGCACCTCGTCGCCCGGCCCGGCATAGGCGCTGGCGGCGAGGTACAACAGCTCGCCCGAACCCGCGCCCATGATGATCCGCGCCGGGTCGATCCCGTGGTGTGCCCCAAGTGCATGTCGAAGCGCGTTTGAGTCACCGTCCGGGTAGCGCGAAGGGTGCCTGGCTTCACCCCGCGCGGCCAGCGCAAGCGCGCTGCAACCCAGCGGATTCTCGTTGGCTGAGAGCTTGACCGCCGCGCGCCCGTCATCGCCCGAGGCCTTGCCGGGGACATAGGCGTGGATCGCAGCGATCCACGGCTTGGGGACGGGTGAATTGGCCATTGAGGCTGGCCCTTAGCAGGTGAAAGCCAATTTGCCAGCCAGTTCCTCCCCTTCAGGGGAGGGGAACCATGCGAAGCATGGTGGAGGGGCACGCGCGAGTGGTCCTGACGGTGAGTGCAGGATATGCTGCACGTGCCCCTCCACCACCTGCGGTGGTCCCCCTCCCCGTGCCGGGGAGGAATTGACACGGCCCGCCTCCTCCCCCAATCGCCGCTTATGGCCAAGCCCGCGATCCTGACCGCCAGCCACGTGCTGGATCTGCCCCAGCCATTGGCGCTGGACGGCGGACAGAGTCTGCCCAGGGTGCGGATTGCCTATGAGACTTACGGCACGCTCAATGCCGAAAAGTCTAATGCAATCATCATCTTCCACGCGCTGACCGGCGATCAGTGCGTCGCCAGCCCGCATCCGATCACCGGCAAGCCCGGCTGGTGGATCCGGATGGTCGGCCCCGGCCTGCCGATCGACACCGACCGCTTTTTCGTTGTCTGCGCCAATGTGCTGGGCGGCTGTTATGGCTCGACCGGCCCGGCCACCCTGGCCGAAGACCGCCAGCCCTTTGCCATGCGCTTTCCGGTGATCACCATCCGCGACATGGTCCGCGCGCAGGTAGCCGTGCTCGACGCGCTGGGGATCGAACAGCTGCACGCGGTGGTCGGCGGATCGATGGGCGGCATGCAGGCCTTGAGCTTTGCCGCCAACTGGCCCGAACGCGCCCGCGCCGTGCTGGTGATCGCCAGCACCGCGCGCCATTCGGCCCAGAACATCGCCTTTCACGAGGTCGGCCGCCAGGCGATCATGGCCGATCCCAAGTGGAAGGGCGGGGACTATTACGGCGGGAAAGGGCCGGACAACGGCCTCGCGGTCGCGCGGATGGCAGCGCATATCACCTATCTTTCCGAAGAGGGGATGCACGAAAAATTCGGCCGCAAGCTGCAGGACCGGACCGAAAAGACTTTCGGCTTCGATGCCGATTTCCAGGTCGAAAGCTACCTGCGCCACCAGGGGCTGAGCTTCACCGACCGCTTCGATGCCAACAGCTACCTCTACATCACCCGGGCGATGGACTATTTCGACTTGGCCGAGGAGCACGGCGGGCGGCTGGCCGAAGCCTTCAAGGGAGTGACGGCGAAGTTCTGCCTGGTCAGCTTCGATACCGACTGGCTTTATCCCACCACGGAAAGCCGCACGATCGCCCACGCACTCAACGCCGCCGGCGCGCCGGTCAGCTTTGTTGAGCTGTCGGCCCCGTTTGGGCATGACAGCTTCCTGCTCGATGTCCCCGCGCTCGACCGGGTGATCGCGGGGTTCCTGGGATGAGCATGCTGCGCCCTGACTTGGCGATCATCGCTCAGAACGTTGCGCCGGGCAGCCGCGCGCTTGATGTCGGCTGCGGGGACGGCGCACTGATGGCGGTGCTGCGCGACCAGCATCAAGTCGATGCCCGCGGGCTGGAGCTTGATCCGCACAATGTTGCCGAGTGCGTGGGCAAGGGCCTGTCGGTGATGCAGGGCGATGCCGATACCGACCTGTCGGACTATCCTGATGCCTCGTTCGACTACGCGATCCTCAGCCAGACCCTGCAGACCACCAAGCGGCCCGATCAGGTGCTGGATGAGCTGCTGCGGGTGGGGCGCAAGGCCTTCGTCTCGTTCCCCAATTTCGCCCACTGGAAAGTGCGGGCCAGCCTGCTGTGGAACGGGCGCATGCCGGTC
>PNJT01000078.1 GCA_013822005.1 Novosphingobium sp. | reverse complement strand
GCGGCGCAATTGGGGATCATCGCCACCGGCTTGCCCGCGGCGTGGCACGGCGCATCGAAAATCTTGACGTCGAGAATGGTCGAGAGCCCGCCCAGCCCCTGCGCGCCGATCCCCAGCGCATTGACCCGGTCAAAGATCTCGATCCGCATCGCCTCGATATCGGTCCGGGCGCCCCGCTGTTTGAGCTGCGCCATGTCGATCGGCTCCATCAGCGATTGCTTGGCCAGCAGCATGCAATGCTCGGCCGTGCCGCCGATCCCGATCCCCAGCATCCCCGGCGGGCACCAGCCCGCACCCATCTGCGGCAGCATCTCGATCACCCAGTCGACCAGGTTGTCGCTGGGATTCATCATCTTGAACTTCGACTTGTTCTCGCTGCCGCCGCCTTTGGCCGCGACATCGACCGAGACTGTGCTGCCCGGCACCATGGTCACATGCAACACGCACGGGGTGTTGTCGCGGGTGTTGCGGCGGGTGAAGGCCGGATCGGCCAGCACCGAGGCGCGCAGCTTGTTCTCGGGGTTGAGGTAGGCCCGGCGCACCCCTTCATCGACCACGTCCTGCAAGGACAGTTTCGAATCGAGCCAGCAATCCTGACCCCATCGGGCGAAGACGTTGACGATTCCCGTGTCCTGACAGATCGGCCGGTGGCCCTCGGCGCACATCCGGCTGTTGGTCAGGATCTGGGCGATCGCATCCCTGGCGGCCGGGCCCTGTTCGGCCTCATAGGCATCCCCCAGCGCGCGGATGTAGTCCATCGGGTGGAAGTAGCTGATATATTGCAGCGCATCGGCGACGCTTTCGATCAGATCGGCTTCGCGGATGGTCACCCTGTCGGTCATGGCCCGAATTCCTCTTGAACTAGTCGCCCGGCCCCCATAGGCGCTTGGCGGCCAGCTCGTCAAAGCAAGCTGTGGGGGCCTGGCTTAACATTAGCAATCGCTTATAAATGGGCGGTTGCGTTGCTGTTTTGTGTGTGTAATACAGTGCGCGAAAAGGGCCTGAATTCATGACTGTTACCACTGCGATCGATAGTTCCGCCGCCCGCCGGGCGATGATCGACAGCCAGCTGCGCGTCAGCGGGGTCAACCAGGAGGCCGTGCTGGCCGCGATGTCCGCGGTTGCCCGCGAAGACTTTGTGCCCGCCAGTGCCCGCGGCCACGCCTATATCGACCGGGCGATTCCGCTGGGTGACGGGCACGCCCTGCCCGCCCCGCTGGTCCATGGCAAGATGCTGGCCGAAGCCGCACCGCAGCCGGGCGAGCGGGTGCTGGTGGTCAGCTGCGGCAGCAATTACCTGCCGGCGTTGGTCGAAGCCATGGGGGCGTCGGTCGAAGTGGCGAGCGCGGCCGAGGCTGCGGCTGGTAAGCCCGGCTCGGTCGGTTTCACCCTGCTGCTGATCGACGGCGCGATCGAGCATTTGCCCGCAGCTTTGGTGGCGGCGCTCGCCGATGGCGGGCGGGTGGTGACCGGCTTGACCCGGCGCGGGGTGACCAGCCTCGCCAAAGGCACCAAGGCTGGAGGCGCAGTGCAACTTGTGCCGCTGGCCGATATTGGCATCCCCGTGCTGGCCCACTTTGCCGCACCCAAGAGCTGGAGTTTCTAAAGCAATGTCCACGACCGGGATTTTGCGCCTGACGCGCTGGGCCCTGCTGGCCGGCGGGATGAGTCTGGCGGCCTCACCTTCGCTGGCCGACGAGCTGCGCGAGGCCCTGGTCATGGCCTACAACACCAATCCCACGATCCAGGCCGCCCGCGCCCAGCAGCGCGCAACCGACGAAGGCGTGCAGATTGCCCGCGCGCCGGGGCTGCCCTCGCTTTCGGGCACCGCGACCTACACAGAATTTACCAGCAGATCGGGTTCGAATTACAGCGCCTTGTCGTCAGCGCGCACGCTCGATACCGGAGCCACGCTCAGCTATCCGCTCTACAGCGGCGGCGGGATCAAGAATTCGGTGCGCGCCGCCGAAACCCGGGTCGTGGCCGGCCGGTCAGACCTGCGCGCGGTCGAAAGCGGGATCTTCACCCAGACCGTCACGGTTTATATGGATGTGATCCTGGCTCAGGAAGTGGTCAAGCTCAACAAGGCCAATGTCCAGCGGCTCGAAGTCAACCTGCAAGCCACCAAGGACCGGTTTGAGATCGGCGATCTGACCCGCACCGACGTCGCCCAGTCCGAATCGCGTCTGGCGCTGGCCCGCGGCCAGGTCCGCAGCGCCGAAGCCAACCTGATCGCCGCGCGCGAACGCTATATCCAGATCGTTGGCAAGGCCCCCGAAAACCTTGCGCCGCCGCCGCCGCTGGCGGGGCTGCCCAGCAATGTCGATGAAGCGGTCGATTTTGCGCTCGACCACAACCCGGACCTGCTCGCCGCCCGCGAACGCGCCAAGGCCGCCGGTTTTGACGTGCGGGTTGCCAGTGCCGGCCGCATGCCGCGCGTCAGTGCTTTCGCCAATGCCGGTTATACCGACTTTCTTGGGACACGGGGCGGTGTGGTGCCCAGCACGATCCAGTCGGGCACTGCCACCACGGCCGGGGTCCGCGCAACGATCCCACTGTTCCAGGGCGGCCTGCCCGCCGCGCAGCGGCGCGCTGCGCAGGCCCGCCAGGACGCTGCGCTGGAACAGCAGGTCGGGGTGGAGCGCAGTGTGATTTCGGCGGTTCGCTCGGCCTATGCCCAGTGGCAGGCCGCGCAGTCGCTGATCGCTTCCACGCAAACCGCAGTCGATGCCGCGACGCTCAGCCTTGAAGGGGTGCGCGCCGAAAACACTGTCGGCAACCGTACGATCATCGAAATCCTCAATGCCGAGAATGAGCTGCTCAATGCGCAGGTCCAGCACGAAACCGCCACGCGCAACGCCTATGTCGCTGGCTTCAACCTGCTCGCCGCGATGGGCCGGGCCGAAGCCCGCGATCTGGGGCTCGATGGCGGCCTGCTCTATGATCCGGCCGCCAATTACGAGCGGGTTTCGGGCCGCATCTGGGATTGGAGCAACGATCCCGAACCCAAGGCCGATGCAACCCGCACCGTTGACACCAAGGCCCAGGACGGTTCAGTAGGCGGCCAGTGATTCTTGTCCCATGCCGGGACAGGCCAAGGCACTGGAGTTACTGGAGGCAGGGGCGATGCACCAGGCAGGCGAACCCTCGGTTGAGGAAATCCTTGCGTCGATCAAGAAAGTGATCGCGCGCGACAACCGCGATGCGCAGGCCGCGCCGCGCGGGGTGAGCGAGCGCGCAGCGCAGGTCGAGCGGACGAGGACGAGGACGGAGTGCTCGATCTTGCCGCGATCGGCGAATGCGTTGACGATGTCCAGGGTGAAGTACCGCCGCTGGTTGCCAGCCAGACCGCCAGTTCGATCAGCGAATCGCTTGCCGCCCTGGCAATGATGGCCCAGCCCCCGGCTGCGCCGCAGATCGTCCGCTCGGGCGAAACCTCGCTCGAAGGCATGGTCCGCGAGCTGCTGCGCCCGGCCCTGGCCGAATGGCTCGACACCAACCTGCCCCCGCTGGTCGAAAAGCTGGTCGCGGTCGAAATCGCCCGGATCGTTGGCAAGAAGGGCTAGGATCGGGTTCCTTCTCCCGCTAACCTTGCGGGCATGACCAGACTCAAGACTGCGCTTGGCGCGCTCGCCATCGCCCTTTCCGCCACTTCGCTTCCGGCCCAGACCGGCCAGCGAACCATGACCGAACAGGACCTGGTGACGCTGAAACGCGTCTCTGCGCCGGCGGTCTCGCCCGACGGCATGTGGGTCGTCTACCAGCAGACCGATACCGATCCGGCCAGCTACAAGCGGGCGACCGGGCTGTGGCGCGTTGCCACCAAGGGCGGCGCTCCCATGCGGATCGCCGATCTGGCCGATGCCAACGAGAACACGCCGGCTTTCAGCCGAGATGGCAAGCGGCTCTATTTCATCTCGGGCAAATCAGGCAGCGACCAGTTGTGGATGCTCGATCTGACCGCGCCGGACGCCGCGCCGGTCCAGGCCAGCGCGTTCAAGGCCGATCTGGCCGGGTTCCTGCTGTCCCCGAATGGTCAGCGCGTGCTGGTCTGGGGCGATGTCGCGCGCGATTGCCCGACCTTGGGTTGTGACAAAAGCGGCGATACCAGTTCGCCCGGCCCCGGGACCGGCCGCCACTACAACGACGGCACCGGGTTCGTGCGGCACTGGGATTCCTGGGAAACCCCCGGCAACTACAGCCGCGCTTTCGCCTTTGGCCTGGGTGCCGATGGCAAGATCGCTGGTGAGGGCGCCGCGCTTGACGGACCGGTGGGCGTGCTGACCGGTGACACCCCGACCAAGCCGATGGGCGGGGTCGAAGAACTCGCCTGGGCAGCGGATTCAGCCAGCGCCTTCTTCGTCGCGCGCCAGGCTGACCGGGGCGAGCCGCTTTCGACCGATACCGACGTCTGGCACTCGATGCTCGATGGCAAGGCTCCGCACAAGGCCTCGAAAGACAATCGTGCCGCCGACACCCTGCCCAGCCCTTCGCCCGACGGGCAGTGGCTGGCCTGGGCGGCGATGGCCCGGCCGGGTTACGAGGCCGACCGGCAAGTGATCCAGCTGATGAACCTCAAGACCCATGAACGCCGCAGCGTCGCGGCGAACTGGGACCGCTCGGTCGGCTCGATCGCCTGGACCCCGGATTCGAAAGCGCTGATCGTCACCGCCGAGGACGTGCTCGACAATCCCGCGTTCCGGATCGACATCGCCAGCGGCAAGGTAACCCGGCTCAAGCTGGCATCCGCGGGGTTGAGCGAAGGGCGGATCGGTGCAGTCACGCCGCTGAAGAATGGCGGCTTCGTCTTCACTCGCGATGCCGTGGCCAATCCGGCTGAGGTCTATCTGGCCGACAAGGGCAAGCCGGGGCGCTCGCTGAGCCGGGCCAACGATGCCCAGCTGGCCCAGCTGAACCCGGTTACTTCCGCGCGCTTCAGCTTCAAGGGCGCGGGCGGTGCAACGGTCTGGGGTCAGATCCACCGTCCGGCCGGAGCGAGTGGTGGTGTGGGGGGCAAGCTGCCGGTGCTGCTGTTCGTCCACGGCGGCCCGCAAGGCTCGTTCAATGACAGCTGGTCGTTCCGCTGGAATCCGCGGATTTTCGCCAGCCAGGGCTACGGGGTGGTCTCGATCGATTTCCACGGTTCGACCGGTTACGGCCAGGCCTTCACCGATTCGATCCGTCAGGACTGGGGCGGCAAGCCGCTGGAGGATCTCAAGCTGGGGCTGGCTGCGGCACTGGCCGCCAATCCCGATCTTGATGGCGACAATGCCTGCGCACTGGGCGCAAGCTATGGCGGCTACATGATGAACTGGATCCAGGGCAACTGGCCCACACGGTTCAAATGCCTGGTCAACCACAACGGCACTTTCGACGCCCTGGGCATGGCCTATGGGACCGAGGAATGGTGGTTCACCGAGTGGGAAAACGGCGGCAAGCCCTATCACGAGGATCCCGCCGCCTATGAGCGGTGGAACCCCGCCGCGCATATTGCCAAGTGGCAGACCCCGATGCTGGTGGTGCTGGGCGAGAAGGACTACCGCGTGCCCTATACCCAGGGTCTCGGCGCGTTCCACGCGCTGCAACGCAAGGGCATTCCCGCCGAACTGCTGGTCTTCCCGGATGAGAATCACTGGGTGCTGGGGCCCAGGAATTCGCTCCAGTGGCACCAGACGGTCTTTGCCTGGCTGGGCAAGCACCTCAAGAGCGGCAAGTAAACGTCGATGCCGCGTCCCGAACCCGCGCTGCTCGATCCCGCGCGCTATCCCTTCGCGCACGCGGTGACCACGCGGTTCGCCGATGTCGATCCCAACCAGCACCTCAACAATGTCGCGCTGGCGGCGATGATGGAGGATGCGCGGGTCCGCTTCAATCTGGCGATGCGCGGCCGGGTGCGGATTGGTGAGCGCCGGGCAATGGTGGCCAGCGTGGCGATGGAATACCTCAGTCAGGGGCACTTTCCGGGACCGGTCACGGTCCACTGCGGGATCGAGGGAGTGGGGCGGACCAGCTGGACCATCGCCCAGTTGCTTGAGCAAGAAGGCCGGCCGGTCGCTTTCGCGCGCTCGGTGATCGTGGCGATTGCCGATGACCGACCGACCCCGCTGGACGACGACTACAAGCTGGCCTTGCTCGAGGAATGGGGCCTCAAGGCATGAGCGCCGATCCCGAAGAGCTGGCCCGCGCGCGCGCGGCCCTGGCAGCCGAAGGCGGAGACTCAATCCGCCGCCACATCTTCGTGTGCGCGCAATCGGAAAAAGCCGCCTGCTGTTCGCCGGGCGTGGGCGCGCCGGCCTGGAAGTTCCTCAAGAAGGAGCTCAAGGCGCGCGGGCTTGACCGGACTGGCGGGATCGCGCGGACCAAGGCCGATTGCCTCAAGATTTGCGCCGCAGGGCCGGTCGCGGTGGTCTGGCCCGAAGGGGTCTGGTACCATTCCTGCACCGAGCCGGTACTCCAGCGGATCATCGACGAACACCTGGTCGGCGGCGTGCCGGTTGAGGATTTCAGGCTCTATCCCGACGCGGGAGAACCCTGACTCGCCAAGCGGCCCGGTTCGTGTCATTCTCTCCCCCTCAGGAACATACCCGGGAGAGTTGCCATGACGATTGCGCGACTGATCGAGGGGCGCAGCGGCGATGTCATCAGTTGTGACACCGCCATAAGCGTCGGCGATGCGGTGAAATTGCTCGCCGATAAACGGATTGGCGCCTTGCCGGTCTTTTCCGGCGGCAAGATCGCCGGGATCTTCTCCGAACGCGATGTGATCTACCTGCTCGCCGCGCATGGTCCGGCGATGCTCGACAAGACCGTCGGCGAAGTGATGACCTCGCCGCCAATCACGGTCGATCCCCAAACCGGCGCACTCGACGCGCTGGGGCTGATGACCCAGCGGCGGTTCCGCCATTTGCCGGTGGTCGATGGCGAAGCCATGGTCGGCTTTGTCTCGATCGGCGATCTGGTCAAATACCGGATCGAGCGGATCGAAAGCGAGGCCGAAGCGATGCGGAGTTATATCCAGGGCGCGTGAGCTTTCCTTGCGGCGTGGCGCGGCAAGCCCTACATTGGCGGCATGGATGCAACAACCATGACCCTCAGCCCTTCCGCCGCCGCGCGCGTGGCGGCGATTGCTGCCAAGCAGGGCAAGCCCGCGATCCTGCGGCTTTCCGTAGAGGGCGGCGGCTGTTCGGGCTTCCAGTACAAGTTCGCCCTGGCCGATCATGCGGAAACCGATGACCTGGTGGTCGAGCGTGACGGCGTGACCCTGGTGATCGACAGCGTCAGCCTAGATCTCGTCGCCGGAAGCGTGGTCGATTACGTCGAATCGCTGGGCGGCGCGGCGTTCAAGGTTGAGAACCCGCAAGCCGCCTCAGGCTGCGGCTGCGGTTCGTCCTTCGCCATCTGATGAAGATCGCGACGTTCAACATCAACGGGATCAAGGCGCGTTTGCCGCGCCTGCTCGAATGGCTTGAAGAAACCCGGCCCTCGGTTGCCTGCCTGCAGGAGATCAAGACCCAGGACGAAGGCTTTCCGGCCGAGGAGTTCCACAAGATCGGCTACCACGCGATCTGGCACGGGCAGAAGGGCTTCAACGGCGTCGCGATCCTGGCGGACGGGACTGCGCCGGTCGAAGTCCAGCGCGGGCTGGCGGGTGAGCCCGCAGACGAGCATTCGCGCTATCTCGAAGCCGATGTCTTCGGCGTGCGCGTGGCCTGCATCTACCTGCCCAACGGCAATCCGGTGCCGGGGCCGAAGTTTGACTACAAATTGCGCTGGATGGAGCGGCTGCGTGCACGAATGCGCGCAATTGCGGCCGAAGAAGTGCCGGCAGTGATCACCGGCGATTTCAACGTAATCCCGTTCGATCACGATGTCTTCTCACCCCGGGCAATGGAAGCCGATGCGCTGATGCAGGGCGAATCGCGCGATGCCTATGCCCGGCTGCTGGCCGATGGCTGGACCGATGCGCTGGCCACTCACAACCCGGCGGGCGGGGTCTGGACCTTCTGGGATTACCAGGCCGGGGCCTGGCAGAAGGACCACGGTTTCCGCATCGACCACGCGCTGCTTTCGCCCGAAATGGCCGACCGGCTCACGGCCTGCGGGGTCGACAAGGACCACCGCGGACGCGAGAAAGCCAGCGATCACGCGCCGGTGTGGTTTGAGTTTGAAAAGGCGGAGTAAGGGGGCAGACCAAAGCCTGCCCCCCAAAACTCAACGATAGAAAACGTGGTTGTCGATCCGCCCGACGCGGGTCAGGCGCCAGCCGGGGCTGACATAGGACGCGTGAAAGAACAGCGCGCCTTCAACCGGGCTGCGCCAGGCGTTCGAATGGGCGATCTGGGCGACCGCCACGGCATTCTTCCACTGCTTCGAGCCGCGCGGGATGCCGGGCATCGACGATCCGCGCACGAACGAGAACTGCGAAGGCTGGAACACCACGCCGCAATACGAATTGGGGAAACGCCCCGACTTTGAGCGCGCCACAACGACCCGCCCGACGGCGAGCTGGCCGGCGAGCGATTCGCTCTTGGCCTCGAAATAGATCGCCCCGGCCAGGCAGTGCAGTTCGCGCGGCAATTCGTCGGGCTGCGGCTGGGCGGCAACCATTGCGGACAGCGAGCTGGCCTTGCCGGGTGCAGTTTCGAGATCAGCCTGATCGGCTTCGACCGCGGGCTTTTGGGCCTCGGCGGGAAGCGGTTGGACGACCGGCTGGGAAATGGTCTGGAGAACGGGTTCCTGATTGGTGACCGCTGCAACGTTCTGCGCGGAAGCGCCGGACCCGTTGGCGCTGATAGCAATCGATGCAATCATGGCGGCCACTGCGATTGCGCTGGCCTTGCGAAGTTGCTTACTCATCATTCTGCATTCTTGGGCGGTTGGCGCGCCCGCGCAGGAAAGGATGGGGCCTTAGGTTTTTAGGTGCCCCAAGCCGGGTTCCTGCCGGCTGCCCCCCGTCTGCGTGCTAACGTGAAGGGCTGAAGTACCCCCAACGCCGCCTGCGCAACGAAAGTGGCCGCGCTTTGATTGTGCGGTGCAGCAAAGTCAAGCTGACATTCATGTCAATCCGATGAACCGTTCACCATTCGCGATATCCAGTTCGATCATCCACAGGTCGGGGTCCTGGGCCTGACGGCGCGCCAGGTAATGGTCAAATTCCTGCGTATTTTCAGGGGTTTCCTGCCGGTTGAGCCGCCATGCGCGATCTCCCTCAGGGCTCGGCATGCGTTCGAAAAGCCGCCGGTTTCCGCCTTTTTCGGCGCAGATTACCAGGATTGTCCCGCCGTCGCGCTCGCCCTTGTTAAGGACCATTGCAAACCCGCCAGCGGCCTCGACCACACGGATCAGACCGGCAACTTCCAGGTGTGCGGGAAGTCTGGCGTCCAAAAATCAGGCCGCGTCGCGGTCAATTGAGTTGGCGAGCAGCGCATAGAGTGCCTCAGCGTCGATCGCTTCGCCCAGCGCGGCGTGCATCTTTTCGTCGCGCATCATCCGGCTGATCGCGGCCAGCGCATGGAGATGCGCCGCGCCAGCGGCTTCGGGCGAGAGCAGTCCGAAGACCAGGTCTACCGGCATGCCATCGGCGGCATCGAAAGCGACCGGGGTCGCGAGCCGCAGGAATGCCGCGACCGGGCGGCTGAGATCGGGAATCCGCGCGTGCGGAATCGCCACCCCGCGCCCGAACCCGGTGCTTCCGAGCTTTTCACGCTCTTCAAGGCGTTCGAGCACGAGCACGGGATCAAGCCCGTAAACGCCCGCGAATCGCTGCGCCAGCTGGTCGAGGATGGTGGCCTTGCTATCGGCATCAATGGTGCCGACAGATTCGGGCAGGAGCGTAAAAAGTGCGGTCATGGCAGGCACTTGTGTCCCATAAGATTGCGCGACGGGTCTGGGCAGGGGCCGGTTGGCGGGGAATTGCCTCACCTGCGTGCCCCCACCTGACCTCAAGGAATTGGCCGCGCCTTTACTCTCGCTGTCACGAAGGTTCAACCCAGCCAATCGATCCGTCCCCGCGCCGGTACACCATGTTGTGCTTGCCGGTGCCGGCATTCTTGAACAGCAGGGCGTTGGTGTTGCGCAGATCGAGCATCATCACCGCGTTGGAAACCGTGGTTTCGGGCACATCGACGCGGGTTTCGGCGATCACTACCGGGGCATCGGCCAGGACTTCCTCGGCCTCTTCCTCAGGCTCGGCAAAAACGGTGTAGGCAGCTTCCTCGGCGCGCACCGCCTGGGCCGACTGGCCGTGGCGGTCAGTCAGGCGGCGCTTGTAGCGGCGCAACTGCTTGTCGATCTTTTCCGCTGCGCCATCAAGCGCGGCATGGGCATCCTGCGCGATCCCGGCGCCTTTCAGCACCAGTCCCTGCATCACATGGGTGATGATATCGGCGCGAAAGGCCCCTGCGGGCGCGCGGTTGAACGTGACCGTGCTGGAAATCGCCCCACTGAAGTACTTGCCGACAATTGCGTTCAGCCGATCCTGTGCGTGGCGCTGCAAGGCTTCGCCGGTTTCGATCTGGTGGCCGGATACGCGAATGTCCATCACTACTTCTCCTGCAAAAATCTCGAAGACAGGATCAGTCGTTCCATAAAGGGGACTTCACCGTTTCGAGGAACTGGGCGTGCGCGGCGAGTTCGGCCTCGCTGGCGCTGTGCGGCCGGGGCGCACGGAATGGCCGGTCACGCACCGGCAGCGCCTGCACTGTCATTTCGATCTCGTTGGTCTCTGCCGCCAGGCTGAGCCCGATCTGGCGTCCGCCGGTCAGCTCGACATAGACTTGCGCGAGCAGCTCGGCGTCGAGCAGCGCGCCGTGCCTGGTGCGGTGACTGCGATCGATGCCGTAGCGGGTGCACAGCGCATCGAGCGAATTCTTGGCCCCGGGGTGCCGAGCCCGCGCCAGGGCGACGGTATCGACCATCCGTTCGCGCCCAAGCGGGGGCAGCCCGCACATCTCCAGCTCGGAATTGACGAAGCCGAAGTCGAACCCGGCATTGTGCGCGACCAGCTTGGTCTCTTCGCCGAGGAATTCGAGCAGCTCGGCGGCCTTCTCATGAAAGCGCGGCTTGTCGGACAGGAACGCAATCGACAGCCCGTGGACCGCTTCGGCAGCGGCCGGCATGTCGCGATCGGGGTTGAAATAACAGTGGAAGGTCTCGCCGGTCGGGACCCGGTTGACCATTTCGATGCAGCCGATTTCGACGAGCCGGTCACCGGTCTTGGGATCGAGGCCGGTCGTTTCGGTGTCGAAGATAATCTCGCGCATTACACAAAGGATATCGGCGCGATGAGACCAAGTGGCAAGGGGGCGACTCGTTATTTCTTTGCGTCTTGATCCACCTGACGGTGGAAGCACCACCGGCCCACTCCCCCACCCGGCCACCCATAGGGTAACCTAGGTTCTGGGTGGCCGGGTGGGGGAGTGGGCCGGTGGTGCAAGATTCGAAACTTCGTTTCGACTTAGGGCACTTCCCGACCATTCTGGGTCATCGTGATTGGG
>PNJT01000077.1 GCA_013822005.1 Novosphingobium sp. | reverse complement strand
GTTGACCTGACCCGCCAGCCGCTGCCGGTTTGCCCGACAGTGCACTACAACATGGGCGGCATCCCCACCAACTATCACGGCGAAGTGATGACCATCGGTGCGGACGGCAACCCCGAAACCGTCGTCCCCGGCCTGTTCGCGGTGGGCGAAGCGGCCTGCGTTTCGGTCCACGGCGCCAACCGCCTGGGCTCGAACTCGCTGATCGACCTGGTGGTCTTCGGCCGCGCCGCCGGGCACCGCCTGAAGGAACTGGTCAAGCCGCAGTCGGCCCATGCCGAATTGCCCAAGGACAGTGCCGACCTCGCACTGACCCGGCTCGACCACTTCCGCAACGCCAAGGGCGGCTCACCCACCGCCGAAGTCCGCCTCGAAATGCAGCGCACCATGACCAAGGGCTGCGCGGTGTTCCGCGACGAGGCGCTGATGGCCGAAGGCAAGGCCGCGCTCGCCAAGACCTATGAGCGGATGCAGGACCTCCACGTCACCGACCGCTCGCTGATCTGGAACAGCGACCTGATCGAGACGATGGAGCTCGACAACCTGATCGCCCAGGCCAGCGTCACCATCCACGGTGCCCACAACCGCAAGGAAAGCCGCGGCGCCCACGCCCACGAGGACTTCCCCGAGCGCGACGACAAGAACTGGATGAAGCACACCGCGGCGTGGTTTGACGGGTGGGGCGGCAAGGGCGGGTCGGTGCGGATCGATTACCGGCCGGTGCATGAATATACGCTCACTGACGATGTGGACTATATCAAGCCGAAGAAGCGGGTTTATTGATGTTTCGCGGCCTTGGATTTGCCCTTTCGTTGACTGCGGCATCGGCGGGTGCGGCAGTTTGTTTCGAATTTCAATAACGTCCAAACCATCTGGGGCATCCCGAAGCAATTTCAGGATTTGCACATGGATCGTACCAAGCGTCGTCTCATTTTTGGGCAAAATTGGATCCTTCGAAGCGCGATAATTGACCTTAATCCACCCAGTCCCGGCTGCGCGCTACGGCCTTGTTCCACTTGGCATAGAGCAAGGCCCGGCGCTCCTCGTCCATTCCCGGCTGCCAGCGTTTATCGACGCCCCAGTTGGCGGTGATGTCCTGGGTGGAGGCCCAGTAGCCGGTGGCGAGACCGGCGGCATAGGCGGCGCCCAGCGCGGTGGTTTCGATCACTTTGGGGCGCACCACCGGCACGCCGAGCACGTCGGACTGGAACTGCATCAGCAGTTCGTTGACCACCATGCCGCCGTCGGTCCTGAGCTCGGTGATCTCGACGCCTGAATCGCGGGTCATCGCGTCGATCACTTCGCGGGTCTGGAAAGCGACCGCCTCGAGCGCGGCGCGGGCGAAGTGGGCTTTGGTGGCGAAGCGGGTGAGGCCTGCGACCACGCCGCGGGCCTTGTCGTCCCAGTGCGGGGCGTAGAGGCCCGAGAAGGCCGGGACGATATAGACGTCGCCATTGTCTTCGACGCTGCGGGCCAGCGCCTCGATCTCACCGGCGTTGCTGACCAGCCCGAGGTTGTCGCGCAGCCACTGGACCAGCGCGCCTGCGATCGAGATCGAACCTTCGAGCGCATAGACCGCTGGCGCTTTGCCCAGCTTGTAGCCCAGCGTGGTGAGCAGGCCCGAGGTGGAGGGGAACGGCTTTCCCCCGGTGTTCATCAGCATGAAGCAGCCGGTGCCATAGGTGTTCTTGGCCTCGCCCGGTGCCAGGCAGGCCTGCCCGAACAGCGCGGCCTGCTGGTCCCCCAGGATGCCCGCGAGCGGCACGCCTTCGAGCACGCCCTGGCAAGTGCCATAGACTTCGCTTGAGGAACGGATTTCGGGCAGGCAGGCGCGCGGGATCTGGAACAGGGCAAGCACCTCAGGGTCCCAGTCGAGGCTCTCCAGCTCCATCAGCTGCGTGCGCGAGGCATTGGTGACATCGGTGATGTGCAGCCCCGTCAGCTGCCAGGCGAGCCAGGTGTCGATCGTCCCGAACAGCAGCTCGCCCGCCTCGGCGCGCGCCTGCGCTCCCGGCACGTTATCGAGCAGCCAGCGCAGCTTGAGCCCCGAAAAATAGGTCGCCAGCGGCAGCCCGGTCTTGCCGCGCAGCCGGTCCTGCCCGCCGTCCGCCGTATGTGCGGCAACCAGATCGGCGGTGCGGGTGTCCATCCAGACCAGCGCGTTGTGGACCGGCTGGCCAGTGGCTTTGTCCCACAGCACAGTGGTTTCGCGCTGGTTGGTGATGCCCACGGCGGCAAGGTCAGCCGGGGTCAGCCCGCCCTTGGTCAGCGCGCCCGCAATCACTTTTTGGGTGTTGGCCCAGATCTCGCCCGCATCATGCTCGACCCAGCCGGGCTGCGGCATGATCTGGGCATGCTCCATCTGATCGACCGCCACGGTATTCCCGGCATGGTCGAAAACGATGAAGCGGGTGCTGGTGGTCCCCTGGTCGATTGCGCCAACGTAACGAGTCATGGTCTCTCCCTCTTGGCCCATCGCTATTTCAGGCAGGCGGACGGAGCAAGGTTGAAGCGCAATCTGATTTGGTCATAGTGCACACATGCACCTGGCCTTCCTGCTCTTCCCCAACGTCACCCAGCTGGACCTGACCGGCCCGGCGCAGTTCCTCTCGCGCCTGCCCGGTGCCAAAGTCGATCTGGTCTGGGAGGCGGTCGAGCCGGTGCCGACCGATGCCGGGTTCTCGATCCTGCCCACCGCGACTTTTGCCGATGTTCCCGCCGCGGATCTGATCTGCATTCCCGGCGGCATGGGAATCGCCGATGTGATCGACCACGCCCCCGCGCTCGATTGGGTGCGGCAAGTGGGCGGCGGGGCGCAGTGGGTGACGAGCGTGTGCACCGGCGCGCTGGTGCTGGGCGCGGCGGGGCTGCTTGAAGGCTACAAGGCCACCACCCACTGGGCCTGGCACGACAAGCTGGCGCTGTTCGGGGCCGAGCCGGTCCAGGCCCGCCACGTGATCGACCGCAACCGCGCGACCGGCGGCGGAGTGACCGCGGGGATCGACTTTGCCCTGGCGCTGATGCGCGAGATCGCTGGCGAGGACCATGCCCGGATGGTCCAGCTCGCGCTCGAATACGATCCCGCCCCGCCGTTTGACAGCGGTAGCCCGGGCAAGGCCGGAGCCGAGCTGATCGCCGCCTACCAGGCCCGCGCCGCGCGGCTTGCGCCCGACCGCATGGCCAGGCTCGAGGCTTCGGCGCGGCGGCTGGGCTTTGTGGACGGCGAGCGATGAGGTACCGGCGCAGCCTGGGCCTGGCCGCGCTGCTGCTGGCTGAAAGCGTTACGCAGGCCGCCCCCGCGCGGCCGCCGGTCATTGAAATGGTTGCTCCGGCCCCGGTCCCGGCTTCGGCCAAGAAAGCCGAACCCAAAATCCATGTCTCCGAAGATGGCGAGACTGTCTATTTCATCGGTCAGCTCAGTGAAGGCAGCTTCCTGAAGTTCGAGGCGGTGCTGCGCGATGCGCCCAAGGCAAAGCGGCTGGTGCTTGCCTCGATCGGCGGGCTGACCGTCGAAGGCCGCTTGATCGCCGCGCTGGTGCGCAAGCGGCGGCTGAACACGCATGTCGAGTTCTACTGCGCCTCGGCCTGTACCCAGGTCTTCGTTTCCGGGCGCGAGCGGGTGATCGGACCCAGGGCCAAGCTGGGCTTTCACCAGGCCGTGGTGGTGGACAAGGAAGGCCAGGCCAAGGGCGTGCGCCGCGCGACCGAGCGCAAGCTTCACCCGACGCTGATCTATGGCATCAACGGCAACGACACGCTGCGGCTGGCCTATGAGCAGGCCGGGATCGATCCCGCCTTCATCGCCAAAGTGCTGGACACCCGCCATGCCGACATGTGGGCGCCCGAGGCCAAGGAATTGCTGGCCGCGCGAGTAATCACGCGCCAGGCCGCAGCCGCTGAAGCAGCGCTGCCGGGCGGTGGCCCCGGCGAAAGCGAAGTCCGCGCGCTGCTGGCCGGCAAGGTGCTGTGGCGCCAGGCCGCGCTCAGCGTGCCGCGCGAACATGCCGAAGCCGTGGACGAGGTGTGGCTGTGGGCCAACAGCGGCGTATCGCTCGACGCCGCGCTTGCGGTTGCCCGCGCGGGGCTGATGACGGCGCTGACCCCGCGCCTGCTTAGCGCCAGCGACACGCAATTGGGCCGTCTGCTGGCGCTGAAGGGGCGCACCGCGCGCGACCAGCGCGAGCTTGGCTATCCCGAGTGCAATGCCGCCGAGCTGCCCCTGGCACCGCGCGATGCCGCGGCAGCCAGCGAGGCGGATGGTGCCGAAGACCGCCTGATCGCCGAAATCGCCGCCGCCCCGCCAGCCCAGAAACCGCCCAGCCGCGCCGAAGCGCAGGATGTGTTCTGGAAAGATGTCATGCCGGCTTTCGCCAAGGCCTATCGCCGCGGCGATACCGAGAGCGCCAGGGCCCTGTGCGGCTATTCGTACCGGGTGATCGAGACCATCGATGCGCTGCCTGCGGACAGGCGGATCAAGGCTTATCGGGCGATGCTGGCGCTGCCCGATTGGTCGAAAATCTAGCGCCTACTCGCGGCAAATTTTCGGTGGTCTTCCTCAAGTTTGACCAGGGTATCGAGGTAATTGCGGGCCAGCCTGAGCTCGCTGTCGTTCTCGCGGTCCCAGCCCTGTTCGGCCAGGTAATCGATGAAGGCCCGGTCCTGTTCGGCGCTGCGTGCGGCCTTGCGCGCCAGACTGGCACGGTTGCTGCCAAAATAGGCCTCGATCGGCGCGGCGCGGCGCGTGCCCTGGGCTTCGACCAGCTGGCCCATGGCTTCGACCGAGAGCGAATGAAAGGCATAGTCGCGCGCAATCCTGGCCCGAGCCAGCGTCCAGCGATGCGCCGTGCGGCAGCGGTTCCTGGCCTCGCTGAGCAGCCGTTCGGCAACCATCATGCCGCGCAGCCAATTGGCCCGGTCCTCGCCGGTATCGCCATAGCGCACAAACATCAGCACCAGCGCGATCTCGCGGTCCTCGATGCTCAGCGCCTGCTCGACACAGCGCACCGAATTGGTCGGAACCTCTTGCGCCAGCACGGGCAACGGCAAGGCCGCAGCAGCGATCCAGAGGGCGGAGAGACGAAGCGTCATGACTTGCGCAATGTGCCGCGCCGCGCTGCGCTTGTCGAGCGCGGGCAACGGACAAAAAAGTGGCCCGGCGGTCAGGGGGACCGCCGGGCCGTGCCTGGAAGGGACAGGCAGAGGAAGTTTGCTTAGCGCAGCAGCGACAGCACGTTCTGCTGGCTCTGGTTGGCCTGAGCGATCATCGCGGTCGAAGCCTGGCTGAGGATCTGGGCCTTGGCCATCGCGGTGGTTTCGGTCGAATAGTCGGCATCTTCGATCCGGCTGCGCGCGTCCGACAGGTTGGTCGAAGTGTTGGTCAGGTTGTTGACCACCGATTCGAGCCGGTTCTGGCCGGCGCCCAGCGAAGCGCGGGCCGAGTTGATCGTGTCGAGCTCGCCGTCGATCGTGCCCAGCAGGGTGTTGGCGGCAGTAGCGGTCGAAACGTCGTAGGACCCTGCCGCACCGCCGCTGGCGGCCAGCGCGGTCAGGTCGGCCATGGCCAGATCGACCGTGTCGGCACCGTCGGCACCCGACTGGATGGTGACAGTGGCGGTGGTGCCGTCGAACAGCTGGACGCCGTTGAACTTGCTGTTGGTGATGACCTGGTCGATCTGCGCGGTCAGCTCGTCAACTTCGGTCTGCATATAGGCGCGGTCAGTGGTGTCCTGATAGGTGCCCGAGGCCGACTGGACCGCCAGTTCGCGCACGCGCTGCAGCATGTTGGTGACTTCGCTGAGCGAACCTTCGGCGGTCTGGGCCAGCGCGATGCCGTCGTTCGAGTTGCGGATCGCCTGGTTCATGCCGCGGACCTGCGCGGTCATGGTGGTGGCAATCGCGAGGCCGGCCGCATCGTCCTTGGCGCTGTTGAGGCGCTTGCCGGTGGACAGGCGTTCCATCGCCGTGCCCAGCATCTTGGCAGCCGAGTTCGAAGCATTGGCAGCGCGGATCGCGCCGATATTGGTGTTGATGACAGTCATGGATAACTCCCGTGGATAGTCCCGTAACGCCAGCCGGGCGGACCATCCGTCGCGGCTTGCCCCACAAAGAGCGGATGGCGGCGGGGAAAGTTAAGGGTGCTGGGAAGAGATCGGTCGACCTTCAGGGTATTCCCCTACGTGTTTGAGCGAGATTCCAAATTACCGAACAGTTTGACGTTCTGCGCACATTACAGGCCTCGAAACATGGTTAATGAGGGGGCCATAATGAACATTGGACTGGCAGCGAGCGAAAGCGCGGAACGGATGCACGCACCGCTGGTGCAGCGCGCCGCGGCGATCCTGGGATTGTCCGCTCCGGGCTCTGCCCCGATGCTGCGCGGCAAGAGCGATCCGCAGCCGCTCGGCCCCGCGCCTTGCGTGACGCTGGAACGCGGCGCGGCGAATGCGCTGACCCGCGATGGCGCCCGCGGGCGCCATACCCTCACCTACCGCGATCCGGCGGGCGATGCTCCGCTGGCTGCACTGCTGGCTGCACTGGCCGCGCCGGGCATGCCGATCGCCGCCGATCCCGAAACGCTTTCGGTCCTCGCGCTGGCCGACCGGCTGGCCAGGAGCGAGATCCCGGTCCTGGTGGGTGGCCCGACTGGCACCGGCAAGGAAGTGCTGAGCCGCTTCATCCACGCGCGCAGCCCGCGAGCCGACAAGCCGTTTGTGGCGGTCAATTGCGCGGCGATGCCCGAGACCATGCTCGAAGCGCTGCTGTTCGGCCACCGCAAGGGTGCCTTCACCGGTGCGAGCGAAGCCAACGAAGGCTTCTTCCGCGCCGCCGATGGCGGGACCCTGCTGCTCGACGAAATTGCCGAGATGCCGCTGTCGCTCCAGGCCAAGCTGCTGCGGGCCTTGCAAGAGGGCGAGGTGGTGCCGATCGGTTCGACCCAGCCGATCAAGGTTGACGTCCGCGTGATCGCCTGCGCCAACCGCGACCTGCCGACCGAAGTGGCCGAGGGCCGGTTCCGTCCCGACCTCTATTACCGCCTCAACGTTTTCCCCTTGGCTTTGCGGCCCTTGCGCGAACGGGCAGAGGACATCGCCCCGCTGGCTTTCGCGATGGTGCTGCGCCACGCCGCGCCGGGCCGGGCCTTGCCGTGGATTTCCGAAGGCGCGCTGGCGATGCTGCGGCTGCACGGCTGGCCGGGCAATGTCCGCGAGCTGGAAAACGTGATGCGCCGCGCGCTGCTCCTGGCCGATGGCCAGGGCGAGATCACCCCGGCGCACATTGCCTTCGACCAGCCCGCGCGGCTGGTGAGCGACAGCGCGGTCGTGCCGCAAAGCGAACCGCGGCGGCTGTCCAACATCGTCCAGATCCACGAAGCCAAGGCGATCATGGAAACCCTGGCCGCCTGCAATGGCAGCCGCGTCGCCGCCGCACGCCAGCTGGGAATTTCCGAGCGCACCCTGCGCTACCGCCTCGCCTCGTTCCGTGAGGCCGGGCTGGCTGTGGCCGGAGCCGGACGATGAACGGCGTCGGCGGTATCGGAGGGGCAGGCGGGATCCAGCAGATCCTGGCGCTGCGCCAGCAAATTCTCGACCGGTCGAACCTGCTCCAGCAAGTCCACACCCAGGCCCAGGCCCCCGAAGGTCCGGCCGCTCCGCAAGGCCCGGCCGGGCAATTCGGCGATGCGCTGCAATCGGCGCTGTCCGATGTGACCGCCACCCAAAGGAAAGCCGAGGCGCTCTCCTCCGCTTACGAGCGCGGCGAGGTGACCGACATCGCCGCAGTGATGCTCGCCCGCCAGGAATCCGGAATCGCCTTTGAAGCCACGCTGCAAGTCAGGAACCGCCTGCTGTCCGCCTACCAGGACATCATGCGGATGGGAGTCTAATTGAATGAGCGAGCTTGTAGCCTCTCCCCAAACACCGCTGGCCTCGCAGGGCGCGGGCACGCCGCTGGAGCGCCTGCGCGGGCTCAGCGGCCAACCGCTGGTCAAGCGCGCGCTGCCCTGGTTCCTGGGCGCGGCCGCGCTGGGCGGGGTCGCCTTGACCTGGTCGGTGCTGAGCCCGGCCCCGCAGCGGATCCTCTATTCCGAACTGGGCGACAACGAACGCGCCGGCGTGGTCGCCAGCCTCGAAAAGGCCGGGATCGCTTACCAGATTGACAACCAGACCGGCACTTTGACCGTGGGGGAGGACAATCTTTACCGCGCGCGGATGCTTGTGGCCCAGGATGGCGCCCTGGCTGTACCCGATGCCACCACATCGCTTGACAGCCTGCCACTGGGGGCCAGCCGCACGCTCGAAGGCGAGCGCCTGAAGGGTGCCCGCGAACACGAATTGCAGCAGACGATCCAGGAAATCGACGGGGTCGAAAGCGTCCGCGTGCATCTGGCCGAGGGCAACAAATCGGTCTTCGTGCGCGACGAGGCCGCGCCATCGGCCTCGGTGATGGTGCGCATGGCCAAGGGCCGCCAGCTTTCCGACAGCCAGGTTGCCGCGATCGTCAATCTGGTCGCCGGATCGGTGCCGGGGATGTCGGCCGATGCGGTGCGCGTGGTCGATCAACGCGGGCGGCTGCTGTCCGAAGGCGGCGGCGCCGAAACCGACCGGATCGAGCTGCAGGGACGGCTGGAAGAAAAGCTGCGCGCGCAAGTCGATACCCTGCTGCTGCCGATGCTGGGTGCGGGCAGTTTCTCCAGCGAGATCCAGGTTGAACTCGACATGGATCAGGTCACTTCGGCGCGCGAGCGTTATGACAAGGACGGCGTGGTCCGCAGCGAAACGCAGCAGAGCTCACAAGTTGCGGGCGTGCCCGGCCAGGCCGGCGGCGTGCCCGGACAGCTGTCCAACACGCCCCCGCCCGCTGCCACCGTCAACCCGGCGGCTCCGCTGGCTGGTCAGGCCAATCCGATGGCGGCAGCGGCGATGAACGGCGAAAGCTCGGCCAGCCGGACCTATGAGCTGGGCCGCGAAGTCTCGGTCGCCAACACTTCACCCGGCAAGCTCAAGCGGATCTCGGTCGCGGTGGCGATCAGCCAGGAAGCGATGAAGAAAGCCAAGCCCGGCGATATCGAACAGATCAGGGCGCTGGTCGCCGCTGCCACCGGAATCGATCCCCAGCGCGGCGATCAGATCCAGGTACTGGTCCGCCCGTTCGAGCCGGTCCCCGAAACCGCGCTGCCGTTCTACGAGGCACCGTGGTTTGCCATGGTGGTGCGCTCGGTGGTCGCCTTGCTCGCCGTCCTGCTGGTGCTGCTGATGGGCGTGCGCCCGCTGATCCGCGCGCTCAAGCGCGAGCCCGGTAGTGCTCCGCTGGCCGACGATGCCGCCGATGGCGAAGTCGCCGCGCGACCGGCGGTGAATCCCGCCACCGGCCAAGTCGATGCCGCTTTGCTGGGCCGCCAGGTCGGCCTGGCCCAGCGGATCGTCGCCGAAAAGCCCGATGAAGCGCTCGACGCGCTGCGCACCATGCTCGGTCAACCCAAGCCGGAGGCCGCACAATGAGCGAACAGCTTCTTGGCCTTGGCAATGCCGAACGCGCCGCGGTGATGATCATGCTGCTGGAAGAAGACCAGGCCGCGCAGATCCTGGGCCAGTTGGGCCCCGAGGAACTGCAGGTGCTGGGCGAGAAGATGTGCGCGCTGGGCCAGATCGGCCCCGAACAGATCACCCAGGCGATCAGCGGCTTCGTGAGCAGCGCCCAGACCCAGGGGATCAGCGCGCGCGGCCGCAACGATCATGTCCGCCGGATCATGACTGCAGCAGTGGGCGAGGTGAAGGGCGAGAACCTGATGCAGCGAATCCTGCCGCCCGGCAGCGAGGCCGGTCCGGCGATCGAGCTGGCCCGCTGGCTGACCCCGCAGTCGCTGATCCCGCTGATCAAGGGCGAACACCCCCAGGCCATGGCGGTGCTGCTGGTCCAGCTGGAACCCGAAGTGGCTGCGCAGCTGCTCCATTCGCTGCCTGCGGACGAACAGACCGCGGTGGTGCACCGCGTCGCCACGCTGGGCAGCGTTTCGCCCGAAGCGATCGCCATGCTCGAGGCGCTGCTCGAAAGCCGGATCGCCGAACGCCACGGCAAGGCCGCATTGGCGCTGGGCGGGGCCAAGCAGGCCGCCGACATTATCAACCAGATCGGCAAGGCCGCCGAAAAGCGGATAATGCCCGAGATAAGCAAGCTCGACAAAGCGCTGGCCCGCGAGATCGAGGCCGAGATGTTCAAGTTCGAACACCTCTTCGCGCTCGATGCCCAGGCGATGGGCGCGCTGCTGCGCGAGGTCGAAAGCGAGGTGCTGATCGACGCGCTGAAAGGCACCGCAGAGGAACAACGCGAAGTGTTCTTCCGCGCCATGTCGAGCCGCGCTGCCGACGGCGTCAAAGACGAGATCGCGGCACGCGGCCGCCTCAAGATGGCCGAAGTGCTCGAAGCGCAAAAGGCCATGGTCGCGATCGCCCGGCGGCTTGCGGCGGGCGGGGTGATCCAGTTCGGCGCGGGCGGCGGGGACGACGAATATGTTTAGGCCCGCCGCAAATGCCTCAGAACCGTTCGCCCCGAGCGAAATCGAGGGACCGCCACAAACGCGACCCCTCGACTTCGCTCGGGGCGAACGGGATTGGGAGGGCGCATTGCCATTTGCTGCGCTGGCGGGATCAAGCGGTTTCGCCAGCGACCCGCGCTTTGGCAGCGGCGCACCAAGGCCCGAGCCGCTCGAGGCCGAAGACCCGCTGACGCAGACCTGGCAGGACGGCTATGCCGCTGGCTTTGCCGAGGCCCAGCACACCGCGCGCGAATTGGCCGAGGGCGTGGCCGAAGGGCGCGCGGCGATCGAGCTGTCGCTGGCCCGGCTCGATGCCGAACTGGCCGAGCAATTGCGGCAAAAACTGTTCACCACGGTTGAGGAACTCTGCGCCGCGGCAATCGCTCCGCTGGCGCTCGACAAGGCCGCACTGGCCGCGCGGGTCGAACGCGCCGCCGCGATGCTCGCCCGCGCCGACGATGACAAGCTGCTGCGGCTCCATCCCGAAGACCTCAAGCTGGTCGCAAAACAATTGCCCAAGGGCCTCGAAGTCCAGGCCGACCCCGCGCTCGAACGCGGGGCGCTCAGGATCGAAAGCCAGTCGGGCGGAGTCGAGGACGGCCCGGCCCACTGGCGCCGCGCGATTGCCGAGGCACTGGCGCAATGTTGAACGAAGAAGAAAAGCCCCTCCCCTTGAGGGGAGGGGTTGGGGGTGGGGGTTGTCCTCCTGATGCAACGTCGCGGTCGATGACAGCCCCCACCCCGACCCCTCCCCTCAAGGGAAGGGGCTTTGATCTGTTCGATCCCTTGCTGAACGACCTGTCGCAAGCCCGCATCGACCTGGTCCCGGGCCGCTTCGGCCTGCTGGCGGCCTGCGATGGCGGGCTGCTCGAAGTCACCGGTCTTGCCGCCCCGGTCGGCGCGCTGTGCCGGGTCGCGCATGGCCCGGGCCAGCCGCTGACCGCCGAAGTGATCGGCTTTCGCAATGGCCGCACAATGATGATGCTGCTGGGCGATACCGTGATGCTGCGCCCCGGCGCGCGGGTGC
>PNJT01000076.1 GCA_013822005.1 Novosphingobium sp. | reverse complement strand
GCCTGGAGTGCCCAGACCTCCATTTCCCCGAAGCGCTGGCCGCCGAACTGGGCCTTGCCGCCCAGCGGCTGCTGGGTGACCAGGCTGTAGGGCCCGATCGAACGCGCGTGGATCTTGTCGTCAACCAAGTGGTGGAGCTTGAGCATGTAGATGTAGCCCACGGTGACCTTGCGGTCGAAGGCATCGCCGGTGCGCCCGTCGTAGAGCGTGACCTGGCCCGAAGTATCGAGCCCGGCCTTTTCCAGCATCGCCGAAACGTCGGCTTCGCGCGCACCGTCGAACACCGGAGTGCCCATCGGCACGCCGCCCTGGAGCAGTTCAGCCATGTCGATGATCTCGGCGGTCGAACGCCCGTCGATATCGGCATGGTACTGCGGCCCGTAGATGTCCTTGAGCCGGTCGATCAAGGCCGACGGCGGCGCGGCGGCTTCGGGGTTCGGGTTGGCGGCGCGCCAGTCTTCGAGCGCGGCACCGATCTGCTTGCCCAGGCCGCGCGCGGCCCAGCCCAGGTGGGTTTCGAAGATCTGCCCGACGTTCATGCGGCTGGGCACGCCCAGCGGGTTGAGCACGATATCGACCGGGGTACCGTCTTCGAGGAACGGCATGTCTTCGGCCGGCAGGATGCGGCTGATGACACCCTTGTTGCCGTGACGGCCGGCCATCTTGTCACCCGGCTGCAGCTTGCGCTTCACCGCGACAAAGACCTTGACCATCTTGAGCACGCCAGGCGCCAGTTCGTCGCCGCGTTCGAGCTTTTCCTTGCGGTCCTCAAACTTGTCCTGGATCGCCTTGACGGTGGCGTCGTACTGCGCCTTGACCGCTTCAAGCTGGCCCTGGACCTTGTCGTCGGCCACCGCGAACTTCCACCATTCGTGGCGCTCGATCTCGGCCAGGCCCGCCTCGTCGATCTTGTCGCCCTTCTTGAAGCCTTTGGGCGCAGCCGCGGCAACCTGGCCAAGCAGCATGTCCTTCAGACGGTTGTAAGTGGCGCGGTTGAGGATCGAGCGTTCGTCCTCGCGGTCCTTGGCGAGGCGTTCGATTTCCTCGTTCTGGATCTGGCGGGCACGGTCATCGATTTCGATCCCGTGACGGTTGAACACGCGGACATCGACAATGGTGCCCGAAACCCCCGGCGGCAGCCGCAGCGAGGTGTCGCGCACGTCCGAAGCCTTTTCGCCGAAGATCGCGCGCAGCAGCTTTTCTTCGGGCGTCATCGGGCTTTCGCCCTTGGGCGTGATCTTGCCGACCAGGATATCGCCCGGGTGCACATCGGCACCGATGTAGACGATTCCCGCCTCGTCGAGGTTGCGCAAGGCCTCCTCGCCGACGTTGGGAATGTCGCGGGTGATGTCTTCGGGCCCAAGCTTGGTGTCGCGGGCCATCACTTCGAATTCGTCGATGTGGATCGAGGTGAACACGTCGTCTTTGACGATGCGTTCGCTGATCAGGATCGAGTCTTCGTAGTTGTAGCCATTCCACGGCATGAACGCGACCAGGCTGTTGCGGCCCAGCGCCAGTTCACCCAGCTCGGTCGAGGGACCGTCGGCCAGGATGTCACCGGCTTCGACCACATCGCCCACCTTCACCAGCGGGCGCTGGTTGATGCAGGTCGACTGGTTCGAGCGTTCGAACTTCTGCAGGCGGTAGATATCGACGCCCGACTGGCCGGCTTCGATATCGCCCGAGGCGCGGATCACGATGCGGGTTGCGTCAACCTGGTCAACCACCCCGCCGCGCAGCGCAGCAATGGCTGCACCCGAATCGCGGGCCACGGTTTCTTCCATGCCGGTGCCGACAAACGGCGCTTCGGCGCGAACCAGCGGCACCGCCTGGCGCTGCATGTTCGAGCCCATCAGCGCGCGGTTGGCGTCATCGTTTTCGAGGAACGGGATCAGCGACGCCGCGACCGAGACCAGCTGCTTGGGCGAAACGTCCATCAAGGTCACCGACCCGCGCGGGGCCATCACGAATTCGCCGTTCTGGCGGGCCGAGACCAGCTCTTCAACGAAGCTGCCGTCGGCATTGGTTTCGGCCGAAGCCTGCGCCACGGTGTGCTTCTGCTCTTCCATCGCCGAGAGGTAGATGACGTCCTTGGTCACCTTGCCGTCGATCACCTTGCGGTACGGGGTTTCGATGAAGCCGTACTTGTTGACGCGGGCAAAGGTGCTGAGCGAGTTGATCAGGCCGATGTTCGGGCCTTCGGGCGTTTCGATCGGGCAGATCCGGCCATAGTGGGTCGGGTGAACGTCGCGGACTTCGAAACCGGCGCGTTCGCGGGTCAGGCCGCCCGGCCCAAGTGCCGAAACGCGGCGCTTGTGGGTGACTTCCGAGAGCGGGTTGGTCTGGTCCATGAACTGCGAGAGCTGGCTCGAGCCGAAGAACTCACGCACCGCGGCAACCGCGGGCTTGGCGTTGATCAGATCGTTGGGCATCACGGTCGAGACATCGACCGAGCTCATCCGTTCCTTGACCGCGCGTTCCATCCGCAGCAGGCCGACGCGGTACTGGTTTTCCAGCAATTCGCCGACCGACCGCACGCGGCGGTTGCCAAGGTTGTCGATGTCATCGACTTCGCCCTTGCCGTCCTTGAGGTTCACCAGTTCCTTGACCACGGCGAGGATATCCTCGGTGCGCAAGGTGGTGACGGTATCTTCGGCATCGAGCGCGAGGCGCATGTTGAGCTTGACCCGGCCGACGGCCGAGAGGTCATAACGGTCGCCATCGAAGAACAGGCCTTCGAACAGCGCTTCGGCGGTTTCGCGCGTCGGCGGTTCGCCCGGGCGCATCACGCGGTAGATATCGGCCAGCGCGTGATCGCGGTCAGGGGCCTTGTCGGCCTTGAGCGTGTTGCGGATCCAGGGCCCGGTGTTGATGTGATCGATGTCGAGCAGTTCGAGCTGGTCGATCCCGGCCTTGTCGATCATGTCGAGGTTGTCGGGCGACACTTCGTCGCCGGCCTCGATGTAGATCCGTCCGGTCGATTCGTCGATCAGGTCCAAAGCCGAATAGCGGCCGAACACTTCTTCGGTCGGGATCAGCAGTTCGGCCAGGCCGTCCTTTTCAGCCTTGTTGGCCGCGCGCGGGCTGATCTTGGTGCCGGCCGCGAAGACCACTTCGCCGCTCTTGGCATCGACGATATCGAACGAGGGCTTGGCCCCGCGCCAGGCTTCGGCCGAATAGGGCAGGCGCCAGCCGCCCCCAGAGGCATTGGCGCCGCGCTTCCAGGTGACGGTCTGGTAGAAGTAGCCCAGGATGGTCTCGTCATCGAGGCCGAGCGCGTGGAGCAGCGCGGTGACCGGCAGCTTGCGCTTGCGGTCGATCCGGACGTTGACGATGTCCTTGGCGTCGAATTCGAAGTCCAGCCACGAGCCGCGATAGGGGATCACGCGGGCAGCGAACAGGTACTTGCCGCTCGAGTGCGTCTTGCCGCGGTCATGATCGAACAGCACGCCCGGCGAACGGTGCATTTGGCTGACGATCACGCGTTCGGTGCCGTTGATGAAGAAGGTGCCGTTCTCGGTCATGAGCGGCATGTCGCCCATGTAAACGTCCTGCTCCTTGATATCGAGCACCGAGCGGGTTTCGGTTTCGCTGTCCACTTCGAACACGATCAGGCGCAGCGTGACCTTCATCGGCGCGGCATAAGTGATCCCGCGCTGGCGGCATTCGGTCACGTCGTACTTGGGGTCTTCCAGTTCGTAGTGGACGAAGTCCAGCTCGCTGGTGCCCGCGAAGTCGCGGATCGGGAAAACCGAGCGCAGGGTCTTTTCCAGCCCCGAGACATAGCCGGTCGCCGGGTTCGAGCGCAGGAACTGCTCGTACGATTCGCGCTGAACCTCGATCAGGTTCGGCATCTTCACCACTTCGTGGATGTCGCCGAAGATCTTGCGGATGCGCCGCTTCGCGCTGGAGCGCGTTGCCGGAGCCGGAGTGGGAGCCTTCTTGGCCATGAGGGGATGTGCCTCTTTGCTTGCATGCCGACGATGCGGCGGGAATGAACTGTCACGCAGGACTGGGCCCACCGGACGGCAAAAAGGCCGCACGGCAAACACCCCCAGTAGGAGGCGGCCAGCAGCCTTCGCGTCAGATGGAAAACCCGCCGCTTCCTTCCGGGCCCGGCCCCCACGCATGGGCCGCGCTTGCTCGAAGCGATGAGCGAAGGCGGCCTATAGGGGCGGAATTCCGGCGTGTCAAACGGTCAGAGCGCGGTTTGGTTATCGAGCCATCTCTCGAATTCGCCCAGGTCATGTGACCAAAAGACATGCACTCTCGCCTCGAGCAGACGTTCAACATCCTTCATTGCGATCACGCCTTGCAACAACGCCGCAGTCTCGACGAACGAACCCCAGTGGGCGTGCCAGGCAGACGCTTTCTTGAGCACGTCGTTGACCCGCTTGACCGAATTGGTTTCGTCGTTGGTGACTTTGCATTCCATTGCCAGGACAACGGTCTTACCTAACCCACAGGCGATATCGACCTCTTGCGGACGGGTTTTGGTTGCAAAGCGCGTCTTGTGCATGAAATGGTGTCGCAAGATTCCATCCAGCGCCGCGATTGGAGTGCTGCTTTGCTGGCTCCAGCCTTTCCGGCGCAGGAGTTCGACCACGGCACCTTCTTGAACTGCCGAAAGGCGATTGCGGCGCACTGTCGCGACAGATTGTTGGCTTAGCAGCGGCGCAATTGATTCCACAATTGAGTAGACTTGCTGGGTTTCCGGCGCGCCGCCATGCTCCAGCCATGGGGCAAGTTGCAAATCAAGGCTGGCGCGGATCGCAACGGCTACTGCGGTGCTCGCGGCCAAGGTCAGAGCTCGCCCACTCTTCTCGTTGCGCTTCGGATATTGTGGGCACAGCAGCGCAAACTGATCTTGGCTCATCGGCGGGGCAAGCAACTGGCGAAACACGGTCAGATGGCTGCCAGATTGGCATAGAGCGGCCTCCACATCCCGCAAGTAGTGGCTTGCTTCGAGCGCCTGCAAGATCTGCTCTCGCGCTTGAGCCTTGACACCCTGCCAATCTTCTTGGGCATCTGGGGATGTGAGGCTCGCGACATAGCTCTCTCGCGCCAAGCGGGCTTGAGTCACGTGATAAGCGCGAAGAGAGAGTGGACCTGTCAACCGACAGCAACCTTGCGCGGCATCCGCCGTACTTCAGCGGCACGCCGAGATGGTCCGTTCCGGTGCTCTTCGCGCATCGTATAGGAGATCGCGGACTGCAATGCTTCGGGTAGCGGGTTGAGAGTGGTCGGCTTGACCTTTGCAGCCGTTTGACGAGCGGCGGCTAGCTCGAGCGTTTCTCCAAGAACCCGGCCCAACTCAGGTGGCACGGCGTTGCCAATCAAACGATACTGAGCAGCCATATTGCCGGCGAATCGCCAATCTGCCGGGAAGGACTGAACTGCAGCGCATTCCCTTGGGCAAAGGCGTCGCAAGCCTCGTTCTGGATCGATAATCCAGTCCTGTTGCGAACTCGCAGTCACGGTTCGCGCCGGCCGGTCGAGATCGGCAACGAAAGCGCCTTGTTTGTATCCCCAATGGCCGCCAGGACGAGTGGCCTCGCGCTTGCCCGGACTCTTGACCCCGCTTCCGGGTCGGATGCCCTTCAAGTCCTCGGCCAGCTTGCCGCTTGGCCTGAGGATTTCAAAATCGGCAACCGGTTCGATCGATTCAAGGCATGCACGAAGACTCAACCAGCCCTTGCGACCTGCTTGTCCGCCCTCGCTGTGTGAAGACACCGGAAAGTCGGGTTCGTCTCCATCTCGATAGCCCAGCAGAATCAAGCGAACGCGACGTTGCGAAATTCCAAAATCAGCGGCGTTGAGCAACGCCACTTTCGACTGCCAGCCAAGCTCGAAAAGCTGACCTCTAATTGCTGCCAACGCACTTCCGGGCACGTCGTCTCGACCCCGAGCTGTCAAAAGCCCCCGAACGTTTTCGAAAACCAACCAGCGCGGCTCAAGTGCGGACGCAATCCGCAAATACTGACCTACTAGCTGGCCGCGTGGATCATCGAAGCCCAATTGCAGGCCGCCGCTGCTCCAAGATTGGCAAGGTGGCCCGCCAGCTAGCAGCGGAACATCGCCTTTCCTGAGACCGAGGCGGGAAAGGATATCTGGACCGGCAATTCGCTTAATGTCAGCAAGCATCACCTGTGCTTGATCCAGGAATGTCCGGCCTTGGCCTAGTTGAAAGCCGCGATTAGCCTCAAGCGTCGCAATGGCGTTCGGCTCGTTGTCGGTGGCGAAGAGGCAATCCCATCCAGCCAATTCAAGGCCCAGGTCCAAACCTCCTGCACCGGAAAAGAGTGAAACAAACGTCCTCATGGATCCCTCGACACTGAACAAACCCGCTAGCCGACACCTTTGCATCCGGCCAGCCCAGGACGATATATTCCCGTGAACTTCGTTGGGCGCAAGGGCTTTGTTCACATCATGTTCCGGCAGCACTGGCTTCAAAACCTAGAATCACTTCGATTTTCGCTAAACGATACGTAGCATATCGAAAAACAATATTGTCGATTGACAATATGCCCGACTCGCCTTATTGAATGTCGATATCAGCCATATCGGAGTTCAACAAATGACCAAGACCAACCGCCCTTTCGCCCTGCTGCTCGCCGCCGTGATGTTCATGGCTCTGTGGGTGCCGACGCTCGCCACGACCCAGGCCGCTGCCCCCACCCAGCAGCTGGCCTGATCCCGGCTTATCCAAGGAACCACACCCCATGAACAGTTCAACCAAAGACCCGTTGCTCGGCGCAGCCAAGGTCATCGTCGTCCTGCTGATGATCATGGTAATCTTCGCCATGGTTATGATCGGGATCGGGATCGGCGCGGTGGTCAGCGTCGAGCGCGCCGAAGTTCTGGCCAAGCTGGCCGAGGCCGGTGCGCCGAATATGGCCTTCGCCTTTCTGATCGTTGCCATGGCGCTAGTCATTGTGCTGCTATCGCTGGCCTATAAATTCTTCGAGCAGCTCGGCCGGATCATCGATTCGGTCAAAGCGGGCGATCCATTCCACGCCGAGAATGCTCGGCGCCTGGCCCTGATGGGCTGGATCTCGGTAGGCGGCCACGGTGTTGCGCTGGCGCTGGCCGGGCTGTCAAAATGGTTCAAACCGTTCCTCGAGAAGGTTGGAGAATTTACCGACATTGGCTTCGAAGTCGATCCGACCGGAATTCTCCTCACCCTGATCCTGTTCATCCTTGCCCGGGTGTTCAAACGCGGCGCCGAGATGCGCGAAGAGCTGGAAGGAACCGTGTGATGCCAATCTCCGTCAAGCTCGACGACCTGCTCCACGCCCGGCGGATGACCCTGACCGAGCTGGCCGAACGGGTCGATATCACTCTCGCCAACCTTTCGATCCTCAAGACCGGCAAGGCCAAGGCGGTGCGCTTTTCCACGCTGGAGGCGATCTGCCGCGAGCTGGACTGCCAGCCCGGCGACTTGCTGGGGTTCGAACACGACTGACCCCGCGGCCCGGCTCCCCCAGTCCCCGCCGGGCCAAACCGAAAGGGCGGCGCTTTCCCCAAAAGCGCCGCCCTTTCCCCGTCCGCAACATTTGTCGGATTCAGCAAAGTAGCGCCGCTGCGGCAGTGCCAATACCAAGGTGCAGTGGTCCTGACCCATGAGGACGGGTTCTGGCGGACTTGGCGGAACCATGTTTCCTAAGTTCAGCCTCGGGGTTCCGTGCCAGTGCATCGCGTTCCCTTGGGGTCAGCAGCAAGCTCGGTTCGTCATCCATCCCGCTTGCTCCGCTCAAAACCCCGCGCCGCCCGGCCAGCCGGGGCAGGCCAGTCCCATTACCTTGAAAAGCAGCCCCATTTGCCCTTCGCCGACCAACCGCTCCTTGGCGGCCTCGATGGCCGGGCCGTGCTGGGGAGCGGTCTGGGCAAGCGCCTGGGCGCGGGCGTCGATGCCCAGGTTTCGCAGGAACCGGCCCTGCGGCACGGTGCCCAGCCACTTGCACCCGCGCGACTGGGCGATCGGGACCAGGGTGGCGAAATCGACGTGGGCGGTGAGGTCGGCCTCGCCGGGGTTGATGAAAGGATCGACCTTGAGGTGGCTGCGCACGGCCTGCAGGCTGGATCCATCGCGGAGCTGGTCGTGGCCATAGTCGATAAACAGCGCCGCGCCGCCCTGTTCGACCAGCCGTCCGGCCACTTCATAGACGGTGGCGGCGGCGGCGGGGCAGGTCTCGATGATCGTGCCCACTTCCGCCTGTCGGCGTGCCTCGGGCACGGCGGCTTCCATCGGCTGGCTGCCCGCGACACAGACGAATTTCTCGCCTTCGGGAACGACCATCCGCTCGCGCCAGCCCTCGGGGGTCATCACCAGCTGGCGCACCGGCAGGGCATCGAGGAACTCGTTGGCGACCAGCAGCACCGGGCCATAGGGCGGAATGGTCGAAAGATCGTGGTGCCACTGTGCGCCCGGGACGGTCTCCAGCTGGATGTCTTTCAGCGCGGTCGAACCCTCGACGAAATGGACCCCCGGTTCGAGGCCATAGCGTTTCATCGCCCGCAGTGCATCGGCCGCCAGGGTGCCGCGGCCCGGTCCCAGCTCAACGTAATGGATTGGCTCTTCGCGGCCGGCATTGATCCACATGTCGGCCAGCCACAGCCCGATCAGCTCGCCGAACATCTGGCTGATCTCGGGCGCGGTGACAAAATCGCCGGCCGTGCCCAAGGGGTCCTTGGCCGAATAGTAGCGCGCGTTCGCCTCGCCCATGTAGTGCGCCAGGCTGATCGGCCCGGTATTGGCGATCAGCCGCCGGAAAATCGCCCCCAGCGGTTCGGAATCCGGGGTCTCGCTCATTCAGAGTTGGGGGCCTGGCTGTTCAGTTCCGGGCGGCGCAAGGCGCGGATCAGGAAGAACAGCCCGGCCACCATCAGCGGCACGGTCAGCCACTGGCCCATCGACAGCCCGGTGCGCGCGGCGAATTCGGCCAGCTGGGCGTCGGGCTCGCGGTAGTATTCGGCCACGAAGCGCGCGATTCCCATCCCCAGGGCAAAGACCCCGACCAGCAGGCCCGGCTTCCAGCGCGCGCGGGTCTTCCAGAACAGCCACAGCATGACAATTGCCAGCAACAGTCCTTCCAGCCCCGCCTGGTAAAGCTGGCTGGGGTGGCGCCCGATCTGCAAGGGATCGTCGGGAAAGACCATCGCCCAGGCCACGCCGGGAGCCTCGCGGCCCCACAGCTCGCCGTTGACGAAATTGGCCAGACGGCCGAACAGCATACCGAACGGCACGGTCACCGCGATATAGTCGCAGACGCGCAGGAAGCTCAGCTTGTTGCGCCAGCCGACCCAGGCGATCGCGATCACCACCCCGACCAGCCCGCCGTGGAAGCTCATGCCCCCGTTCCACAGCTTGATCAGCTCGCCCGGCTCGCCCCACAGGCTGGGAATGCCGGTGTCGCCGCCGGTGTAGAACGTCGCATAGCCCAGCCGCCCGCCCAGGATCACCCCCAGCGTGCAATAGAAGAACAGGTCATCGACATGGCGCTGGGCCAAGGGTGCGCCGGGTTCTTTCAGCGTCTTCGAGACATGCCAGTAGGACAGCAGAATCCCCGCCAGGTAAGCCAGGCTGTACCAGCGCAGTTCGAACGAGCCGATCTGGAACAGGTAACGCTTCAGCCCCAGGTCGGTGAACTGGATCGGCACATCGGCCGCGGCCGCGGCGAGAGTGGCCAGTGCCAGATGATCCTGTAATAGTGACAGCAAGCGGCTAACCCCTTAAGCAAGCAGTGGACAGATGGTGTTACACACCCGGTGGTTGCGCGCTATCTGGCACAGAGCGCGGCGGGAAACAAACCCGCCGGTGAACATTGGGAACACAATCGCAGCCGCGAGAGGGGCGTGCCTGCGGTTTCAGACACAAAGGATGCCGCATGGCCACCGAACTCGATACTGCCCTCAGCGACGTAGTGGGACGCCTGACGGCCCCCGGCGCAATGCTTGAAACGGTCCCCTTTGAACGGTTCGGGCGCGAGCTGCCGATGCTGGGGAATGCGCCGCCCACGCTGCCCGCCCTGTTCGCGCATTTCTGCGCCCAGCACGGCGAGGCCGAGTTCCTGGTCGATGGCGACACCCGCACTACCTTTGCCGGGGTCTATGCTGCTGCACGCGAAGTGGCGGGCGGGCTGGTTCAGGGGCACGGCGTCAAGAAGGGCGACCGGATCGGGATCGCCGCGCGCAATTCGACCAACTGGATCGTTGCCTACATGGGCGTGCTGATGGCCGGCGGCTGCGCGGCCCTGCTCAACGGCTGGTGGAGCGGCGAGGAAATGGCCGCCGGGATCGAGCTGACCGGCTGCACCATCGTGCTGGCTGACGCCCAGCGCGCCGCGCGGATCGCCGAACTCGATGTCACAACCAAAGTGGTGGTGTTCGAACATGACAAGCCGTGGCGCGAAGGCCTCGCCTCGTTGCTGGCGCATGGCGGCGGCGCGGATACGCCATTGCCCGAGCTGACCGGCGATGACCTGGCGACGATCCTCTACACCTCGGGCTCGACCGGCCAGTCGAAAGGTGCCTGGTCCGATCACCGCGCGGTGACGCAGGGGGTGTTTTCCTTTGTCGCCCAGACGCTGATGGTCCTTACCCATATGATCGACAAAGGCGAGGCGCCGACTGTGCAGCCTTGCACGCTGGTCAACGTGCCGCTGTTCCACGTCACCGGCGAAGTGCCGGTGTTCCTGCAAAGCTTCGTGATCGGTCGCAAGCTGGTCTTGATGCCCAAGTGGAACGCCGAAGAGGCGATGCGGCTGATCGAGGCCGAAAAGGTCACCTATTTCGTCGGTGTGCCCTTGATGAGCTTCGAGATCGCGACGCACCCCAACCGCGACAAGTACGATATGTCGAGCTGCACCGCTTTTGCCGCCGGCGGCGCGCCGCGCCCGGTCGATCACGTCCACAAGATCAAGGCGGCGCTGCCCCATGCCTTCCCGCTGTTGGGCTATGGCCTGACCGAAACCAACGCGGTCGGCTGCGGCAACCTCAACGAGAATTACCTGGCCAAACCCGGATCGACCGGCACCGCGAGCAAACCGCTGGTTGAAGTGGGAATCCTGGACGATGACGGCCAGGTACTCCCCACCGGCCAGACCGGCGAGGTTTCGATCCGCTCGATCTGTAACTTCAACGGCTATTGGAATAACAGCGAAGCGACCCGCCAGGCGATCATGCCCGACGGCTTCTTCCGCACCGGCGACCTGGGTTACCTCGACGAAGACGGCTACCTGTTCATTGTCGACCGCAAGAAGGACATCATCATTCGCGGCGGCGAAAATATCAGCTGCATCGAAGTGGAAGAGGCGATCTATGCCCACCCCGATGTGGCCGAAGCCAGCGTCTTTGGCATGGCGGACGAGAAGTTCGGCGAGCTGCCCACCGGGGTCTACCTTACCAAGGACGGCGCATCGCTCAGCGAAGAAGCCCTGCGCGCCTACCTGCTCGAACGGATCGCGCCGTTCAAGGTGCCGGTCCGGCTGTGGCAGGAACACGAAACCCTGCCGCGCCTCGGCACCGAAAAGGTTGACAAGCTCACGCTGAAAGCCCGCTATCTGACCGTGTGGGAAAGCGAGCAGAAGGCCGGGGTGTGACTATGGCAACCCTGTAATCGTCTT
>PNJT01000075.1 GCA_013822005.1 Novosphingobium sp. | reverse complement strand
GCGAATTGGCGGTTTAGCAACATATCCCATTGACATATCCCACCCTGTCTGACATGTTCTCACTATGAACATGCACAGCAAGATCGCCCGAGCCACGGCCGCGCTGTTCAGGTTGAAC
This sequence comes from Novosphingobium sp., assembly GCA_013822005.1. Taxonomy (GTDB): domain Bacteria; phylum Pseudomonadota; class Alphaproteobacteria; order Sphingomonadales; family Sphingomonadaceae; genus Novosphingobium. The sequence continues at coordinate 11,507 of PNJT01000075.1, read as the reverse complement.
CGCAGTCAGGCCGTGCGGATTCCGAAGGACCTAGCCTTTCCTGACGACGTCAAGGAAGTGGTGTTCCGGCGCCAGGGTCGCTCGCTGGTAATCAGTCCCAAGAACAGCTTCTGGGACGATTTCTTCGATCGCCCGCCCTGCACTGATTTTCCGGAACGTGCGCCGCAAGGCGAGTATGAGGAGCGTGAGAGCTTTGACCGTTGAGGCGATGCTCGACACCAACCTGTGCATCCAGATCATCCGCGACAAACCAGCGGGTGCGAGAGAGAGATTCCAGGCCGCGAGCGGCAAGCTGGCCATCTCTACAGTAGTGCTTCATGAATTGCACGTTGGCGTGCTGCGCTCTTATGCGCCTGAACGGCATCTGGAAGAGCTGCAGGCTTTTCTGCCCGGTGTGACCGTTTTGGACTTCGATTCCGAGGCCGCATTGCATGCAGCTGAAATCAAGGCCGACCTTCTGAACAAGCGCAATGTCATTGGCCCCAACGATCTCTTGATCGCTGGTCATGCCAGAAGCCTTGGCGCGCCGCTGATAACCTGCAATCTCAAGGAATTTACCCGCATCGAGGGCCTGCGTTGCGAGGACTGGCTAGGCTGAATCGCCGCTGTCCTACATCGGCCAATTGTGCGATTCCTTTGGGCATGAAGTTAGCCCTCCCCCAAACAACGCCCGCTCAAACCAAGGGTCACACCGTTTCAACGCAAACCCTTGTTTCAGAACCAAACCCGGCGTTTCACTTGTTTGTTTTGCGTTCGCTCGCCGCTCCGCCAGCACCATTTCTCGAAACCCGCCCTTGAAAGAGCCCCGGCCAGTCTACATAGAGTCACCATCATGACCGACGATAGCGATGAACGCGCCTCTGGCGCGAGGCCCGAACAACCCGACAAGGGCGAAAAGACCAACTGGACCGGCAAGGCCGCGCTGGCTGGCGCTGCGATTGGTTCGGCTGCGCTTGCCGCCGCGCTGCTCTACAATTCGCGGCGCAAGGAACGCGCCGAGAAGGCCGCCAAGGCCCCCAAGCCGAACGACGCGCCGGAAACCGATTGATGGAGGCCTTTCGCCAGCTTGACGGCCGGGCGATCCCGTTCGGCGCGAAGAATGTCGATACCGACGTGATCATTCCTTCGCACTGGCTCAAGACGATCACCCGCGACGGCCTTGGCAAGGGCGCGTTTGAGACGCTGCGCAAGGATCCCGCCAACCTGTTCGACAGCGCGGAATTCAAAGGCTCGCCGATCCTGATCGCGGGCGATAATTTTGGCTGCGGGTCCAGCCGCGAGCATGCCGCCTGGGCCTTGCTCGACCTTGGCGTCAAGGCGGTGATCGCGCCCAGCTTTTCCGATATCTTTTCGGGCAATGCCTTCAAGAACGGCATCCTCACCGTAGTCCTCCCCCAGCACGCCATCGACCGGCTGATGGAAGTGGCCAGCACCGATCCGGTCCATATCGATCTGGAGAACCAGGTCGTCACCACGCCGTTTCAGGACCGCTTCCCGTTTGAGATCGACCCCTTCCGCAAGCACTGCCTGCTCGAAGGGCTCGACGAAGTGGGGCTGACCATGGCCCGCGACACGGCGATCACAAGTTACGAAAACAAGGCCCGGGCCGAGCTGCCCTGGCTGTCCAAGGGAGTAATTGCAGCATGAAGGCATTGCGCAGCCACGCGGTTGGCGGACCTGAAACCCTGACGCTGGACGAACTGGAAAGCCCGGTCCCCGGCCCCGGCCAGGTCCGGCTCAAGGTCAAGGCCTGCTCGATCAACTTCCCCGACGTGCTGATCATCCAGGACATGTACCAGTTCAAGCCCGAGCGCCCCTTTGCGCCGGGCGGCGAAGCTTCGGGGATTGTCGATGCCGTGGGTATCGACGTGACCGAATGGAATGTGGGCGACCGGGTGATCGCCAGCACCGGGCACGGCGCACTGTCGGAAGAGATCCTTGTCGATGCCGCGCGGCTCTGGCCGCTGCCCGAAGGGGTCAGCTTTGAAACCGGCGCGGCGCTGATCCTGACCTATGGCACCAACATGCACGGTCTGCTTGATCGCGGAAAGCTGAAGGCGGGCGATACCCTGCTGGTGCTCGGCGCGGCCGGCGGGGTCGGGCTTTCGGCGGTAGAATTGGGCAAAGCCTATGGCGCGCGCGTGGTGGCCGCGGTTTCCAGCGAGGAAAAGGCCGAAGCCGTGCGCGCGGCCGGGGCCGACGAAGTGGTGGTCTATCCCCGTGCGCCGCTTGACAAGGATCAGTCCAAGGCGCTGGCCGAGGCCTTCAAGGCCGCTTGCGGACCGGGCGGCGCCAATGTGGTCTATGACATTATCGGCGGCGACTATTCCGAACCCGCGGTGCGTTCGATCGCCTGGGAAGGCCGGTTCTGCGTGGTCGGCTTTACCGCCGGGATCGCCCGCCTGCCGCTCAACCTGACGCTGCTCAAAAGCTGCGACGTGGCTGGCGTATTCTGGGGCGCATTCGCCGCGCGCGAACCCCAGGCCAATGCAGCGCATATCGCCAAACTGTTCGAGCTGCTGAAAGAGCACAAGATCAACCCGCGCATCTCCGCCACGTTCCCGCTCGAGCGCGGGGGCGAGGCGATCCAGATGCTGGCAGACCGCAAGGCGATCGGCAAAGTCGTCGTAACGATGGGAGACTAGCCATGGAGACTGCACGTCTGGCACTTGCGGGCGCCCTGCTCGCTTCGGGTTACGCGCTCTATGCCAAGCCCGCCCCGCGCCCCACCGCGCCCAGCCCGCAGGAACTGGTGACCACCCGCCAGGCCGGGATGGACATGGCCGCTGCCACGCTGATCCTGCTCAAGAACGCCAGCAACAACGGTGCGCCGCTCAAGACCCTGGCTTTCCCGGCCAGTGGTCTGGCCAAGTTCGCCAGCGTCGCCCCGGCGCTGTTCTCGGAAAACACCAAAAGCCTGCCCAGCCGCGCCAAGCCCACCGTCTGGACCGACCGTGCTGGGTTCGAGGCCAAGGCGGCTGACTTTGTCAAGGCCACCAAGGCGCTGGCCGCTGCCGCCGCCGCCGAAGACAAGGCCGCCTTCGATGCCGCGCTTGCCAGCACGGGCCTGTCGTGCAAGGGCTGCCACGATGCCTACCAGGTCCCGCCTCCGGCCGCCAAGCCGGGCTGAGCGGACCGTCAAGCAAGAGCTGTCAGGAGATCCAATGACCGACTTCAATGATCGCGAACGCGCCGAAGAATCGAAGTTTGCGCGCGACGAGGAAATGCATTTCCGCATCCATGCCCGCCGCAACCGGCTGCTGGGCCAGTGGGCGGCAGAACAGATGGGCCTCTCCGCAGTCGAAGCCGAAGGCTATGCCAAGAGCGTGGTCCAGGCCGATTTCGAGGAATCGGGCGACGAAGACGTGATCCGCAAGGTGCTGGGCGATCTGGTTTCGGCCGGGCTCGATGTCAGCGAAGCCGATGTCCGCGCCGCGCTCGAGGCCAAGGCGGTCGAGGCCAAACGCGCGCTGATGGGCGAGGCCTGATCCCGTGGCCATGGCAGGGGCGGAAATTGTCGCCCGGATCAAGGCCGCACTGCCCGATGCCGAAGTCACGCTGACCGATCTGGCCGGCGATGACAATCACTGGGCCGCGCACGTCGTTTCCGCCGCTTTCGTTGGCAAGCCGCGGGTGGCCCAGCACAAGCTGGTCTATGCCGCGATTGGCGAAGACATGGGCGGCGCGCTCCATGCCTTGCAACTGACCACCGGTATACCCAAGTAAAAGCTGGCCCAACTGACACGGCGAGGAGAATTCCATGTCCGATACCAATGCCCGCATCGCCGAAATCGTCCAGGCCAACGACGTTGTGCTGTTCATGAAAGGCACTCCGCTGTTCCCGCAGTGCGGCTTTTCCAGCAAGGCGGTGGCGATCCTCGATCACCTGGGCGTTGCCTATGACAGCGTCGATGTGCTGCAGGACATGGAAGTGCGCCAGGGGATCAAGGCCTATTCGGACTGGCCGACGATTCCGCAGCTCTATGTGAAGGGCGAATTCGTGGGCGGCAGCGATATCATGATGGAAATGTATCAGGCTGGCGAATTGCAGCAGCTGATGGCCGAAAACGGGCTTACCCCTGCTTCCTGACCTGTTCGCTGGCAGCATAGCCAGCCAGGGCGGCAATCGAATCCGCGCCTTGCGGCATGCCGGTCAGGTAGCCCTGGAATTCACGGCACCCGCAAGCCATCAACCGCTTGCGCTGGTCTTCGGTCTCAACCCCTTCGGCGATCACGCTGAGGTTGAGGCTGCGGGCCAGCTTGACCATGGCATCGACCAGCGCCTCGCCCTCGCCGCTGTCATCAAGCGCGCAAACGAACGAGCGGTCGATCTTGATCCGGTTGACCGAGAAGCGCTGCAGCACCGACAGGCTCGAATAGCCGGTCCCGAAATCGTCGAGCGCGATTGAAAAGCCCAGCCGCTTGAGCGCTTCGACATTGCTGGCGGTTACCGGATCGTCGCCCAGCAGCGCGGTTTCGGTCAGCTCGATCTCGTAGCGGGTGGGATCGATCCCGGCCTGCGCTGCCTGCCGGGTGACCACTGCGGCAAAGCCCTGCGAGCGCAGCTGCATCGCTGAGACATTGATCCCGACCCTCAGGTCACTCCAGCCCGCGGTTTCGGTGAAGACCCGCCGCAGCACGAATTCGCCCAGCGGCAGGATCAGTCCGGTTTCTTCGGCCAGCGGCACAAAGATCCCCGGCGGAATCGCGCCGCGGCGGGGATGATCCCAGCGCAGCAGGGCTTCGACCGCGGTGATCTGGCCGTTACGATCGACCTGCGGTTGGTAGACCATCCGCAGCGAGCCATCGCCCAGCGCCGCGCGCAGGTCTGCTTCAAGCGAGCGGCGCGCGCGCAAGGCATCGTCCATCTCGGGCTCGAAGAAAGTCACGCGGCTGCGCCCGCCATCCTTCGAACGGTACATTGCCACGTCGGCCCAGCGCAGTGCCTCGGTCGGCTCGACCCCGGGATGATCGATCACCGCCACGCCCAGCGAACAGCCCACTTCCAGCCAGCCAAACTCACTCTCGATCCGCTCGGCAACCGCGACCAGGATGCGCTCGCTGAGGCCCCGGACCTGTGCGTCCTCGGCAAATTCCAGCAGGACCACAAACTCGTCGCCGCCCAGCCGCGCGATCAGTGCCGCATCGCCGCAGGTTTCGCGCAGCCGCGCGGCGACGGTCTGGATCAGTTCGTCGCCGGCATGATGGCCCAGCGTGTCGTTGACTTCCTTGAACCGGTCCAGATCGACGCAGATCACTGCCAGCTTGCTGCCGCCGACCCTGCGCGCGGCAAGCAGGGCGCGTAGCCGTTCGAACAGCAGCGCGCGGTTGGGCAGCTGGGTCAGCTGATCATGATAGGCCAGATGCCGCGCGCGGGTTTCGCTGGTGATCAGTTCGTTGACGATTGCCTTGCCCCGGCGGGTGACCAGCAGCGCCAGAAAACCAAGCATCACGATCCCGCCCAGCAGCGGCCATTGCAGCTGGCGGCGTAGCGCGGTCCCGGGCTGGCGGGGCTCCCACGAAAGTGCGGCCAGTCCCGTGCCATCGAGGTTGCGCAGCACAATCTGCTGGCGGCCTTCGAGCAAGATGGTCGGATCCAGCAGCAGCAGGTTGTCGAGCAGATAGCGGCCCGAAAAGGCCCCCAGCATCGCTGCATCGACCGGCTTGGCGGTAATCACGATCGGTGCGCGCGGCCCCTTGGGCAGGATCTTGCCGAAATCGGGCTGAACCAGCGTGGCGGTGACGATGTAGGTCGTGCCCTCCATTTGCACGATGGCGTTTTTCTGGATTGGCGGGATCACGATGTTGTTCTTGCCCGGACGCGGCCGGATCGGGCCACGCGCCACTTCGGCCCGGCGAATTGTCGGGATCAGGCGGCGGGCGACAGTCTCGAACTTGGCGAATTCGCCCAGCGCCCTGCGCTCGCCCTTGACCGCGGCATAGAGCATCCGTTCATCGCGATCGAGCACGAAGGTGTGCGAGAAGCCATTGAAAGTATAGAGGTAATTTCCGACGTTGAAATCGACCCATTCGGCATCGAACTTGTGATCGAGCGCGGCAATGGCATCGTCCCAATCGACCTGGGTGGCAACCACGGCGTTGAGTTCGCTCAGCTGACGGGCAAAACCGTGCTCGACCAGCACCTGCTCCTGTTCGGCGGCGACAATGTCAAAGCGCTGCACCAGGAAGTTGGAAAGCACCACCAGCAAGGCCAGACCGCCAAAGGTCATGGCCAGGATCGGGCCAAACAGCCTCGCCCGGCGCCAGTCGCGGTTGCTGTCAGCCAACAGGTTCAAGAAAATCCCCCGCTATTCCAGAGGCCTGCCAGACACGGCTGGCAAGCGCAGAGAACATAGTCTGAAGCGATGAAGAAACACTTTCGCGGCGGTTAGGATGTTGTTGACCTAACGAGCGGTTCTTCGCAGTTCCGGGAAAGAAGTTCTCGGGGAGGCGGGACCGCGGAGACCAGGGGGCGGCCCCGCCTCATTCGAGACTGCTTTGGGGGTATCCGGTACTATGCATGGGCCGTGCCAACTTGCATCGGAATGGTAAAATCAAGCACTTAATTCATGAAAGCCCTGTTCACCATCAGCCGGTTGTAAAACGATCCGACAGTTTTGGCCGCTTCGCAGGCCCCTTGGCAAAGCTGCCCTGGCAAGGCAGGGTGCGGCGCTATGGACCTCAAAGACATGTTCGACCCCGAAGGCGAAATGCCGCCCGCCACCCCGGCCGCGACGCTGGTGATCTTTCGCCATGCCGCAGACCGTGGCCCGCCCGAGATCCTGATGGTCCAGCGTGCCAGGGAAATGCGCTTTGCCGGCGGCGCGGCGGTGTTTCCGGGCGGGCGGGTTGACGATGCCGACCGGGCCCTGGCTGTCAAGCTTGGCGCCAGCGACGCGGAAGCAGTGGACGAACTGGCCGCGCGGATCGCGGCGGTGCGCGAAACGCTGGAGGAAACCGGGCTGGTGGTGGGCATCCACCAGCAGCCTGACCTCACCACGGCGCGGCGCGCGCGCGACCTGGTGCTCCAGACCGGCGAACTGGCCCCGGCGCTCGATGCGCTGGGCTGGACGCTCGATCTTGATGCGCTGGTCCCGTTCTCGCGCTGGCGGCCCAAGCACCGCGAGATCAGGGTCTTCGACACCCGCTTCTACCTGGCCGACCTTGGCACCGGCGCGGTCGAGCTGCAGGTTGACGATACCGAGAACACCCACCTGTTCTGGGCCAGTGCCGCCGGAGCGCTCGACCTGGCCGAACGCGGCGAGATCAAGGTGATCTTCCCGACCCGCCGCAATCTGGAACGGCTGGCCCAGTTCGCTTCCTATGCCGATGCGCTGGCCCATGTCGCCATCTTCCCCTCGCAAATGATCACCCCATTCATGGAACTGCGCGATGGCCAGCCGTGGCTGCTGATCCCGGCGGATGCGGGCTATCCAGTCGATGGTGAAATTCTGGAAAGCGCGGCGCGAGGGTAGCCCGAAAGGCCCTCGCGCCGCCGGGCGGCACGAGGGCAAGTTGCCCGGATGCCAAGACAACCGGGTCGGGTCGCATCACCACAGTGCACGCTTGCCCGGTCGGACGCCGTGATGGGGATCACACCTGAAGGGTTTGCTGGCGCGCCCGGCAGGACTCGAACCTGCTACCTCAAGATTAGAAGTCTCGCGCTCTATCCAGATGAGCTACGGGCGCGCAGCCGGGCTCCTCATAGGCAGGCTTTGCAGGGCTTGCAAACCCGGTTAGCGTGAGGGCCATGGACAAGCATCTGACCCCAATCGACGGCACCGCGGGCGCCCGCCGCCACTTTCGCTATTTCGACTATGTGATGGCGGCCTTTGTCGCGATCCTGCTGCTGTCGAACCTGATCGGGGCGGCCAAGCTGGCGACGCTGGGCGGCTTTACTTTTGGCGCGGGGATCATGTTCTTCCCGATCAGCTATGTGATCGGCGACATTCTGACCGAGGTCTACGGCTATGCCAACGCTCGCCGCTGCGTCTGGGCGGGCTTTGCGGCGCTGCTGTTCATGGCTTTCATGAGCTGGGTGGTGGTCGCGCTGCCTCCGGCCGCGGGCTGGGACGGACAGGCGGCCTATGAAAGCGTTTTCGGCAGCACCTGGCGGATCGTCGCCGCATCGGTGATCGCCTTCTGGGCCGGCGAATTCGTCAACAGCTTCGTGCTCGCCAAGATGAAGATCCTCACCCAAGGCAAACATCTGTGGAGCCGCACTATTGGTTCGACGGTGTTCGGCCAGGCCGTTGACAGCGCGATCTTCTATCCGATCGCTTTCCTGGGGATCTGGAGCACCGAGCAGGTCCTGACCGTGATGGTCGTCAACTGGGGGCTGAAAGTGCTGTGGGAGGTTCTGCTCACCCCGGCGACCTATGCGGTGGTCGGCTGGCTCAAGGCCCGCGAGGGGGTGGAAGTGTTCGACCAGGGCACCGATTTCTCGCCGTTCGCCAAGGCCGAGGCGGTTTAGGCCCCGCTCACCTGGAGCGGGGCCTCACCGCGATCTGGCTCAATCGGCGATGAGGCCGATTGCGAGGTAGATGATCAGCAGCGAGCCGAACCCGAAGATCGTGCCGAGCGCGAAGCCGAAGCGGACCAGGGTAACGTCCCAGCCGAAGGTGTTGGCGATGCCTGAGCAGACGCCCATGAACTTGCCGTTGACTTTGTCGAGGCGGAAACCGGTGCGGGCGGTCATGCCCGATTCCGAATGCTTGATCTGGCTCATGCAACTTCTCCGACGACTTCGGTGCTGGCCTGGGCCGGCGCGGGGGTGGTGACAGTGCCGGTGATCAGCACCAGCGAGATGAAGAAAGCCGAAGCGGCGGCAGCAAGCTTGCTGGTGAAAGTGTTCTGGTGGGTCATGGCTTTTTCCTTGTTAAGATTGGGTTCCGCGGAGTGATCCGCAGATGCCAGAATGATTGCAGGGACCGTGCCAGTTTCGAAAAACCCAGCAAAATCAAACTTTCTGCCGAAAGAACGGAAACTTTCGCCCAGGTGAATGCAAAACAGTTGGTGAATTTTCCCAACTTTCGGGACTGGTGTTTTGCGTGACAGCAAAGCGCGCGCAACCTATCGCCGCACCATGGCCTTGAACCGCATCCTGCTGTCCCAGTTTCGCAACCATGCCGAAAGCCGGCTGGACGATACGCGCGCGTTCAACCTGCTGGTGGGAGAGAACGGCGCGGGCAAGACCAATGTGCTTGAAGCCTTGTCGCTGCTCGCCCCGGGACGCGGGCTGCGGCGCGCAGCGCTGACCGATATTCCGCGCCAGGGCAATGCAAGCGGCTTTGCCGTCAGCGCCGAGCTGGCTGGCGGAGTGCAGCTGGGCACCGGCACCAGGCCCGAACGCCCGGCGCGGCGGGTGGTGCAAGTCAACGGTGCCGAGGCCCCCGCAGTGCGGCTGGGCGAATGGCTGAGCGTTGGCTGGCTGACCCCGGCGATGGACCGGCTGTTCATGGAAGGCGCCGGCGCGCGGCGGCGGTTCCTCGATCGGCTGGTGCTGGCGCTGGAGCCAGGCCATGCCAAAAACGCCGCGCGACTGGAAAGCGCGCTGCGCGAGCGCAATCGCCTGCTGGCCGAGCCCACCGAGCCTGACCCGCAGTGGCTCGATGCAATCGAGGCCCAGATTGCCGAGGCCGGCGCTTTGGTCGCCCAGGCGCGCATTCGGCTGATCGAGCGGCTGGCGGTCGAACTGGCTGCGTTGCCCGGCGCTCCCTTCGCCCGGCCCGAGCTGGCCTACCAGCCCGGCGGACCGCTGGACGAAGCGGACCTTGCCGCCGCGCTGAAAGACAGCCGCCGCCGCGACCGCGCCGCCCAGCGCACTCTGGTGGGCCCGCACCGCGACGAGCTGGCGGTGACCATGGCCCTGAAGGGCCAGAGCGCCGCCGAATGCTCGACCGGTGAGCAAAAGGCCATGCTGATCGCGATCACCCTGGCCCACGCCGCGCTGCTGGGCCCCGAACGCCCCGGCGTGCTGCTGCTCGACGAAGTTGCCGCGCACCTTGATCCGCTGCGCCGCGAAGCCCTGTTCGAGCGGCTGAAAGGCGGAGCTGCCCAGGTCTGGCTGACCGGCACCGAACTGCTCCCGTTTGAGGCGATTGCCGGGGAAGCGGCGGTGTGGCGAGTCAGCGAGGGACTGGTCGAGCGGGTTTAGGCAGCGGGTTTAGGCAAAGCCCCCTCAACCTCATCCAGCGTATCGGCCACCAGCAGGTCGATCCCCTCCAGTGTCGGTGAATGCGGTCGGCCTGGAACAGCGCCGGTTTGCCGATCAGCGCCTGCAGGAAGAACGGCACCAGCGTGGCTCCGTGTTTCTTGGCCAGCGCGGGGTAGATCGGATTGAACCGCTGCGCATAGTCCGCCCCCAGGTTGGGCGCGGCGAGCATGCCCAGCAGCAGCACCGGCACCCCCTCGGCCTTGAACCTGGTCAGGATCGCGTCGAGGTTCTTGCGCGTTTCATCGGGCGAGAGGCCGCGCAGCATATCGTTGCCGCCCAGGCTGATCACGGCGAGCGCGGGCTTCTTGGGCAGGCTTTTGAGCACGAAATCGACCCGCTGGAGCCCGCCTGCGGTGGTATCGCCCGAAACCCCGGCATTGACCACGCGCGCCTTGATCCCTTTGGCCTGCAGCGCCTTTTCCAGATGCGCGGGGTAGCTTTGCCCCGGATCGAGGCCGTAGCCGGCGAACAGGCTGTCGCCCAGCGCCAGGATGACCAGTTCATCGGCTGCAGGAGCGGCAGCGGCTGCACTGCTGGTGTCCGGCTGAGCTGGCGCGGCTGCTTCTTGCTGGCACCCCACAAGCAGCAAGGGGCTTGTAACCACAGCCAGCAGTTTCCATTTCATTTCGCAACCTCCTTGCCTTTCCCTCTAGCTATGGCATCCCCGCGCCGTGACAAGCCCCCTTCCCGCAATCGCGGCCCGAAACCTTACCCTAACTCTTGGCCAGCTCGGCAGCGCGGTGGAGATCCTGCGCGGGATCGACCTCGACGTGCCGCTGGGCCAGACGCTGGCGCTGCTCGGCCCCTCGGGTTCAGGCAAGAGCAGCCTGATGGCGGTGCTTTCCGGCCTTGAGCGCGCCAGCGGCGGCGCCTTGACCGTCGCGGGTGAGGATTTCACCGCGCTGGGCGAAGACCAGCTGGCCACCGCGCGGCGCGGACGGATCGGGGTGGTGCTGCAGGCCTTCCACTTGCTGCCGACCATGACCGCGCTGGAAAATGTGATGACCCCGCTGGAACTGGCCGGGCTGCCCGATGCCAGTACTCGCGCCGCAGAAGAACTGACCGCGGTGGGCCTGGGCCACCGCCTCAGCCACTATCCGGCGCAGCTTTCGGGCGGCGAGCAGCAGCGCGTGGCCATCGCCCGCGCGCTCGCCGCGCGCCCGGCGCTGGTCTTTGCCGACGAGCCGACCGGCAACCTCGATGCCAAGACCGGCGAAGCGATCATGGACCTGCTGTTCGCCCGCCGCGCCGAAACCGGCGCGACCCTGGTGGTGATCACCCACGATGCAGC
>PNJT01000074.1 GCA_013822005.1 Novosphingobium sp. | reverse complement strand
CCGTCCGCAGTGAAATTCGTCGGCGAAAGAAAGCCTGATGCCCCCTTCATTCGTCATTGCGAGCGCAGCGAAGCAATCCAGAGGCGGTTTACACGACTCCTGGATTGCTTCGCTGCGCTCGCAATGACGAGTTGTTGTTACCTGACTGGAAGATAGTGATGTCAACTGAAGTCAAAGTCCCGACCCTGGGTGAATCCGTTGCCGAAGCCACGATTGGCGAATGGCTCAAGCAGCCGGGCGAGGCCGTCGCACTGGACGAGCCGGTGTGCAGTCTTGAGACCGACAAGGTCGCGATCGAGGTCGGCGCGCCGGTTGCGGGCGTGATGGGCCAGCAGATCGCCAAAGTCGGCGACAACGTTGCGGTCGGCGCGGTGATCGCGACGATCGAGGCGGGTTCGGGCGCTGCTGCCCCGGCCCCTGCTCCTGCCCCTGCGGCGGTCGCCCCGGCACCGGCTCCGGCGGCAGCACCTGCCGAAGCCGCCACCCTCTCCCCGGCGGTGCGCCGCGCGGTGCTGGAGCACGGGGTTGACCCTTCCGCGATCAAGGGCAGCGGCAAGGACGGGCGGATCACCAAGGAAGACGTGGTCGCAGCCGCCGCCGCCAAGAGCGCCGCTCCGGCCCCGGCGGTCGCAGCACCTGCCGCGCCGCCCGCCCCGGCCGGCTCGCGCGGCGAGGAACGCGTCAAGATGACCCGCCTGCGCCAGACCGTCGCCAAGCGGCTCAAGGAAGCGCAGGATACCGCCGCCCTCCTCACCACTTTCAACGATTGCGACATGAGCGCGGTGATCGCCGCGCGCGCGACCTACAAGGATGCGTTCGAGAAGAAGCACGGCGTGCGCCTCGGCTTCATGGGCTTCTTCGCCAAGGCTGCCTGCCTGGCGCTCAAGGACATTCCCAGCGTCAACGCCAGGATCGAGGGCCCAGAAGGCAATCAGGAGATCGTCTATCACCCCTATGTCGATATGTCGGTGGCGGTTTCGGCTCCCAATGGCCTCGTCGTACCGGTGGTGCGCGACGTGCAGGACATGTCCTTCGCCCAGATCGAGAAGGCCATCGCCGACTATGGCAGACGCGCCAAGGACGGCGCGCTAACCATGGCCGACATGACCGGCGGGACTTTCACCATCTCCAACGGCGGGGTGTTCGGCTCGCTGATGAGCACCCCGATCATCAACCCCCCGCAGAGCGCCGTGCTGGGCCTCCACCGGATCGAAGACCGCCCGGTCGTCCGCGACGGCCAGATCGTGATCCGCCCGATGATGTACCTCGCGCTCTCCTACGACCACCGCCTGATCGACGGGCGCGAGGCGGTTACGGCTTTGAAGATCATCAAGGAAGCGATCGAGGATCCGACGCGGTTGTTGATCGATTTGTGAGGGAGATAACCGATGAGCATGGTTCTCTATGTCCGGCGTGCAACCGACGCACAACTAGACGAAGTTCGTGGCAATCCAGCGTCAATCACAGATTTCTTCTTCAGCACCGACGCACACGAGGCTGGAGACTTGATCGACTTCGACAGAGCGTGGGATGCTCTCAACATGATGCTGACTGGAGAACCGTTTGGGAGCGAGGGCCCACTGGCAATTTTTTATTACAATGGTGAAGAAGTAGGTTCTGATGCAGGATACGGTCCTGCGCGCTACATTCCGATCGAAAAAATGCGAGAATTTGCAGCCGCTCTCCAAGACCTGTCAGATGAAGATTTAGCAAGCAGATTTGACCCGGAAGGGTTCGAAGCAACGCAGCTTTACTCCTCCTATTTGTTCTCGGAGGATGGAGTTGAAGTTGACTACATCATGCAGGGAATGCCTGGACTTCGGGACTTTGCTGACAAGTGCACTGAGACAAATAGTGGCGCTTTAGTCGCAATTTACTAGGAATGAGAATCTCATGGCTGAATACGACTACGACCTTATCGTCATCGGTGCCGGACCCGGCGGCTATGTCGGCGCGATCCGGGCGGCGCAGCTGGGGCTGAAGACGGCCTGCGTGGAGGGCCGCGAGACTCTCGGCGGGACTTGCCTCAACGTCGGCTGCATTCCTTCGAAGGCGCTGCTGCACGGTTCCGAGAAGTACGAGGAGGCCGCCAACGGCACTCTCGCGCGCTACGGCGTGAAGCTCGGCAAGGTCGAGCTCGATCTGGCCGCGCTGCAGGCGGACAAGGCCGATGCCGTGAAGGGCCTGACCGGCGGGATCGAATTCCTGTTCAAGAAGAACAAGGTCGATTGGCTCAAGGGCTACGGCACGTTCAAGGACGCCCACACCGTCGAAGTGGCAGGCAAGGCTTACACTGCCAAGAACGTGGTAATCGCCACCGGGTCGAGCGTCACGCCGCTGCCGGGGGTTGAGGTCGATAACGACAAGGGGATCATCGTCGATTCCACCGGCGCGCTGGCGCTGAGCAAGGTGCCCGCGCACATGGTGGTGATCGGCGGCGGGGTGATCGGGCTGGAGCTGGGCTCGGTCTGGCGGCGGCTGGGGGCCAAAGTCACCGTGGTCGAATTCCTCGACGCGCTGCTGCCCGGCATGGACGGCGATGTACGCAAGGAAGCGGCGAAGATCTTCAAGAAGCAGGGCATGGAGCTCAAGCTGGGCACCAAGGTGACCGGCGCGAGCGTCAAGGGCAAGAAGGCCACGCTGACGCTCGAGCCCGCCAAGGGCGGCGCGGCGGAAACGCTTGAGGCCGACTGCGTACTGGTTTCGATTGGCCGCCGTCCCAATGTTGACGGGCTGGGCCTCGAAAACATCGGGCTGGAACTCAACTCCCGCGGGCAGATCGAAACCGACCATGATTTCCGCACCAAAGTGGACGGCGTCTGGGCAATCGGCGATTGCATTCCCGGCCCGATGCTCGCCCACAAGGCCGAGGATGAGGGCATTGCCGTGGCCGAAAACATCGCCGGGCAGACCGGGATCGTCAATCACGACGTGATCCCCGGCGTGGTCTATACCAACCCGGAATTCGCGGGCGTTGGCTTGACCGAAGAGCAGGCAAAAGAACGCGGCGAGATCAAGGTCGGCAAGTTCCCGATGATGGCCAACAGCCGCGCCAAGACCAACCATGAGCCCGACGGCTTCGTCAAAGTCATCGCCGATGCCAAGACCGACAAGGTCCTGGGCGTGTGGTGCATCGCCTCGGTTGCCGGCACGATGATCGCCGAAGCCGCGCTGGCGATGGAATTCGGCGCGACCAGCGAGGACATCGCCTATACCTGCCACGCGCATCCGACGCACTCGGAAGCGGTCAAGGAAGCGGCGATGGGGGTTACCGGCAAGCCGATCCATATCTGAAAGCGTTTCGATGGCCCGTTTTACTCTGATGCATCGTTTTGCCCGCTGGCACATCTGGCTGGGCTGGGTGATCGCCATACCGATGCTGCTCTGGATGATTTCCGGGCTGTTCATGGTCTCGCGGCCGATCGAGCAGGTCCGCGGCAACCATCTTCGGATCGAAGCCGCCGAGAAGCCGCTCCCGGCACAGCTGCCCGAACTGCCCCGGCTGTCACAGTCGGCCAAGAGCCTGACGATCGCGATGGACGGGGATCAGCCGGTCATCCAGGCTGAGCTGCTCGATGGAACCGTGGCGCGCTATGACAAGGATAGCCGGCAACTGCCGCTGCTGGACGAAGCTGCCGCCCGCGCGCTGGTGGCCCGGCAGATCGTCGGCGGCACCGAAGTTGAAAGCGCAACTTTCTATGCCGCCGACAAAGTGCCGTTCGATTTCCGCCGCGAAACGCCGGTGTGGCGGATTGCCCTGAAGGATGGAACCCGGGTCTATGTCGGCCAGCAGACCGGCCGGATCGAGGCGGTGCGGACGCGCTGGTGGCGGGTGTTTGATTTCATGTGGGGCCTGCATATCCTCGATCCGCAGACCCGCGAGGACACGTCGCATCCCTTGCTGATCCTGGCTGCAGTGCTGGGCCTGGTCGGAACCGTGCTGGGCTGCATGCTGCTGTTCCGGCGCCGCAAGGCGAAGCGGTGACGGACGCCCTGCCCCAGATTCCCGCCGTGCTTGACCTGGCTGGCACGGCAGTCTTCGCGCTGACCGGAGCGCTGCTGGCCGCACGGCTCAAGCAGACCTTTGTAACCATGGCTTTCTTTGCGCTGGTCACCGGGGTTGGCGGCGGATCGGTGCGCGATCCGTGGGTGGTGCCGGTCTGCCTGGGGGTCGCCTTGCTGGCCTGGTTCACTCCGCACAAATGGTGGGAAGGCAAATTGCTTGACTGGGCCGATGCGCTGGGCCTCGCGGCCTATGCGGTGCTGGGTACGGCCAAGGCGCTTGGCCTATGGAATCGCACCTGTCCCGGCAGTCTTGATGGGCGTTATCACTGGCTGCGTCGGCGGAGTGATCCGCGATGTGCTGGCGAACCGCCCTTCGATCATCATGCGGCCCGAAATCTACGTCACCCGCGGCCGCGCTGGCCTCGGCGCTGTGTGCGGCGGGCCATGCGCTGAACCTGCCGCGCGAACTGGCCTGGACTGTGGCGGCACTGGCGGGCTTCGGCCTGCGCGGACTGGCGATCGCGCGGGGGTTGGCGCTGCCGAGTTATCGAGCCAGTTAACAGTCTGCATCAGGCAAGCGTTCTTGCATCCAACTGCAACCATACTTGTCGCCGCACCCAATCGATGGTCATCAGCAGCGCCATCGCTGCCAAGACCATGACCGGAATAATCCAGTAACCCAGAACTTCGCTGGATCCGTCAATGCGAGGGACAAACAGCCCGAGCACATATTTGTTACCCGTTACGAACAGGCCGGTCTTGTCAGGGACGAATGGCTTCGCAAATGCAATGAGCAGGAAAACAGCAACGAACAGCAAGCGCAGCGCATCAAAGCTCCATTTCGCAGTGATTCCCATGGCGCGGCCAATCCGATCAAACGTCATGAGCCAACTGCGCCGCTCGACCGGTTTGGCGAAGGTGGATGGATCGTGGATGATGTCCGAGCCAAAGATCGTCAGTAACGCTTTAGTACTTTCGAGAGAGGCTGGCTGCCCGCTTTCGATCCGCTGGATGGTCCGGGCGCTCAAATCACTAGCGATGGCCGCTTCTTCTTGCGACATTGCGCGGGCCAGTCGAGCTTCAACGAGCTTTGTTGGATCTATCTGCAAAGTAGCCTCCTGATTTCACGCCAGCAAGATGCAGTGAAGGCACGAGCCTGACCACGACATCGCCACGACAGCGCGAAAATACTGGTCATCAAAGCCTATCCAGTTCCTTCAACGGCCTGCTGGTATCCGCCAGGTCCTCGGGCGCGATCCGGGTGCCTTCTTCGACCAGCTTCCTTGCCTGGACATAGTCCTTGACCATGCTGACCGCATCGCAGGCAATCAGCTTGCCGCCGCGCAGGTACAGCACCGAGAAGCTCCGCGTCGCCGGATCGCCGCGCAGCACGGCCTGATCATGCCCGGTGGACAGCCCGACCGTCTGCAACTTCAGGTCATACTGGTTCGACCAGAACCACGGCGTCGCGCCATAGGGCTGCGGATCGCCGGTGATTGCCTTGGCCACGCAGTTCGCCATATCGTTGGCGTTCTGGACGCTTTCCAGCCGGATCACTGCGCCATCGGCAAATTTGTTGGCATGCGCGGCGCAGTCGCCGATCGCCCAGACATGGGGCAGGATCGTGCGGCAGTACTGATCGACATCGACCCCGTTGCCGCCCGCCGCCCCGGCGCTGAGCAAGGGCCCGACCGCCGGGATGATCCCGATGCCGACGATCACCAGCTGGCAGAGGACCACGCTGTCATCGGACAGCCGCACGCCGCTGACCGTGCCCTCGCCCAGAATTTCGACCACGCCGGTATTGGTGCGCAGATCGACCCCGTGGTCGCGGTGTTCCTTCTCATAGAATTCCGACAGCTGCGGCCCCGCGACCCGCGCCAGCACGCGCGGCAGCACTTCGAGCAGGGTCACTTCCTTGCCCAGCTTGCGCAGCACCGCCGCCGCTTCAAGCCCGATATAGCCGCCGCCGACAATCGCCACGCGCTCCACACCGGCCAGCTCGGCCAGGATCGCATCGGCATCGGCGCGGGTGCGCACGGCATGGACGCCCTGAAGGTCGGCGCCGGGGCATGACAGCGGACGCGGATCACCGCCGGTCGCCCAGATCAGCTCGCCAAAGCCGATGGTCCGGCCATCCTGCAAGGTCACCTCGCGCGCCTCAGCAGCGACCGAAGTCACTTCGGTGCTGAGCAGCAGCTCGATCCCCTTGTCCGCCCAGAACGTCGCCGGGCGGATCAGCAGGCGCTCCCACTCCTTGTCTCCCAGCATGTATTCCTTGGACAGCGGCGGGCGCTCGTAGGGCGGCTCGCTTTCACGCCCGACCAGCGCGACCGTGCCTTCGAAGCCCTGCTGGCGCAATTGGATCGCGGCATAGGCGCCGCCCTGCCCGGCACCAACGATCACGACATCATATTGCATCGAAAGGCCCTCCGCTGGTCGGGGTGCCATAGCGAGCGGCGCGTCATTCGCAAGACCGTTGCGCTCAGCCGCCCGGCCAGACCGGCTGGCGCTTTTCAAGGAACGCGGCGATCCCTTCGCGGGCGTCGGGATCGACGATATTGTCCAGCGCCTGTTCGCGGGCAAAGGCATAAGCTTCGGCCAGCGGCAGCGCGGCCTGCCGAGCGAACGAGGCCTTGCCCCGGCGCAGCACCGATCCGGCCTTGCCGGCGATCTCTGCGGCGAGCGCATCGACCGCGGCGTCCAGCGCTTCGGGTTCGTGCACTTCGTTGATCAGCCCGATGGCCAGCGCGTGCGCCGCCGGGAACAGCTTGCCGGTCGCCAGCATCATCATCGCTGCCTTGCGCCCCACGTTGCGCGCCAGTGCGACTTGCGGGGTGTGGCACCAGAAGCCGATATTGACTCCCGGCACGGCAAAGCGCGCCGCGGAGCTCGCCAGCGCCAGGTCGCAGGCCGCGACCAGCTCGCACCCGGCGGCGGTGGCCACGCCTTCGACCTTCGCCACCACGATTTGCGGCTGGGCCATCACCTGCTGCATCAGCGCGGTGATCCCGGCGAAATCGCGCGTCAGGAAGTCCAGGTCCTCTTGGCTGTTGAACTCGTTCAAATCATGCCCGGCGCTGAAGATTCGCCCGCCCGCGCCGGACAGCACGATTACCTTGATGTGCTGGCACGCGGCCAGCCGGTCAAACTCGGCCCGCAGTGCCTCAACCGTGGCCATCGACAGGCTGTTGCCCGCCGCCGGGCGATTGAGCACGATCCGGGCCACGGCCCCGTCCTCGCTGGCGAGGATCGGCCGCGCGTCAGTCATTCGAAATCCCCAGTTCGGCTTCCATCAGCTTGCGCATTTCGAACTTCTGCGCCTTGCCGGTGACGGTCATGACAAAGCTCTCCACAACCTTGACGTGGCGCGGCACCTTGTATTGCGCGATCTGCCCCTGGCAGTGCGCCAGCACGTCCTCTGCGGTGATCGCCATGCCCGGCTTGGGGATGACCCAGGTGCAGACTTCCTCGCCGTACTTTGCGTCGGAAATGCCGAACACCTGGGCATCGCCGATCGCGTGGTGGGTCAGCAGGAACTCCTCGATCTCGCGCGGGTAGATGTTCTCACCGCCGCGAATGATCATGTCCTTGATCCGCCCGGTGATGCGGACATAGCCGTTCGCGTCCATCGTCGCGAGGTCGCCCGAATGCATCCAGCCGTCCTTGTCGATCGCCTCCTCGGTCTTGTCCTTGTCGTCCCAGTAACCCAGCATCACCGCATAGCCGCGCGAGCAATATTCGCCCTGCTCGCCAATCGGCAGCGTCGCCCCGCCCGGCCCGACGATCTTGCATTCGGCATGCGGATGGACCCGCCCGACCGTGCCGACGCGTTCCTCCAGCGGATCGTCGGTGGCGGTCTGGGTGGTGATCGGGCTGGTTTCGGTCATCCCGTAAGCGATCGTCACCTCACGCATGTTGAGCTTGTCGATCACGGCGCGCATCGTGGTCACCGGGCAGGGCGATCCGGCCATGATCCCGGTGCGCAGGGTCGAAACGTCGTAGTTCGCCAGATCGGGCTGGCCCAGTACTGCGATGAACATGGTCGGCACGCCATAGAGCGTAGTGCAGCCCTCGGCCTGGACCGCTTCCAGCGCAGCCCTGGGATCAAAGGCTTCGCCCGGATAGACCATCGCCGCACCGGTGGTCAGCGCCGCCAGGTTGCCCAGGACCATGCCGAAGCAATGGTACAGCGGCACCGGAATGCAGATCCGGTCTTGCGGGGTCAGCTTGATCTGGCGGCCGCACATCAGTCCGTTGTTGAGGATGTTGCGGTGGGTCAGCGTCGCGCCCTTGGGGAAACCGGTGGTGCCGCTGGTGAACTGGATGTTGATCGCATCGCCCGGGTCCAGCGTGCGGGCGATGGCTTCGAGGCGGACCAGTTCCGGTTCACGGCGCAGGTCGGCCCAGGGCATGAAGCCTGCGTGTCGTTCATCGCCCAGCGAGACCATCAGCCGCACGTAGGGCAGCTTGTCCGGCCCCAGTTTGCGCAGCATGCCGATGTAATCGCTGGTCTTGAAGCTGGGCGCGGTGACCAGCACCGAGCAGCCGACCTTGTTCAGCGCATATTCGACCTCGCTGACCCGGTAGGCCGGGTTGATCGTCACCAGCACCGCGCCGATCCTGGCGGTGGCGAACTGGATCACGGTCCATTCGGCGCAATTGGGTGCCCATATCCCGACGCGGTCACCCTTGACAACGCCCTCGTGGAGCAGGCCGGTGGCCACCCGGTCAACCTCGGCGTTGAGCTGCGCCCAGGTCCAGCGGATCCCCTGGTGGCGCGAAACCAGGGCGAGCTTGTCGCCCCACATCGTCGCTGCCTGTTCCAGCGCCGCGCCGATCGTATACTCCAGCAGCGGCGGCTGGTCGGTGCCCTTGGCGCAGGAAAGCTGGTTCATCGTGCCTCGCAAATCAGCGGAACGTCGGCAAATCCACAATCAATCATCGACCGATGGGTCAGTCCAAGCGATGCGGCGAGCAAAGTCAAGTTGCCTCGCAATCGCCGGCTTTGCCGCTTCGCTGTCGTTCGCGCTTGCGCGTGACGCAAAAGAGCGGATAGCCTGCGCAAAATCAGGGAGGATTGATCCACATGAACGGCGCCGAAGCATTCATCGAAACCTTGCACGCCAGCGGAGTGGAGGTCTGCTTCGCCAATCCCGGCACGTCGGAAATGCAGCTGGTCGCCGCGGTCGATCGCCAGCACGGGATGCGGGCAATCCTGGGGCTGTTCGAAGGCGTGGTGACCGGCGCGGCCGATGGCTATGGCCGGATGGCTGACAAGCCGGCGGTGACGCTGCTGCACCTGGGGCCTGGCCTCGGCAATGGCCTCGCCAACCTGCACAATGCCCGCAAGGCCGGCAGCCCGATCGTCAACATGGTGGGTGAGCACGCGACCTATCACAAGCATTTCAACGCGCCGCTGACTTCGGACACCGAAGGCGTCGCCCGGCCAATGTCGGACTGGGTGCGGACCTCCACGTCCGAGCGCGATCTGGCCCAGGCCGGGGCCGAGGCCTTTGCCGTGGCGCAAGGCTATCCCGGCAAGGTCGCGACCGTGATCGTTCCCGCCAACCATGCCTGGACTGAAGGCTCGGCCCCCGCTGCTCCAATCGCGGTTCCGGCCCCGCCCAAGACTCCGGTCGAAGCCATTGCCGCCGCCGCCGCTGCGCTGAAGGACGGCGAAGGCCCCAAATGCCTGTTCCTGGGCGGACGGGCGCTGCGCGAGGAGGCCTTGGTCGAGGCCGGACGGATCGCCGCCGCCACCGGCTGCCGTCTGGTCGCCGAGACTTTCGCTACCCGCCACCAGCGCGGCGTGGGCCGGGTCGCGGTGGAAAAGCTGCCCTATTTCGGCGAGCAGGCGCAGGCCTTCATGGCCGAGTTCAAGACCGTTGTGTTCTGCGGCACCGAACCGCCGGTCTCGTTCTTCGCCTATCCCGGCAAGCCCAGCTGGCTCTCGCCCGAAGGCGCGACGCTGGTCCGCCTGGCCAGCCTGCGCGAGGATGCGATGCACGCGCTGTCTAGCGTGGCAACTGCTTTGAATGCGCCCGCCGAACCGGCGCTGATCCAGCAGCCCGCCAGCTTCCCCGCGCAGGAAGGCAGCCTCAACAGCGCCAACCTCGGCGCGATTCTGGCCGAGCTGCTGCCCGAAAACGCCATCGTTTCCGACGAAGGCGCGACCCAGGGCGGGGCCTCGATGCTGGCCTGCATGGGCGCGAAGAAGCATGACTGGCTGCAACTGACCGGCGGCTCGATTGGCCAGGGTCTGCCGCTCGCGGTCGGCTGCGCGGTGGCCTGCCCGGGCCGCAAGGTGATCGCGCTGCACGGCGATGGCGGGGCGATGTACACCAACCAGGCGCTGTGGACGATGGCGCGCGAGCAGCTCGATGTCACCACGATCATCCTCAACAACGGCTCTTACGCGATCCTCAATATCGAGCTGATGCGGGTCGGCGTGCAGAACCCCGGCCCCAAGGCGCTGTCGATGCTCGACCTCAAGAACCCGGCGATCAACTGGTCGCAGATTTCCGAAGGGATGGGCGTGCCGGCAGTGCGAGTCGATACCGCCGAAGGCTTCCGCGCGGCGCTGGCCGATGCGCTGGCGGCCAAGGGGCCAAGGCTGATCGAGGCGCTGTTGTGAGGTTCAAAGGTCAAATCTCGAAAGCCCCTCCCCGTCGGGGAGGGGTTGGGGTGGGGGTTCCCACGCCCGCGTCGAACCCCCATCCCAACCCTTCCCCAATGGGGAAGGGCTATTTGCGTGGAAGGGTGCGTTATGGCTGACTCGCTCAACCTCCTGCCCGCCAGCTACGCCGATTTCCGCCATGCGGCGGAAAAGCGGCTGCCGCGCTTCCTGTTCGACTATATCGACGGCGGGGCCGGGGCCGAAGTCACCCTGCGGCGCAACACCGCCGATTGGGAGGCCGTTCAGCTGACCCAGAAGGTGCTGCGCGATGCTTCGAAGATGGACTGCTCGACCCAGCTGTTCGGCGAAAAGCTGGCCATGCCGCTGGTGCTGGCGCCGGTCGGCATGGGCGGGATGACCGCGCGGCGCGGCGAAGTGCAGGCCAAGCGCGCTGCGGATGCCGCCGGGATCCCGTTCTGCCTGACCACGGTCGGGGTTTGTGCGCCCGAGGAAGTGGGCGCCGTCTCTGACAAGCCGTTCTGGTTCCAGCTCTACATGCTGAAAGATCGCGGCGTGGTGCAGGATATCCTGGCCCGGGCCTGGGATCAGGGCGTGCGGACGCTGGCCTTCACCATCGACCTCGCCGTGCTCGGGACCCGCTACCGCGATATCCGCAACGGCATGGCCGGCGGGCTGAGCCCCTGGGGCAAGCTGCGCGCCGGGCCGATCGACTATGCCCTGCACCCCGGTTGGGTGCTGGACGTCGGTCTGCGCGGGCGTCCGCATGGGCTGGGCACCGTGGCCAAATATGTCGCCGGAACAGGGTCAGGAAATATCGCCAATTTCATGCAGTGGATGGCCGGGCAGTTCGATCCCTCGGTGACCTGGAAGGACATCGAATGGCTGCGCGGGGTGTGGAAAGGCAACCTGGTGCTCAAGGGCATTCTCGATGTCGAGGATGCGCGGGCTGCGGTGGCAGTGGGGGCCGATGGCATGGTGGTGAGCAACCACGGCGGCCGCCAGCTT
>PNJT01000073.1 GCA_013822005.1 Novosphingobium sp. | reverse complement strand
GCTTCGGACCAGTGCGCAACAAAGAAGTCAGAGCAACCTGCCCCGTGCAGCACCCTGGCCGCGCGCCGCGCGCCCAGTCCATAGGCATCGGCCTTGACCGCCGCCCCGGCACTGGCCGCGCCGGACAGCGCATCCAGCGCGCGCCAGTTCGCGACCAGCGCGCCCATATCCAGGGTCAGCCGCAGCGGCGGCGGCGGTGTTTCAGGCGCCATCGTCGGCAAAATCGCGCGGCTTTCCGTCAGGTAGCCCCCACCACGAAACCAAAAGGGCAATCAACACCACCACCCAGGTGTACCACAGCCCCGAATAGGGATCGCCGCTGCGCGCCACGATATAGCCGGCGATGAACGGCAGGAACCCGCCGAAATAGCCGGTGCCGATGTGATAGGGGATCGACATCGAGGAGTAACGCACCTTGGGCGGGAACATCTCCGCCAGCAGCGCCGCGACCGGGCCATAGGTTGCCGCCGAAAGTGCCGTCAGGACCAGCAGGGCCGCGACGATCAGTGCCGCCTGGCCTAGGCTGGGCTTGTGCTTCTCAAAGTTGAACGCGGTCTTCCCGGCCCGTTTCTCAATCTCCGCCTTGCGCGCTTTGGCATCGTTCCAGTCGATCCCGTCAAGCGAAACGACCTGGGTCCCGCCCATGACCAGTTCGAGCTTGTCGCCCTTCTCCAGATTGTACGGCACCCCGGCACCGGCGAAATCGCCCATCAGCTTGCCGCATTCGGTTTCCTGTTTGGCGGCGAAGGGATTGTAAGTGCAGTCAGGCCCGCGCACGGTCCATTCGATTGACGCGCGTTGGCTGGGGTCCTTGGCGACCGAGCCCATGAACCAGAACACCGGGAACAGCAGCAAGAGTGTCAGCGCATAGCCGATCACGATTGGCTTCTTGCGGCCAACCCGGTCAGAAAGGTGGCCGAAGTAGACGTAGAATCCCATCCCGATCAGCGCGGACAGCCCGACAATGATCTCGGCCGTGGTATCCTCGATATGCATCGATTGCTTGAGGAACGACAGGCCAGAGAACATCGCCGTGTACCAGATCACCGTCAGACCGGCGGCGACCCCGAACAGCGCGACCATGATCCGCTTGCGATTGCCCGGATAGGTAAAGCTCTCGACAAACGGATTGCCGGCAATCTCGCCTTCGGCCTTCATCGCCTTGAACACCGGGCTTTCCGACAGCATGAAGCGCATCCACAGCGAGATCGCGAGCAGGATCAGGCTGAGCAGGAAGGGCACGCGCCAGCCCCAGTCGTTCCAGGTTTCCGGGCTCATCACGGCCTTGCAACCGAGCACCACGACAAGGCTGAGCACAAAGCCGCCGCCCACGCTGGCCTGGATATAGCTGGTGAAATAGCCGCTGCGATTGTGGGGAGAATGCTCAGCCACATAGATCGCCGCGCCGCCATATTCTCCGCCCAGCGCAAGCCCTTGCAGGATGCGCAGGAAGATCACGATGGCCGGAGCCCACAGCCCGATCGCCTCTGCCGAAGGGGTCATCCCGACCCCGGCGGTGGCAATGCCCATCAGGGTTACCGTGACCAGGAAGGTATATTTGCGCCCCAGCTTGTCGCCCAAATAGCCGAACAGCACCGCGCCCAAGGGCCGGAAGCCAAAGCCAACCGCGAAGACCAGCCAGAACAGCAACATTTCCAGCGTGGCATTGCCGGTCGGGAAGAAGGTCTTGGAGAGGATTGTGCCAAGCGCGCCGTAGATGAAGAAATCGTACCATTCGAACACGGTGCCGGCCGAAGAGGCACCGATGACCAGGCGCATTTCCTTGGCGCTCGGCTCGATATGCTGCTGGGCCGACTGGCTCATAGACGATTTCTCCCCATGTCTTGTGGCCCCGCTCTAGCCGCGCCGCGCGGCTTAGGGAAGCGCCGCCAGTGCGGCCTTCCACGGCAACAGGATCGCCCCGTGGCGCGCGGGATAGGCGCGCGCGGCGGCGATCGCGGCGAAGTTTGGCCAGTCAGGCAAGGCGCCTCCCGCCAGCCAGACCCCGATCGCAGCTTCGACAGTCCTGAGCGCCATTGCATCGCGGCCCGCTGCACTCTCGGCAAAAATCGCCGCGGCGGCCTGGCCGATCGCGCAGGCGTGCGCGCGCAGACCGATCCGTTCGATCGCGCCATGGCTGTCCAATGCCAGGCCCAGTTTGATCGTACTGCCGCAAGTTGGCGAACGCGCTGACCCGCGCAGCGGCAGCGCATCGTCCAGCGGAAACCGCGCCAGCGACGTTGCCAGCGCAAGCACTTGCGGCGTGTACAGCGTTGCGGAAGAATTCACTGTCCGGTCAGCGACTTGATCGCGGCCTCCTTGACCGTCTGCTTGCCTTCGGCCTCTGCGGCCGCGCGGCGGCGTTCGCCGATCATCTGGACCAGCGCCTCGCTGGCGGCATTGATGAAGGGATAGGCGCGCGCCTGGGTGATCCATTGCGGCCGCCCGCCCGCGCCCCAGACCGTATCGTAACCCAGTACCAGCACCGAAAAGGCCAGCACCGCGATGACCATGCCCTTGACCGCGCCGAACCCGAACCCGATCACCCGGTCGATCGGTCCCAGCACCGAATTGCGGCTGGCCGAACCGAGCCGGTCCGACAGCAGCTTGACGATTGCATAGGGCACCAGCAGCAGCAGCGCGAAAGCCAGCACTGAAGCCCCGCTACTCGTGCCGATATGCGGCTCCAGCGCATTGCTGAGCGGGGTGTGGAGATTGCGGATCGCGACCAGCGCCAGCACCCAGGCGGCCAGCGCGAAGACCTCTTGCACAAAGCCGCGCATGAAGCCGGTTATCGCGCCCATGCCGACCAGAACCAGAATTGCGATGTCGAAACCAGTCATGGGGCGGGAAACTATGCGCCGCCCATGATCCGGTCAACGAGATTTGGCAGCAAAGCGAGCGGGGTGAACTTCGTTCCGTCCTGTTTTACCGGCAAGTCGCTGGGTCCGAAGGCGCGGGCGAAGCCCAGCTTGGCGGATTCGCGCAGGCGAATCCCGCCATGGGCGACCGGGCGGATCTCTCCCGCGAGCGATACCTCACCGAACCAGACTGCGTCGGCCGGCAGCGGTTTGTCGGCCAGGGCCGAGATCAGCGCGGCCGCTACTGCCAGGTCGGCGGCGGGATCGGCCAGGCGGTATCCACCCGCCACGTTGAGATAGACTTCGGCCGAGGAAAAGCTCAGCCCGCAGCGCGCCTCGAGCACCGCGAGCAGCATGGCGAGCCGCCCGCTGTCCCAGCCCACCACCGCGCGGCGCGGGGTCGCCCCGCTGGCCAACCGCACAATCAAGGCCTGAATTTCGACCAGCACTGGCCGCGTGCCTTCGATCGCCGGGAACACCGCAGAGCCCGCCACCGGCTGATCGCGGCCCGAAAGGAACAGCATCGAGGGATTGCCAACTTCGGCCAGCCCCTGCCCTTCCATCGCAAAAACGCCGATTTCATCCACCGGGCCAAAGCGGTTCTTGATCGAGCGCAGGATCCGGTACTGATGGCTGCGCTCACCTTCGAAGCTCATCACCACATCGACCATATGCTCCAGCACGCGGGGCCCCGCGATGCTGCCGTCCTTGGTGACGTGCCCGACCAGTACCAAGGCCACGCCGTTTTCCTTGGCATAGCGGATCAGCTCAAACGCCGAGGCGCGGACCTGGCTGACGGTGCCGGGGGCGCCCTCGATCTGGTCCGAATGCATGGTCTGGATCGAATCGATCACCAACAAGCTGGGCACCGGCATCCCCGCCAGCGTGGTCAGGATATCGCGCACCGAAGTGGCGGCAGCGAGCAGGATCGGAGCATCGCCCAGCCCCAGCCGTTCGGCCCGCATCCGCACTTGCGCGGCGGCTTCCTCGCCGCTGATATAGACCGCATTTGCCCCGGCTTTCGCTACAGCAGCAGCGGCCTGGAGCAGCAGCGTGCTCTTGCCGATCCCCGGATCGCCGCCCATCAGCACTGCGCTGCCCGGCACCAGTCCGCCGCCCAGCGCACGGTCGAATTCGGCAAGACCGGTACTGCGCCGCACCAGCTTTTCGCCGGGGGCATCGAGCGCTTCGAACTTGATCGCCCGCCCGCCTGCGGAAAGGTCATGCTTGGCCGAAAACACCGTCTCCGGCGCTTCCTCGGCCAGGGTGTTCCATTCGCCGCAATCGGCGCACTGCCCCTGCCAGCGGTGGGTTACGCTGCCGCATGCTGCGCAGATATAGCGGCGTTTGGGCTTGGCCATGTTCGCGCGATAAATGGAACGAAAGTGGAACGCAAGCCCAACTTGCCCCCACCTCCGTTCGCCCCGAGCGAAGTCGAGGGGTTGCGTTGTGAGGTGCCCCCTCGTCTGCGCTCGGGGCGAACGGATTAGAGGGAGCCGCGCTTTCCGCATTTTCCCTGATCCAGCGCAATGGCGGCGCTTACCATAATCTGCCATGATCCCGGCATCATGCGGCAAAAGGAACTCAGGATCGCGCTGGTCTGCTATGGCGGGGTGAGCCTGGCGGTCTATATGCATGGGGTTACCAAAGAGCTGTGGAAGCTCGCCAAGGCCAGCCGGATACACCATCGGGAAGAAGTGCTGGAGAGCGGCAGCGAGGCGGTTTACCGCCGCCTGCTCGGACGGATTGAAAACCATCACAGCCTGCGCCTCAAAGTCCTGACCGACATTGTCGCCGGGGCCAGCGCGGGCGGGATCAACGGGGTGTTCCTGGCCCAGGCAATCCATTCGGGCCAGAGCCTGGAGCCGCTGACCGAGCTGTGGCTGGAATGCGCCGACGTTGACGTGCTGATCGATCCCGATGCCCGCCCCTGGTCGCGGATGGCCAATTCTGGGCGATGCCGCTGGTCTATTGGCTGCTCAAACGACCCGGCAACGTGATCTCCTCCACCGTCGCGCCCGAAACCCGCAGCGAGGTGCGCAGCAAGCTGTCGCGGCTGATCCGCTCGCGCTGGTTCGAACCGCCGTTCGGGGGGC
This sequence comes from Novosphingobium sp., assembly GCA_013822005.1. GTDB lineage: Bacteria > Pseudomonadota > Alphaproteobacteria > Sphingomonadales > Sphingomonadaceae > Novosphingobium. The sequence continues at coordinate 6,804 of PNJT01000073.1, read as the reverse complement.
TGGGTTTTTCGCGGCTGCTGTCCGAAGCGCTTGAGGCGATGAAGGCTGGCGGGGCCGAAATGCCGCTGCTGCCGCCGCGCCACCCGATCGACCTGTTCGTCACCGCGACCGACTTTCGCGGGCATCCCCAGACCTTGCGGCTGCACAGTCCCGAACTGATCGAGGAAAGCGAGCACCGCCTGTCGATCGGGTTTCGCGCCCTGACCCCGGACGAAGCCGGCCACCCCCTCGCCCCACCGTGCGAGCTGACTTTCGCAGCGCGCGCCACCGCCAGCTTCCCCGGTGCCTTCCCGCCGCTGCAATTGGGCGAGATCGACGCCTTGGCCGCCGAACGCGGCGAGGCCTGGCAAAGCCGCGCGGCTTTCGTCAAGCGGATCATGCCCGAGCACAGCCGCCGCGGCGATGCAGAAAAGGTCGCGCTGATCGACGGTTCGGTGCTGGTCAACGCGCCCTTTGCCGAAGCGATGAAAGTGCTGCGCGACCGCCCGGCTCAGCGCGAGGTTGACCGGCGCTTCGTCTATATCGACCCGCATCCCGACGAGATTGGCGGCCTGCGGCATAGCTCGCCCGAGGTGCCGGGGTTCTTCTCGGTGATCTTCGGCGCACTCTCCTCGATCCCGCGCGAGCAGCCGGTGCGCGATAACCTCGAATCGATCGCCGCCGCCTCGCGCCAGCTTTCCGGACTGAAAGCCATAGTCGATGCGATGCGGCCCGAGGTTGAAGCGCAGGTCGAGAATTTGTTCGGCCGCACCCTGTTCCTTGACCGGCCCAGCGTGCGGCGACTGATCGGCTGGCGGGCCAAGGCCCAGCAGGCCGCCGCGACCCAGGCCGGGTTTGCCTTTCAGGCTTACGGCCAGGTCAAGTTCGCGCAGATCCTGCACGAATTGGGTGAAACCATCGAAAGTGCCGCGCCCGACCTGACGCTGGGCCATGCCGAGCCGGTGGCAGACCGGCTCGCCGCCTGGCTCGCCAGCCACGGGCTCGACCACATCACCGCGATGCAAGGCGGGGCGAGCGAGCAGGCGATCGAGTTCTTCCGCCAGCACGACCTGAGCTTCCGGATCCGCCGCCTGCGCCTGCTCGCGCGGCGCCTGGCGGAGGATTGGGACGATCTTGATGTGGCCAATCCCGATGCGCGCGAGAATGCCCGCGGTGCGGTCTACCGCGCGCTGGCGCTCTATTTCGACCGTGAGGCGCATGGTTCGCTCGGCGGCGATTTCAGCACGATTGCGCGCAAGATGGATAGCGATCCCGGTGCGGTGCTTGACGCCGTCGCCCGCCGCCGCCAACTCCCCGCAACCGACCTGGTGGTTGACGCCTTGCTGGTCGAAGCGCTGAAGGGCATGCCACGCGAGCTCAAGCGGCGGGTGCTGCTGACTTACCTCGGCTTCCCGTTCTACGACACCGTCACCCTGCCGCTGCTGCGCGGCGAAGGTTCGACCGAGTTCGAACCCGCCAAGGTCGACCGGATCAGCCCCGAAGACTGCAACTCGATCCGCGCAGGCGGGGCCAATGCCGTGCTGCGCGGTGCCGAATTCTACAACTTCGGTGCCTTCTTCAGCCGCGCCTACCGCGAAAACGACTACCTGTGGGGAAGGCTCCACGGGGCCGAGCGGATGATCGACCTGGTCGCTTCGGCGCTACCCAAGGGTATGGTGCTTGATCCCGTCGAGCTAGCACGGTTCAAGCGCGAGGCATTCCTGGCGGTGCTGGATGAGGAAGAGGGCCGGTTGAAGGCCGATCCGGGGTTGGTGGCTGGGATACGGGCGGAGGTGTTGGGGACATGAACCTGCACACCATCTAACCAACTCGTTACCCCGGGCTTGACCCGGGGTCCCGCTTTTCTTTGCAACGGTGCGAGCGAGCGGAAACCTTGAGAAGGCAGCGGGACCCCGGGTCAAGCCCGGGGTGACGGGACATTGGGAGGGATTGTGGGGTCAGCCCCCAAAGGCTTCCTTGATCCGGTCAAAAAACCCCTTCGACTGGGGCGTTTCATCACCGGTCTCAGTCTCCTGCAATTCGCGCAGCAGCTCCTTCTGACGCGCCGAAAGCTTGGTCGGAGTTTCGACCATGATCTCGACCACCAGGTCACCCCGGCCCCGCCCTTGCAGCACCGGCATGCCCACGCCGCGCTTGCGCAGTTGCTTGCCGGACTGGATTCCGGCGGGGATGTCGATCGCGATTGTGGTGTTGTCGAGGCCCGGAATCTCGATCGATCCACCCAGCGCGGCGGTGGTGAACGTGATCGGCACGCGGGTGATCAGGTCCGTGCCTTCCCGCTCGAACACCCGGTGGCGCTTCAGGTGGATGAAGATGTAAAGATCGCCGGCCGGCGCGCCGAACGGCCCGGCCTCGCCCTTGCCGGCCAGGCGAATGCGGGTGCCGGTATCGACGCCGGGGGGAATATTGACTTCGAGCGTCTGGGCCTTGTCCACCCGGCCCTCGCCCCGGCAGCTGCGGCACGGCTTTTCGATTACCTCGCCGCGGCCGTGGCAGGTCGGGCAGGTCCGCTCGACCATGAAGAAGCCCTGCTGCGCGCGGACATGGCCGTGCCCGCCGCACAGGTTGCAGCGCCGCGTGCCGGTGCCGGGTTCGGAGCCCGATCCGCCGCAGGGATCGCAAGCCGAGGAGACTTCGATCTCGATTTCGGCCTGCTTGCCGTGGAACGCGTCTTCGAGCCCGATTTCCAGGTCATAACGCAGGTCCGCCCCGCGCCGCGGTTGCTGGCGACCGCCGCCACCGCCAAAGGCCTGGCCAAAGATCGTCTCGAAAATATCGCCGAGGTCGGAAAAGCCCGCGCCGCCGCCGCCTGGGGCCGCCACCGCCCGACATGCCCTGCTTGAAGGCGTCGTGGCCAAAGCGGTCATAGGCCGCGCGCTTTTGCGGGTCCTTAAGGCAATCGTAAGCCTCGCTGATTGCCTTGAAATGCGCCTCAGCCCTGGCATCGCCGGGGTTCTTGTCCGGGTGCCAGCGCATCGCCAGCTTGCGGTACGACGATTTGATCGTCCCATCGTCGGCGGTGCGCTCGATTTCGAGCAGGGAGTAGTAGTCGGCTTCGACAGACATCAATCAGCCCCACACAAAAGCCCCTCCCCGCTGGGGAGGGCCACTTTTAGTCACTCGCCTAAAAGCGCGGGTGGGGGTACGACGTTAGCGTAGTGGCCCACCCCGCTGCGACTAGGCAACAAGTTGCCAAGTCTCGCTGCCCCTCCCCGCCGGAGAGGGGTGAAGGTCAGCCCTTGTTGCCTTCATCGACTTCCGAGAATTCGGCATCGACCACTTCCTCGGCGCCTTCGGCCGGAGCTTCGGTGCCAGGCGAAGCAGCTGCCGCCTGTTCCTTCTCGTAGATCACCTGGCCCATCTTCATGGCCTTTTCGGTGAGCGCCTGGGTCTTGGCGGTCATTTCATCGGCATCGCCGCTTTCGATCGCGGTCTTGGCTTCGGCAATGGCCGCTTCGATTTCGGCCTTGAGGTCGGCGTCGATCTTGTCGCCGTGTTCGGCCAGCTGCTGTTCAGTGGCGTGGACCAGGCTGTCGGCGTTGTTCTTGGCCTCGGCAGCGGCGCGGCGGACCTTGTCCTCCTCGGCAAACTTCTCGGCGTCCTTGACCATCTGGTCGATGTCCGAATCCGAAAGACCGCCCGAGGCCTGGATCTTGATCTGCTGTTCCTTGCCAGTGCCCTTGTCCTTGGCACTGACGTTGACGATGCCGTTGGCGTCGATGTCAAAAGTGACTTCGATCTGCGGCACGCCGCGGCGCGCGGCCGGGATGCCGACCAGGTCGAACTGGCCGAGCAGCTTGTTGTCGGCGGCCATTTCGCGCTCGCCCTGGAACACGCGGATCGTCACCGCCTGCTGGTTGTCCTCGGCGGTCGAATAGGTCTGGCTCTTCTTGGTCGGGATCGTGGTGTTGCGATCGATCATCCGGGTGAACACGCCGCCCAGCGTTTCGATGCCCAGCGACAGCGGGGTCACGTCGAGCAGCAGCACGTCCTTGACGTCGCCCTGCAGCACGCCGGCCTGGATCGCCGCGCCCATGGCGACGACTTCATCCGGGTTGACGCCGGTGTGCGGTTCCTTGCCGAAGAATTCCTTCACCACTTCGCGCACGCGCGGCATGCGGGTCATCCCGCCCACCAGCACCACGTCGTCGATGTCGGAAGGCTTGAGACCGGCATCGGCCAGCGCCTTCTTCATCGGCTCCTTGGTCCGCTCGATCAGCTTGGCGACCATCTTTTCCAGATCCGCACGGGTGATCGTTTCAACCAGGTGCAGCGGGGTGGTTGCGCCGCCTTCCATGCGCGCGGTGATGAAGGGCAGGTTGATTTCGGTCGAAGCCGTGCTCGACAGCTCGATCTTGGCCTTTTCCGCCGCTTCCTTGAGCCGCTGGAGCGCGAGCTTGTCGGTGCGGAGGTCCATGCCCTCCTTTTTCTTGAACTGCTCGGCCAGCCATTCGACCACCTGGGTGTCAAAGTCTTCGCCGCCCAGGAAGGTGTCGCCGTTGGTGCTCTTCACTTCGAACACACCATCACCGATCTCAAGGATCGAGACGTCGAAAGTGCCGCCGCCAAGGTCATAGACCGCGATGGTCTTGCCGTCGTTCTTCTCAAGCCCATAGGCCAGCGCCGCCGCGGTCGGCTCGTTGATGATCCGCAGCACTTCAAGGCCCGCGATCTGCCCGGCGTCCTTGGTCGCCTGGCGCTGGGCGTCGTTGAAGTAGGCCGGAACGGTGATCACCGCCTGCGTCACGGTTTCGCCCAGATAGGCCTCGGCGGTTTCCTTCATCTTCTGCAGGATGAACGCAGAAATCTGGCTGGGCGAATAGTCCTCGCCGCCGGCCTTGACCCAGGCGTCGCCGTTCTTGCCCTTGACGATCGGGTAGGGGACCAATTCGGTGTCCTTCTTGGTCACCGGATCGTCAAAGCGGCGGCCGATCAGGCGCTTCACCGCGAAAATCGTGTTGTCACCGTTGGTCACAGCCTGGCGCTTGGCCGGCTGGCCGATCAGGCGCTCACCGTCCTTGGTGAAAGCGACGATCGAAGGCGTGGTGCGCGCGCCTTCCGCATTTTCGATGACCTTGGGCTTGCCACCATCCATCACGGCGACGCAGCTGTTGGTCGTGCCCAGGTCGATACCGATTACTTTAGCCATTTGAACCCCATCCTTGGTCTTCATGTGACACCGCCTATCTCGCCCCCCGCATCTGCAGCAGGGCCCTTCGGCGGCTCGTTCACAGGGGGATATAGGTGCGGTTTTGCTTGGCACAAGGGCCGCCGCCGACTAGCAAGGGCGCGATTTTTTCTGGCCCCTGAAAGGACATTTCACGTGACCATCGCCCGCCGCATCGCCCTGCCCCTGTTCGCGCTTGCCGCCGTGCTGTCGGTCGGGGCCTGCAAGGAAGGCCCGGACAAGCCCGAAGCCGCGGCCAGTGGCTCGATCGAGGCCAAGCCGGGGGTCAAGGTAACCGAAGCGCGGCTGGTGCTGCCTGCGGTCGCCGGAAATCCCGCCGCCGCCTATCTGGTGATCGACAACACCACCAAGGACATGGTCTCGATCGCGGCGGTCTCGATCCAGGGTGCGGCCAAGACCGGAATGCACACCATGGAAGGCACAACGATGAAGCCGGTGGACCGGGTCGATGTCGAAGCCGGAACCGGCGTGCGCTTCGAACCGGGCAAGCTGCACATCATGGCATTTGAACTCAGCCCCGATCTTGCCGCGGGCGGCGAGACCGAGTTCACCCTCACCTTTACCGATGGTGACAAGACCTCGGTGCCTGCAAAGATCGTATCGATGAGCGAAGCCGCGATGGGCGGCATGCATACGGACGCCGCGCACTGAGCGGGGAGGCCAATAGCTGTCCGGTTGGCGGCGAGCGCCCGCTGAGCGCTTGCGAGGTCGCGCTGGTCCGCTCGGTCTTCGGCGATGCGATTGATTGCGCAAGGGTCACGATCCGGCGGCGGCGGTGGTGGTGGTTCCATCCCCGCCGGGTGACCATGGCACCCACCGGGCACCTGCACTTTCATCCCTTGTCGGGCAGCTACTGCGAGGATTTCAGCCAGGCGCAGCCCCGGCTTCAGGCCCATTTCATCCACGAGATGACGCATGTCTGGCAGGTCCAGACCCGCGGCTGGTGGTACTTGCTGCTGGTCGGGCCGTTTCAGCGCAGGTATTCCTACAAGCTCAAACCGGGGAAGCCGCTGACCTCCTATGGAATCGAGCAGCAGGCAGAGATTGTCGCGCACGCGCTTATGTTGCGGAAGGGGTGGCTTACCCCAGAACTCGAATCTGACTACGAAGCCCTTCTGAATCCATTTTTCCCCTTGTGGGACAGATAGAAATTTCACCCTTCACGGGCAATCAAAGGCAATGACCAAACAACCTCCCCCGCAGCAGGAGGATACGTTTCATCAAGCCAGAAGCAGGCTGGTAGATGCTTATGCCAGACTCGAAGCGCGATTGGCGGGATCACTGGTCCGCGCTGAGCGTCCGGTGAAAGGAGACACGGTCGCCTCAAAACTCAAGACGCTTCGGGACGCGGCTACAACGCAGAGCGTCGAGAAGACTGCCGATGCTCTCGAGCGCCATTCAGCGCTTGTGCAAATTCGTGCCGATCTCGTTCAGGGCGTCATGCACCCAATCGACATCGATGGTGAGCGCTCTGCCACCTTCCGAAATGCTCGGGAAGCCGTGAACACAGTGCAACAGACGAGCCTGATTTCCTAAAAGAATCTCAGATCTCTGGCCGATGAGATCGAGCAACTTTCTGCGGCACTGGATCAGCTAACATTCAATCCGGCTTTTTT
>PNJT01000072.1 GCA_013822005.1 Novosphingobium sp. | reverse complement strand
TCCACTAGGAGCTTTGTTGCGCTTGAGAAGCCAGCGCGCATCCCTATTCTGCCCGCAACAGGAGATCATCCATGCGCGCGATTCAAGCCTATTTCGAAAAGACCGGCGGCCCCGAGGTGATTCAATGGCGCGAGGTCGATTTGCCCGCCCCCGGTCCGGGCGAAGTGCTGATCCGCAACGAAGCCGTGGGGCTCAACTATATCGACACCTATTTCCGCAGCGGGCTCTATCCGGCAGCCTTGCCAAGCGGGCTGGGCATGGAAGCGGCCGGAGTGGTTGAGGCGGTTGGCGAAGGTGTCACGCATCTCAAGGTCGGCGAGCGCGCGGTGACTTTCGGCGCGCTGGGGAGCTATGCCACCGCCCGGCTTGGTTCGGCCATGCAGTTTGCCCCGCTGCCTGAAGGGGTCGACAGCCAGACTGCCGCCGCGGTGTTTCTGAAAGGTGCAACGGTTGAGGCACTGGCCGAACGCTGTGCGCCAGTCGCGGCGGGTGAATGGGCGCTGGTCCCTGCGGCGGCCGGCGGCGTTGGGCAATTGCTGGTGCAATGGCTGAAAGCGCGCGGGGTGCGGGTGATCGGCACGGTCGGCAGCGAGGAAAAGATGGCTCTCGCCCGGCAATGCGGGGCCGAAGCGGTCTATCTCTCTGGCGATCCCGACCTGGCCGCCAAGGTTCGCGCTGCCACCGGCGGAGAAGGCGTAGCGGTCAGCTATGACGGAGTCGGCGCGGCGACCTGGGACGTGTCGCTCAAATCGGTAAGGCGGCGCGGCACGGTGGTCAGCTTCGGCAATGCCAGCGGCCCGGTGACCGGCGTCAACCTGGGCACGCTGGCGCAGCATGGCTCGCTGTTCGTGACCCGCATGACGCTGTTCGACTATTGGCGCGAACCCGCCGAAGTCATGGCCGGATCGGCCAGGCTGTGGCAAATGGTCGCCAGCGGCAAACTGGCGGTCAGCGTGGGGCAGACCTATCCGCTGCGCGAAGCCGCCCAGGCCCACCGCGATCTGGAGGCCCGCAAGACCACCGGATCGACGCTGCTGCTGCCATGAGCCTGCCCCGAATCGAACTGATCGGCCTGCCCAGCGACGCGAACTCGTCGTTCGAGCGCGGACCTGCCGAGGCACCGGCGGCGATCCGCCAGGCGCTGTGGTCGGACCGCGGCAACCTCGCCTGCGAGGACGGGCAGGAGATCGGGGTCCATTTCGAACTGACCGACCGGGGCGACCTGCCGCTGACCGAAAGCGCCAGCGACGACGCGCTGATCGCCGCGGAGGTTGAGGCCAGTATCCGCTCGGGCGCGGTGCCCTTGGCGCTGGGCGGGGACCACGCGATGAGCCATGCGGTGGTGCGCGGGGTCCACGCGGTCCACGGGGCACTCACGATCCTGCACTTCGACGCCCACCCCGATCTCTACGACAATTTTGAAGACAACCCGCGCAGCCACGCCTCACCCTTTGCGCGGATCATGGAAACCGGGCTCGCCAGCCGGCTGGTGCAGGCAGGCATCCGCACGCTCAACGCCCACTGCCGTGCGCAGGCCGCGCGGTTCGGGGTGGAGATCGTGCCGATGGCGGAGTTCACGCCGGACACAGTGCCCGTGCTGCAAGGCCCGCTCTACATCAGCATCGACCTCGACGGGATCGACCCGGCCGAAGCGCCGGGCGTCTCGCACCCCGAACCCGGCGGGCTGACGGTGCGCGAAGTTCTGGCCGTGCTGCGCCGCCAGACCGCTCCGATTGTGGGGGCCGATGTGGTCGAACTCAACCCGCGTTTCGATTCAAACGAACGCACCGCGATCCTTGCGGCCAAGCTGGTGCGCGAACTGGCGGCGTTGATGGTTCGCAACGAGCGCCAGAGTCTGATGACATTAGGTTGATGCAAAGTTCTCCCCTCCCCTGTGGGGAGGGGTTGGGGGTGGGGGTTCCACGCCAGCGTCGAACCCCCATCCCAACCCTTCCCCAACGGGGCAGGGCTATGCGATTCGAAGCAATGTCATCGTGCTCTAGACCCGCGCGAACCAGATCACGTGGCGCGGGCCTTTGCCCTTGCCTTGCGCGTCATAACGGGCGCGGACTTCGACTTCTTCGACTTCGAAGCCGACCTCTTCCAGCCGCCGCTTGAACTTGCGGTCGGGAAAGGCCGACCACACCGCCAGCACCCCGCCCGGGGTCAGCGACTTGCGCGCATTGTGCAAGCCGGCCTTGGAATAGAGCCGGTTGTTGTCGGCGCGGACCAGTCCGTCGGGGCCATTGTCGACATCGAGCAGGATCGCATCGAGCGGTTCGGGCGCAAGCAGGATCGCCTGGGCGACATCGCCCATATCGAGCCGCACCCGCGGATCGTCGAGACAGCCTTCCGCCACTTCGGCCATCGGCCCGCGCGCCCATGCGATGATTTCGGGCACCAGCTCGGCCACGGTCACCCGCGCTTGCGGCCCCAGCTTGGCGAGCGCGGCGCGCAAGGTGAAGCCCATGCCATAGCCGCCGATCAGCAGATGCGGCGCGGTGCGGCCCTGCAGCCGGTCCAGCGTCATGACGGCAAGCGCCTCTTCCGAACCGCGCATCCGCGTGGACATCAGCTCGTTGTTGCCCATCACAATCATGAAATCGCGGCCGTGGGCGTAGAGCTTCAGCTCCTCGCCATCTGGGACCTGGGCTGTGCCAAGCAGTTCGCGGGTCAGCATATCTAAAGCCCCTCCCCATTGGGGAGGGGTTTGGGTGGGGGTACCACGCTGGCGTCGAGCCCCCACCCCCAGCCCCTCCCCGACGGGGAGGGGAGGAGAAGGAAAGAGCTCAAATCGCTCACGCCGCGCGCTGGGCGCGGTCGACGGCTTCCTGGTTGAGCATGTCGGCCAGCAGGAACGCGAGTTCGATCGACTGCGCCGCGTTGAGGCGCGGATCGCAGTGGGTGTGATAGCGGTCGGCCAGCGCCGAATCCGAAATCGCCACCGCGCCGCCCATGCATTCGGTCACGTCCTGCCCGGTCATCTCGATATGGATGCCGCCCGCATGCGTGCCCTCGGCCCGGTGGACCGCGAAGAAGCCGCGCACTTCGTTCAGGATCCGGTCGAACGGCCGGGTCTTGTAGCCAGATTCGGCCTTGATCACGTTGCCGTGCATCGGATCGCACGACCAGACTACCGTGTGCCCTTCGCGCTTTACCGCGCGGACCAGCGGGGCAAGGCCGGCCTCGACCTTGTCATCGCCGAAGCGGCTGATCAGCGTGATCCGCCCGGCCTCGCGAGCAGGGTTGAGCACATCGAGCTGGCGCAGCAATTCGTCGGGCGCGAGGCTCGGCCCGCACTTGAAGCCGATCGGGTTGCCCACCCCGCGCAGGAATTCGACATGCGCCGATCCTTCGAAGCGGGTGCGGTCGCCGATCCACAGCATGTGGGCGGAGCAATCGTACCAGTCACCGGTCAGCGAATCCTGGCGGGTCATCGCCTGTTCGTAGGCCAGGTGCAGCGCTTCGTGGCTGGTGTAGAAGCTGGTGCCCTGCAGCTGCGGCACGGTTTGCGGATCGATCCCGCAGGCCTGCATGAAGTCCAGCGCCTCGCCGATCCGGTTCGACACTTCGGCGAACTTGTCAGCCCAGGGGCTGCGGCCCATGAAATCGAGCGTCCACTGGTGGACCTGGCGCAAGTTGGCATAGCCCCCGGTCGAGAAGGCGCGCAGCAGGTTGAGCGTCGCGGCGCTTTGCGAATAGGCCTGCATCAGCCGCTGCGGATCGGGGATGCGGCTTTCGGCTGTGAAGTCGATCCCGTTGATATTGTCGCCCAGATAGCTGGGCAGCTCGACCCCGCCTTGCACCTCGACTGGCGAGCTGCGGGGCTTGGCGAACTGGCCGGCCATCCGGCCCACTTTCACCACCGGCTGCTTGCTGGCGAAAGTCAGCACCACCGCCATTTGCAGCAGCACGCGGAAGGTGTCGCGGATGTTGTTGGGATGGAATTCGGCGAAGCTTTCGGCGCAGTCCCCGCCCTGCAGCAGGAAGCCCTTGCCGCTTGCCACTTCGGCGAGGTCAGCCTTGAGCGCGCGCGCTTCGCCCGCGAAAACCAGCGGGGGAAAGCTGGTGAGCGTATCGGTTACCCGGCCAAGGGCGGTCGCATCGGGGTACGACGGCAAGTGCCGCGCTTCCTTTGCCTGCCAGCTATCAGGGGTCCACTTGCTCGCCACGTTACTTGCTCCGCTTGCCACGAAAGCGCGCGCCTTAGCGCCTGATTGTTGCAATTGCAAAGAGTGCAAAGCCGATCGCTGCAATTGCGAAATATTGTTACGCCTAACCTAACACCGTTCGTCCCGAGCGAAGTCGAGGGACCGCCCCGCCGCGACCCCTCGACTTCGCTCGGGGCGAACGGTATTAGGGGTATCTTACTTCGTCAGCACCGCTCCGGGCGCCCAGCCGGGCAGGCTGGCGAGCGTGCGGCCTTGCGGCAGAACCGCCAGACGCCAGCTTGCGCCGCGGTTGAGGTACTTCTTGGCCAGCGCCTGCATGGCCTCGGGCGTGGTCACGGTGAAATCGTTCATCACTGTGCGGACCGTGCCAAAGCGCGCCGGATCGGCGGTCGCGCCTTCCATCAGGTACATGAAGAAGGCGCTGCTGGTGCCCGCGCGGCTGAGCTGCTGCTTGAGCGGCTCGGTGACCAGATTGAGCTCGTCGGCGCTGACCGGCTTGGCCACCAGATCGGCGGCAATTGCGTCGGCAGCGGCGAAGAAGGCCGGAACCGTTTCGGGCTTGAGCTGCGCGATCACCATGATCTTGCCGCCGCCATCCAGATCGATCGGCCAGTCGTTGACCGCCTGGGGCGAATAGGACTGGCCCAACGTCTCGCGCAGCTTGTTCAGCACCCGGTTCTGCAGGATCTGCGTGAGGATTTCCAGCTGGCGGCTTTCGCGGACATTGGCCGCGCCGCCACTGGTCGGCCAGGCGATGATCGCCGCGGCCTGGTCCTTGTCGCCGCTGTGGTGCAGCACCACCGGATCGAGCGAGGCAGCCAACGTTTTGCCCGTAGCCGGGGCAGTCCCGGCTGGAAGCGCACCGCGCGCGGGCAAGGCACCGAATGTCTTGGCCAAGGCCGCAACCGCATCGTCGCGCTTGAAATCGCCAAACAAGTGAATTTCGATCGGGCCTTGCTTCAGGATCGGTTCCCAGACCTGGCGGAAGCCCGCGACGCTGGTACCTTCGATGTCCTGCGGCGCGGGGGTGCGGAACACCGGGTCCTTGCCGCGTTCAAAGAAATTGAGATCGCGTTCGAGCACCCCTTGCGGGCTGGCGGCATAGGACGCATAAGTCAGCTTGCTGGCCGATTGCGCGCGCAGCACCGGGTTGGGATCCCAGCGCGGATCGGCGAACTTTGCGGCGAACAGGTAAAGCTGATCCGACAGATCCGCCGCGCGGGTATTGGCGGCGAAGACGAAAGTCGAATCCTCGATCTTGAAATCGAAGCCCATCTTGCGCCCGGTCATGATCTTGTCGATCTCTTCTTGGCCCAGCTTGCCCTCGCCCGAACCGACCAGCGCCAGATCGCCCAGCGCGGCATAAGGCGCGGTCTGGGCGTTGAAAGCACGCCAGCCCGCTCCGAAGCGGACGTTGAGCGTCACCCGTCCCGGCTCGTCCTCGGTCGGCCAGAGCAGCACTTTGACCCCATTGGCGAAGTCGAGCTGTTCGATATCGAGCAGCCCGGTGTTCTTGACCGCCGCAGGCTGCTGCGGCGTGCCGATCGGCGGCAGGCTGGCAAAGTCGATCGGCTTGGCGTCCAGCCGCGAATTGCCGTTTGCCGCGATCGGCGCGGCCAGCGCGAGCTTGAACGACTGGCCCGTCGCCTCACCGGCCGCGGGCGTGACATAGACCGCGCGGGTCACCGTACCGCGGAAAATCGCGCGGGTATGGGCCAGGACATTGGCCGGGGTGAACAGCGGGATCGAGCGGCGGAAGATATCCTGCACCGTTTCGGGCGAGGCAATCGTCTCACGGATATCGAGCGCGGTGACCATATCGTCGGCCAGCCGCGCGCCCGGCTGCAAGCGGCGCTGCTCGACCGAGCTTTCGAAGGCGACCGCGAATTCCTTGACCTCGCGGTCGATCTCGGCCTGGCTGGGCGGTCGGGCCATTGCATCGGCGATCACCGCGCGGGTATCGCCCAGCGCGGTCTTCCAGTCCGGCCCCAGCGGGGTGATCGAGACGAAAGTGGCATCGGCCGAGCGGCTGACCTTTTCCTTGTCGACTTGCGCCACCAGGAAGCTGCCCCCGGCGCGGGCGCGGGCCTCAAGCCGGCGGTTGATGATCGCCTGGGCCAGCGAATCGATCATGATCCCCTGATTGTAGACCACCGTATCGCGCACCGGCCGCCAGGGCCGCAGCACCGCATAGGTAATCTGGCGCGGCAGGCCGGGCTCGACAATCACGCTGACATCGCCGACCGGGGCCGGTCCCTTGCCGCCCCCCGGCACCATCGGATCGCCGAAACGCGGTTCCGGCGTGCGCGGGCCAGTGCCTTTCCAGCCGCCAAACCAGGCCTTGATGCTTGCTTCCAGCTTGGCCGGATCGATATCGCCCACCGCGATGATCACGCAGTTCTCGGGCCGGTACCACCGCTGGTGGAAGGCCCGGACCGAAGTCTGGGTGGCTCCGGTCAGTGCCGCTTCGGTGCCGATCACCGGGCGCGAACCCAGCTTCTGCCCGGCGAACAGGGTCTTCTGGGTCTGCTCGAACACGCGCTCGGCCGTACCGCCGCGCTCGCGCTTTTCGGCCAGCACGATCGGCACGTCGGTGCGGACATTGGCTTCGGACAAGCTGGGCGCGGTGACCATTCCCGAAATCAGCTTGAGCGCTTCATCGACCTTGCCGTCGTTCACGTCGGGCAGGTCAAGCTTGTAAGTGGTGCTGATCGGCCCGGTCAGTGCATTGGTATCGCTGCCGAAAGTCGCCCCCAGCCGCTGGAAAGTGGAAATCGCCTCGCCATCGGCAAGGTATTTCGACTGGCGGAACACCATGTGTTCAAGCAGGTGCGAATAGCCCATTTCGCTGGGCGCTTCGTAAAGCGAGCCGACATCCATCCGCACCCGGATCGAGACCTGACCCGGCGGCACCCGGTTTTTGCGAACGACATAGCGCACCCCGTTGGGCAGTTCGCCAAAGATCCATTCCTTGTCGATCGGGATATCGCTGCCGCGGTAAAGCCAGGGAACCGAAGGATCGGCCTTGGGCGCGGCGATCTTTGCTGCCGCCTGCCGGACCGGCGCGGTCGCCGCTTCAAGCGCGGGGGCAACCACCAGCGAGAGGACCGAAAGGACAAGGGCGGAAAAGCGCGCGGCGCGGGATCTGAGGTGCATAGGGGGCGGACTATAGGCAGCCGCTTTATGACTGGCCAGTGAATAAGCCCGCTCAGGAAACCCGCGTCCAGATCTGCGATTTGCACAGCAGCCCGCCCAGGATGCAGCCGCTGATCTTGAGCTGGTTGGCACCCACCTGCTTGATCGTCGAATAGTAGCTGGCGTTGCGATCGGGCACGAAGACCTTGCCCTGCCACTTGTCCTTGCCGGTCTGGCGATAGTCGCGCAGCAGCTTGGTGCCGACCAGCGGCGGCGCGCCGGCTTTCTTGGCAATGGCCTGCACTTCGGGCGTAGCGGAAATCACCGTCCCGCACAGCAGCTGGCCGCACGGGCTGGTGACCACGGTGACGGTCCGCTTGGGATTGATCCAGGTGCCGTGAACCGCGGCGGGCTGGGCTGCGCCCGATCCATGCGTTGCGCCGGGCGTCAGGCCCAATGTCACAGCAAAGACCAGCACCGCGAAACCGGCTGCCCCCCCAAATTTCGTCATCCAGCCGACTCCCCTCTGCATGTCACGGTTTTGCAACGGATTTCGCCCCGGTGCAAGCAGGCCGGTGCGGACAGCCTCTTGCCCCGCTGCTCAGCCAACCCTACATGCCACGCCATGTACATAGAAACCGAATTGACGCCCAACCCGGCCACGCTGAAATTCCTGCCCGGCGAGCAGGTGATGGACGCCGGGACCCGCGATTTCCGCGACGAGGACGATGCCGCCGCATCGCCGCTGGCCGCCGCGCTGTTCGATCAGGGCGATGTCACCGGCGTGTTCTTTGGCCGCGATTTCGTTTCGGTCACTGCCGGGCCGGGAGTGGACTGGTCGGCGCTCAAGCCGCAAGTCGTGGCGATCCTGCTCGACCATTTCGTCACGGGCACCCCACTGTTTAGCGGACCCGACGCCAGCGGGATCGCGGTTCCGCCCGAAGAGGCCGATTTCGGCGACGATCCCGCCCATGCCGAAATCATCGAGCAGATCAAGGAACTGATCGAAACCCGCGTGCGCCCGGCCGTGGCCAATGATGGCGGCGATATCGTCTATCGCGGTTTTCGCGAAGGGGTGGTCTACCTGACCATGCAAGGTGCCTGCGCCGGCTGCCCCAGCTCCACCGCGACCCTCAAGAACGGGATCGAGACGCTGCTCAAGCACTATGTTCCCGAAGTGAGCGAAGTGCGCGCCGCCTGATCTTCTGCCCCAAGTTCCGGAGAAACCCATGACCCAGCCGCTTGCCGATGCTGCGCTCGACCAGCTGTTCCGTACCGCCCGCTCTTACAACGGCTATCTCGACAAGCCAGTCTCCACCGAGCAGCTCCACGCGATCTGGGACCTGATGAAAATGGGCCCGACCAGCGCCAACATGCTGCCTGCGCGGCTGATCTGGTGCACCACTGGCGAGGCCAAGGCCAAGCTGGCGCAGTTCTGCCTGCCCGCCAATGCCGAAAAGGTCCTCAAGGCCCCGGTTACGGTGATTCTGGGCATGGACATCGATTATCACGAGAACCTGCCCTGGCTGTTCCCGCATGCCGATGCCAAGGCCTGGTTCGAAGGCAACGTGCCGCTGCGCGAAGTCTCGGCGATGCGCAATTCGAGCATGCAGGGCGCCTACTTCATTCTCGCGGCGCGCGCGCTGGGGCTGGATACCGGGCCGATGTCGGGCTTTTCGAACGAAGCGGTCGATGCCGCGTTCTTCGCCGATACCCCCTCCGTGAAGTCCAATTTCATTGCAACGCTGGGCTATGGCGATCCGGCGAGCATCTTCGATCGCAGCCCCCGGCCCGATTTCGATACTTTCAATAAGCTGGCCTGACGGGCTACACCCCAGCCGATGAAACTGCTGGCGATCGATTGCGCGACCGAGGCTTGCTCGGTCGCCCTGTTCGAACATGGCGCGCTGCTGCATGGCGATTACCGCGTGCTGGGGCGCGGCCATGCCGAACTGCTGGTGCCGATGATCGCCGCGCTGCCCGGCAAGGGCCGGGCCGACCGGATCGCGGTTTCGCTGGGCCCAGGCAGCTTTACCGGCCTGCGCGTTGGCCTTGCCGCAGCGCGCGCGCTGGCCTTGGCCTGGGGGGCCGAGCTGGTGGGCTATCCCACCCTGGCGCTGGTCGCCGCGATGGCGCGCGCAGAGCGCAGCGAAGCGCCGGTCGATGCGGTCATGAACGGCGGGCACGGCGAATGGTTTGTGCAGCAGTTCGCGGCCGACGGCACGGCTCTTGCCCCGGCCCATTCGCTTGCCCCCGAAAGTGCCGTGGCGGCGCTGGACAGCGCAGTGGTCGCCGGCAGCCGAGCCGCCGAACTGGTCGCCCGGCGCGGATCCGGCACCGCCATCGAACTGTGGCCCGATGCGCGCCAGGTCCTGCTCCTGCCCGAAACCATATTCCTGACCGAACCCACCCTCAGCTATGGCCGCGCGCCCGACGCGCGGCTGCCCGGGGCAGCAGCTTGATTGCCCCGGCCGACGACATCGATCTGATCATGGCGGTGATGGAGGCCGCATTTGACCCTGCCTATGGCGAGGCCTGGACCCGGCACCAGGTGGAAGATGCCTTGCTCAGCGGCAATTGCCACTATGGCCTGGCAATACATCAGGGCCAATGTGCGGGCTTTTACCTGACACGCAGTGCATTCGATGAAGAAGAACTGCTGTTATTGGCCGTCAGCCCGCAATTTCGCCGAAAAGGCATTGGCCAGCACCTGATCGATCGCTTCAAACAAGAGTCTCGCCAGCGCGGTGCGGTGCGGCTGTTTTTAGAGATGCGCCGCGGAAATCCGGCCGAATCGTTGTACCTCAAGAACAAATTTGTGCCTGTTGGTCTGCGGCTGAATTACTATCGTACAAAGCAAGGCGAGCGGCTCGATGCGATAACGTTTACATCCGAATTTTAAAAATATTCTCTGCCACTCTGCCATACCGTCGCTATTTCAGACAATCCCGGTGTAGATATCTTGCGATTCACGACTTGAAGTGGCGCGGGAAACGGTTTAGCGGTAGATGGCCGCAGTCAATCTGTGGCGAAGTCCGCAGAGGACAGGGTCGATAATACAACAGGAAGGAACTGGTCATGGATGCAACCCATGCCGATGTGAATGAAATGCTCATCACGCTGACGTCCGATATTGTCGCGGCGCATGTCAGCAACAACAGTGTCTCGGTTGATGATGTTCCCGCGCTTATCAGCAACGTTTATGGCGCGCTGGCCGGTCTGGGTCAGGCTGCCGTGGTTGAAGACAAGCTGCCCGAACCGGCAGTCTCGGTCCGCGCCTCGATCAAGCCTGATTACATCGTCTGCCTTGAAGACGGCAAGAAGCTGAAGATGCTCAAGCGCCACCTGATGACGCATTACAACATGACCCCGGATCAGTATCGCGCGCGCTGGAGCCTGCCCGCCGACTATCCGATGGTCGCTCCCAACTATGCCGAAAAACGCCGCGAACTGGCGAAGAAGATCGGGCTGGGCCGCAAGCCCGGCGTAAAGCGCGGCCGCAAGAAAGCCGTCTGATCCTCGCCTGCGACGCAAGGTTGAACTATCGCCCCGCCGGTCTATGATCGGCGGGGCAATTCATTTGGGACAGACCTTTTCGTGCAACAGCCGATCGACATCGAAGCACTCTGCGCCGAACGCGGGCTCAGGATCACCGAACAGCGCAAGGTTATCGCCAAGGTGCTGTCCGAAGCGACCGACCACCCTGACGTGGAAAGCCTGCACGAACGCGCCGCGGCGATCGATCCCAAGATCTCGATCGCCACGGTCTATCGCACCGTGCGCCTGTTCGAAGAGGCCGGGATCCTCGACAAGCATGACTTCGGCGACGGCCGCTCGCGCTATGAAGCCGCGCCCGAGGCCCATCACGACCACCTGATCGATGTCGAAACCGGCAAGGTGATCGAATTCGTTGATCCCGAATTGGAAGCCCTGCAACGCCAGATCGCCGAGAAGCTGGGCTACCGGCTGGTCGATCACCGGATGGAGCTCTACGGCGTCAAGCTGGAGCGCGACGGCTGATGGCACTGGCGCTGGTCCGCCCCCGGCGGATTTCGCTGGCCGGCTGGCTCAGGGCCACAATTCGCGTCGCTTTGATGGTACTGCTGCTGCTGCTGGTCTGCGTGCCGCTGTATTATGTCCACCGCCTGTTCAGCCATCGCAACCCCTGGCCGCGGGCCTTCCTGGCCGGGATCGGCTGGATTGCCGGTGTCGATCTGGCCACCAAAGGCCGCAAAGCGCCAGGCGGGGTATTCCTGCTGGCCAATCACGTCAGCTGGATCGACATCCCGGTTCTGGCGACCGCCACCGGGACGGCTTTCGTCGGGCACGACGGCCTCGCCGCGATGCCGGTGCTCAAATGGCTGTGCAAGATGGCCGACACGGTCTTCGTTGCCCGGCATGACCGCGCCAGCGTGGCCCGCCAGGTCGAAGCCGTGCGCACCGCACTGTCCGATACCGGCGCGCTGACGATCTTTCCCGAAGGCACCACCAGCGATGGCACCGGCCTGCTACCGTTC
>PNJT01000071.1 GCA_013822005.1 Novosphingobium sp. | reverse complement strand
CGCTCAATAAAGCTTCGCCGGCTCGGTCGGATGCTCCATCAGCTGCCGCTTGAGTGCGCGGCCCTTGCTGCTGTTGTTGGCCACCGCGAAAGCCACGGCGAGCCCGACGAAGGCTATGAAGACATAACGCATGGTGCGACTCCGCTGGCGTTTGTCCCCTGGTCAAGGGCGAGACTGCGCCAACAGCCTAAAGCAAGCGTAACGGGTAAAGCCTAAGGCGTTTTAACCGCATTTTTACTGTAAACACCCCTCCCCTGTTGGGAGGGGTTGGGGTGGGGGTTCCACGCTGGAGTCGAACCCCCATCCCAACCCTTCCCCAATGGCGAAGGGCTATTGAGCTCTGATAGCTACGCGCGCAGGTCTGCCCATTCCGGATGGCGCTTGAACTGCGCGGCGACGTAGGAGCATTCGGGCTCGATCCGGAAGCCCTGCTCACGCGCATCGGCGATCAGCGCTTCGACCAGTTTGAGCGCCACCCCGCGTCCGCCGATTTCGGGCGGGACGAAGGTGTGTTCGGCAACGCGTACTCCGCCGCGCAAGACCCAGGTCAGCCGCCCGATCGCTTTCGCGCCTTCGACATGGGCGTGGAATTCGCCGCGCTGATCATTGCCATGACGGGTTATGCTGACGGGCTCCACGGCGGCCTCCTTGCTTGACGGGGGCAAGCGCCCCAGCCATGCAACATGGCGATGCAATTCCTGTCCGACAATGCCGCCAGCGTCCATCCCAAGTTGTGGGAGGCGATGCGCGCTGCCGATGCGCCGCAAGCCCCCTATGACAATGACGCGCTGAGCCTGGCGCTGGACGAGGCCTTTTCGGCGCTGTTCGGTCGGCCCTGTACGGCGATCTGGACCGCCACCGGCACTTCGGCCAATTGCCTGGCGCTGGCCGCGATGGTCCCGCCGCATGGCGGGGTCTTGTGCCACCGCGAGGCGCATATCGAGACCGACGAGTGCGGCGCGCCGGGGTTCTACACCCACGGGGCCAAGCTGATCCTGCTTGAAGGCGAAGGGGCGCAGATTGCTCCCGAAACCATCGACGCAGCGGTGACCGCAATCCGCAAGGACGTCCACCAGGTCCAACCGCAGGCGGTGTCGGTAACCCAGGCCAGCGAATACGGGCGCGCCTATCGTCCGGCCGAGATGGCCGCGCTGGCTGCCGCTGCGGGCAAGCATGGCCTGAGCCTGCATGTCGATGGCGCGCGTTTTGCCAATGCGGTGGCGTTCCTCGGCTGCACGGCGTGGGAAGCCTGCCAGGGCGCTGCGGCGCTCAGCTTTGGCTGCGTCAAGAATGGCGGGATGAGCGCCGAGGCCTTGGTGCTGTTTGATCAGGAACTTGCCGATGTGGTGCGCCTGCGCCGCAAGCGCGCCGGGCATCTGCAATCGAAGGGCCGGTTCATGGCCGCGCAGGTGCTGGCGATGCTGGAAGATGACCTGTGGCTGGCAAACGCACGCCACGCCAATATGGCCGCGAAGGAGCTGGCCAAGGCCGCCGCCGATCGCCTGCTCCACCCGGTCGAGGCCAACGAAGTCTTCCTGAAAACCACCGCCGCCGAGCGCGAGGCGCTCTATGCCCAGGGCTTTTCCTTCTACGACTGGGGCCCCGACGCGGCCCGGCTGGTCACCGCCTGGAACAGCAGAGCGGAGCACGTCGCGGCGCTCGCCCGCGCGCTCGCCGCGCTGTGACCGCGGCTGCAGCGCTGGGCGGTCGCAAGGCAGGCGGCCAGAGTGTTTGAGCCCTGACCTCAGAAACCCGCTCAGCCTGAGCCTGTCGAAGGCCCATCGTTTTCCGGCAACAGTAGCGTAACAGGCGGGTGCTTCGACAAGCTCAGCATGAGCGGGTTTGTTTCAGACCCTCAGCCTCATGTTTCAGCCCCTCGCGGCAGCTCGGATTCGGCACCCACCCCAGCACCCGTTTGGCCTTGCCATTCGCGACCCGGCGGTTTTCGGCATAGAAGGCGCGGGCCATGGGGCTGAGTTGGGCTTCGTCGAGGCTTTGCAAGGGCGGCAGCGGCACGCCGAGCAGGCGGCAGGCGTGCTCGATCACCGCATTCTGGCTGCACGGCTCGTCATCGGCGAGGTTGTACGCCCCCGGCGCAGCCTCAAGCGCGAGCAGGGCGCCGCTGACGATATCATCAACATGGACCCGGCTGAACACCTGTCCCGCAAGGTCGATCCGCCGCGTGGTGCCTTCGCGCACCCGGTCGAGCGCCGAGCGGCCGGGGCCGTAGATCCCGGGTAGCCGCAGCACTCGCGCGCCGCGGGCCAGCCATGCGGCGTCGGCCTCGCTGCGCGCGGTGCGACGGCCGGTGCCTGTCGGGGCGCTTTCGTCGACCCAGGCCCCTCCGGTGTCGCCATAGACGCCGGTGGATGAGAGGTAGGTCAGGCCTTTGCCCGCGAGCGCATCGCCGTATGTTTCAAGCACCGGATCGCCATCGGCGCCGGGCGGGACCGAGCTCAGCACTTGTTGGCTGTCGGTGAGTGCCATGCGGACCGAGCCGAGATCGTCAAACGCCAGCGTCCCCGCGCGACCGGTCGAGACAACCTCCCAGCCCCGCGCCTCGGCGGCAGCGGCGATGCGGGCGGCGCTATAGCCAAGGCCGAAGATGAACAGGCGTTTCATTCTTTCCCCCATGCCGTTCGTGTCGAGCGAAGTCGAGACACCTGTGCGCGGCCCCTCGACTTCACTCAATGCGAACGGGTAAGGAGGGCCATGGACATTTCCTCAGCTCCCCCCGCCCCTCAGGTCATCCACCGCGCCGATTACCAGCCGCCCGAATGGCTGGTCCCCGAAGTGACGCTAGCCTTCAACCTGGGGATCGAGCAGACCAAGGTGGTCGCCACGCTCAAGGTTCAGCGCAACGGGCACAGCCAGACGCTGCGACTCAATGGTGACGGGATCGCGGCCGAGGCGGTGCTGGTCGATGGTCAGCCCGCCAACGCCTGGCGGATGGACGGCGACGATCTGCTGGTCGATCTGCCGGGCGATGCCCACGAGGTTGCGGTGGCCAGCGCGATCAGTCCCAAGGCCAACACCCAGCTGATGGGGCTCTATGCCTCGAACGGGATGCTCTGCACCCAGTGCGAGGCCGAAGGGTTCCGCCGGATCACCTTCTTCCCCGACCGGCCGGACGTGCTCTCGGTCTATACCGTCCATATGGAGGGCCCCAAGGCGCTGTTCCCAGTGCTGCTGTCCAACGGCAATTGCACCGCGACGGGCGAGGGCGCGGTCGGCATGCATTCGGCCACCTGGCACGATCCCTGGCCCAAGCCGAGCTATCTGTTCGCGCTGGTCGCGGGCGATCTGGTGGCCAATCACGACACTTTCACCACGATGTCAGGCCGCAAAGTCGATCTGAACATCTGGGTCCGCGAGGGCGACCAGGACCGCACGCACCATGCGATGCAGGCGCTCAAGGATTCGATGAAGTGGGACGAGGAGACTTTCGGACGCGAATACGATCTCGACCTGTTCAACATCGTCGCCGTGTCGGACTTCAACATGGGGGCGATGGAGAACAAGGGCCTCAACGTCTTCAACACCCGCTATATCCTGGCCGATCCCGACACCGCGACCGATATGGACTACGACGGGATCGAAGGCGTGGTCGCGCACGAATACTTCCACAACTGGTCGGGCAACCGGGTGACCTGCCGCGACTGGTTCCAGCTCTCCCTCAAGGAAGGCTTCACCGTGCTGCGCGACCAGCTGTTCAGCCAGGACATGGGCAGCGAGGCGGTCAAGCGGATCGAGGATGTGCGGGTGCTGCGCGCCGCGCAGTTCCCCGAAGACTCGGGGCCATTGGCGCACCCGATCCGGCCGGATTCTTATCAGGAGATCTCCAACTTCTACACCGCGACGGTCTATAACAAGGGCGCCGAAGTGATCCGGATGATGCGCACCATGGTCGGTCCCGAACGGTTCCGCGCCGGGTGCGACCTCTATTTCGACCGCCACGACGGCGAGGCGGCGACTTGCGAAGACTTCGTCAAGGCGATCGAGGCCGGGGCCGGGATCGACCTGACCCAGTTCCGTCTGTGGTACAGCCAGGCCGGCACCCCCAAGGTCACCGCGCGGATCGCGCACGCAGACGATGTCGCGACGCTGACCCTGACGCAGGAAGTGCCCGCCACGCCGGGCCAGGCCGACAAGCAGCCGATGGTAATCCCGCTGCGCCTCGCGCTGTTCGACCGCGCCAGCGGCACGCATCAGGGCGAACAACTGGTGGTACTCGACCGCGCCGAGATGCAGTTCGCCTTCTCCGGCTTCGCGCAGGCCCCGGTGCTCTCGTTGGGCCGCGGCTTCTCGGCCCCGGTCGCGCTCGATGCCGGACAAGGCACGGCGGACCTGGTGTTCCTTGCCGCGCGCGACGACGATCCCTTTGCCCGCTACGAGGCCTTGCAGCAGCTGGTGGTCCAGCACCTGGTCGGCGCGATCAGCGGGGCTTCAGGGCCAGAGCGCGATACGATTCGCGGTGCATTGG
Source organism: Novosphingobium sp. (assembly GCA_013822005.1). Lineage (GTDB taxonomy): Bacteria > Pseudomonadota > Alphaproteobacteria > Sphingomonadales > Sphingomonadaceae > Novosphingobium. Next base: position 7,378 of record PNJT01000071.1, on the reverse strand, counting down.
CCGCGGTGATCGCCGATCCCGCGCTCGACGACCTGATGCGCGGCGAGCTCTTGATCCTGCCGGGTGAGGCTTACCTCTCGGAGCAGTTCGAAAAGGCCGATCCCGCCGCGATCCGCGCGGCGCGCGAGGGGCTCAAGGCCTGGCTCGGCACGGCGCTGACGGACGAGCTGGTCGCCTTGCACAGCCGCGCCAGCGCGGTGCCTTACAGCCTTTCGGCGCAGGCGCGCGGCAGCCGCAAGCTCAAGACCCAGGCGCTGGTGCTGCTGGCTGCCGGCAAGCCGGAGCTCGCCGCGCAGCTCGCCGCCAGCCAGTTCGACGCGGCCGACAACATGACCGACCGGCAGGGCGCGCTGGGCGTGCTGTGCGGGCTGGAGACCCCGCAACGCGCCGAAAAGCTGGCCGCGTTCCACGCCCGCCATGCTGGCGATGCGCTGGTGATCGACAAGTGGTTCGGCCTCCAGGCCGGCTCGCTCCACCCGCAGGCGCTTGAGCAGGTCAAGGCGCTGGCCGGGCATCCCGATTTCACCCTGGCCAACCCCAACCGCGCCCGCGCACTTTATATGTCGGCGGCGATGAATTCGGGGGTGTTCCACCAGGCCAGCGGCGCAGGCTATGACCTGATCGCCGACCTGATCCTCGCGCTCGACCCGCTCAACGCCCAGACCGCCGCGCGGTTCGTCGCGCCGCTGGGGCGCTGGCGGCGGATCGAGCCGGGCCGCGCCGCCATGATGCGCGCCGCGCTGGAGCGGATCGTGGCCCAGCCGGGGCTCTCCAAGGATACCTTCGAGCAGGCGAGCAAGAGCCTTGGCTGAGCCAGTCGAAGTCATCCGCGCGGCGCTGCTGGGCGGCGTGCCGCACGGCTTCCTCGGGCTGCGCGGCGGGGTCAGCAAAGGCGTGGTCGCCGGGCTCGACACCGGCCTGCGCGGCTTGGCCTCAGACGATCCGGCGCTGGCGGCAGTGCAGGAGAACCGCCGCCGTGCTGCCGAAGCAGTGCTACCGGGTGCGCGGTTGGTGGGGGTCTACCAGGTCCACGGAGCCGACTGCCTCGTCGCCGGGGACTGGACCGACGATTCGCGGCCCCCCGCCGATGCCCTGGTCACCGACCAGCCGGGCGTGCTGCTCGGCATCCTGACCGCCGATTGCGCGCCGGTGCTGTTCGCCGATACCCAAGCCGGCGTGATTGGTGCAGCCCATGCCGGATGGAAAGGTGCGGTCGCCGGGGTAACCGATTCCACCATCGCCGCGATGGAAGCTTTGGGAGCCAAACGCAGCCGGATCCTCGCCGCCGTGGGGCCGTGCATTGCCCAGTCCAGCTATGAGGTCGACCAAGGCTTTCACGACAGGCTGGTCGCGCTCGATCCCGCCAACGCCCGGTTCTTCGCCGCGGGCCGTGCAGGGCACCAGCAGTTCGATCTTGAACGCTACGTCGCCGCCCGGCTCGAAATGGCGGGAATCGGCGGAGTAGAGCGGCTTGGCCTCGATACCTATGCCGACGAGGCAAGGTTCTTCTCGTTCCGCCGCGCGACCCACCGCGCCGAGCCCGATTACGGCCGCCAGATGTCGCTGATTGGGTTGGCTTAGGGCAGTTGCACGGCTCTCAATGGCAATGCACAAATTGGCTGTTGGCAGCGCCAGCCTTCGCGTCTATCAGGCGCGCCAAACCGTCCGGCAAAGCGGCATCTTGCGGTGCGCGGACGGTTCGAATAGGAGCTTCCTGAAAGCAGGAAAATCAGTTGGGTCGAACCGGAGGCGTCAAGCGGCACCGATGGCAAGACCGACAAGAACAGGATCGGTTCGACCATGGCACAAGAAGCGGCAACCGGCACGCCACTCGCCACAGAGGATGAAGGCGTGCGGCGGCGCGATTTTATCAATATCGCAGCGGTCAGCGCGGCGGGGGTTGGCGGCGTTGCGGTGATTTATCCGCTGATCAGCCAGATGGCACCTTCGGCCGACGTGCTGGCCGAAAGCTCGACCGAAATCGACATTGCTGCGGTCCAGCCCGGCCAGGCGATCAAGGCAGTGTTCCGCAGGCAGCCGGTGTTTATCCGCAATCTGACCCCGGCCGAAGTCAAGGCAGCGACCGAATTCGAAGCCACGCCTGACTTCAACAAGATGCGCGACAAGCAGACCCTGGCCGAGCGGACCAAGGAAGGGCACGCGAACCTGCTGATCACCATGGGCATCTGCACCCACCTTGGCTGCGTGCCGCAGGGTGCCGGCGCGGGTGAAGTGAAGGGTGAGTTCGGCGGCTATTTCTGCCCCTGCCACGGTTCGCACTATGATACCGCCGCGCGCATCCGCAAGGGCCCGGCTCCCAGGAACCTTGATGTGCCCGAATACGCAATCAACGGCACCATCGTGAAGATCGGCTGAGGTAGACCATCATGAGCTTTCCCTGGTCCAAGGAATACAAGCCCAGCCACCCGCTGATGGTGTGGTTTGACGAGCGCCTGCCGCTGCCGCGGCTGATCTACAACGCGGTTGGCGGCGGCTATGAGGTACCGCGCAATCTCAACTATTTCTGGAACTTCGGGTTCCTTGCCGGGCTGTGCCTGGTGATCCAGATCGTTTCGGGCGTGATCCTGGCGATGCATTACGGCGGCGACACTTCGGTGGCGTTCAATTCGACCGAACACATCATGCGCGACGTCAACTGGGGCTGGATGCTGCGCTATGGCCATGCCAACGGCGCGGCGGCGTTCTTTGCGGTGGTCTATCTCCACATTTTCCGGGGATTTTACTACGGCTCGTACAAGGCCCCGCGTGAGATGATCTGGCTCTCGGGCGTGGTGATCTTCCTGCTGATGATGGCCACTGCCTTCATGGGCTATGTGCTGCCGTGGGGCCAGATGTCCTACTGGGCCGCGCAGGTCATCACCGGGCTGTTCAGCGCGTTCCCGCTGATCGGCGATCCGCTCAAGGAATGGCTGCTGGGCGGTTTTGCCCCGGGCAATGCCACCTTGAACCGCTTCTTCTCGCTCCACTTCCTGCTGCCCTTCGTGATCCTGGGCGTGGTGATCCTGCATATCTGGTCGCTGCATATCCCGGGCTCGTCGAACCCGACCGGGGTTGAGGTGAAGAGCAAAAGCGATACTGTTCCGTTCTATCCCTATTATGTCGGCAAGGATGGCTGGACGATCGGCCTGCTCATGATCGTCTACAGCGTGTTCCTGTTCTACATGCCCAACGCGCTGGGCGACCCGGAAAATTACATCCCGGCCAACCCGATGCAGACCCCGGCACACATCGTGCCCGAATGGTACTTCTGGCCATTCTATGCGATCCTGCGCAGCTTTACCCAGGACTTGCTGTTCTTCGAAGCCCGGCTGCTGGGCGTGCTGGCGATGTTCGCGGCAATCCTGGTCTGGTTCTTCCTGCCCTGGCTCGACAAATCGCCGGTCCGTTCGGCCAGCTATCGCCCGCTCTACCGCAAGTTCTTCTGGGTGCTGGTGATCGATGTGCTGATCCTGGGCTATCTTGGCAAGCTCCCGGCAGAGCAGCCCTACGTCCTGGTTTCGCAGCTTGCGACCATGTATTACTTCCTCCACTTCCTGGTCATCGTGCCGATCGTCTCTTCGATCGAGCGCCCCGATCCGCTGCCCTTCTCGATCACCGAGAGCGTGCTCGGGCATGACGGCGCGGCCAAGCTGACCAAGGACTGACCCTCGGGACAGAGACGAAAGAGAACATCATGATCCGCATCTTCTCCATCCTCGTCGGCCTGTTCTTTACGGTCGCACTCGCCTGGTCGCTGCTCTGGGATACGGTCCAGCTGAGCAAGGACGGCTTGCCCACGTCGGCCGCGCTTGAATTCGGCAAGGCGCATGACCTCAAGCCGCTCAAGCTGGCCAGCGACGGGCCTTTCGGCAAGTTCGACAAGAAGCAGCTCAAGCGCGGCTTTGAAGTCTATGCCGGCGTCTGCGCCAGCTGCCATTCGCTCCAGCAGGTCGCCTATCGCAGCCTGGTCTATGCCGGTTTGACCGAAAAGGAAGTCAAGGAACTGGCCGCCAAGGCGACGATCAACGCCAAGGACCCGCTGACCGGCGAAATGAAGGACCGTCCGGGCCTGACTGCGGACAAGTTTCCGCCGGTGGTCTTTGCCGGCACCGGCACTCCGCCCGATCTTTCGCTGATCACCAAGGCGCGGAAAGGCGGCGCGGCTTATATCTATTCGCTGCTGATTGGTTATGAAACCAGCCAGCCGGCCGAACTGGTCAAGAAGTTCCCCGATGCCAAGACGCCCGAGGGGATGTTCTACAACCCCTACTTCGCCAACCTCAACATCGCGATGGCCCCGCCGCTGGCTTCGGACGATCTGGTGACCTACAGCGACGGGACCAAGGCGACCAAGGACCAGATGGCCCAGGACGTCTCGGCCTTCCTGGTCTGGGCCGCCGAGCCCGAGCTTGAACAGCGCCATCAGACCGGGGCCTGGTGGATCCTGTTCCTGATCTTTGCGACGACGCTGGCTTACATGTCGTACCGCAACATCTGGGCGGAGAAGAAGGGGCATTGATCCGTTCGCTTTGAGTCCAAAAGAAAGCCCCCGGAGCCGCCAGGCCCCGGGGGTTTCTTTTTGGCGTAATCTCCCCTCCCCGGCGGGGAGGGGTTTGGGGGTGAGGGCTCGACGCCAGCGTTGTACCCCATCCCAACCCTTCCCCACAAGGGAAGGGCTTTTGGTCGGACTAATCTTCGCAGATCAAGGTGCGGTAGAGCCAGCCGCCCAGCGCGCCGTCGATCAACGGGGCGATCCAGAACAGCGGCAGCTGGGCCAGCGCATCGCCGCCCACCAGCAGCGCGGGTCCGGTGCTGCGCGCCGGATTGACCGAGGTGTTGGTGACGGGAATCGAGATCAGGTGGATCAGCGTCAGCGCCAGGCCATACGTGGCCCACGGCAAAGGCCATGGTCAGCACGGTCAGGCCAAAGGCGATCGAGATCCCCAGCGTGCCGGCCCCGCTGCCCGCCAGCACCGCCGGGCCGCAGCCGCCCAGCACCAGCCAGAAAGTTCCGAAAGTCTCGGCCCACAGGTTTCTGATATTGGTCATTGTCCCCTCCTTGTCGTTTGTCGTCACGACGGCGGGGAAGCTGCGCCTGCTCAGCGGCAAGGTAGACCCTGAAAAATTTACAGGCGCGCGCGGGCGGATTGACCAGGCGGCGGCTCTGTCGCATAGGGAGCAGCACGAGACGGCCACGCACCGACACCCGGGCGGGTATAGCTTAGTGGTAAAGCACCAGCCTTCCAAGCTGGCTATGCGGGTTCGATTCCCGCTACCCGCTCCAGCCCCTCGGTTCCTGTTCCGCTAGCGCGGAAGCAACACCGGCCCACTCCCCCTCCCGGCCACCCATGGGGTAACCTAGAGTTGGGTGGCCGGGAGGGGGAGTGGGCCGGTGTTGCACCTGTTTCAGTGCAACTGAAACAGACCAGGGCTGCCTTGGCAGCCCGGCTCAATCGTCGATATTGCGCTTGAAGGTTTCGGGCAGGAACAGGATCCCCGCGACCAGGGTCAACCCGGCGACGACGATCGGATACCACAGCCCGTAATAGATATCCCCGGTCGCCGCGACCATCGCGAAAGCAGTGGTGGGCAGGAAGCCGCCGAACCAGCCGTTGCCGATGTGATAGGGCAGCGACATCGAGGTATAGCGGATCCGGCTGGGGAACAGTTCGACCAGCAGCGCCGCGATCGGCCCGTAAACCATCGTCACCAGCAGTACGAGCCAGGTCAGGATCGCGACCACCAGCGGCTTGTTGATCTGGGCCGGATCGGCGTAGAGGATCTTCGCTGGAGCCTTGGCATCCTTGGCCGCGGCCGGGTTGTCCTTCACCGGATAGCCCGCCTCTTGCAACGCGGCGATCACGTCTCCGCCAAAGGCCTTGATCGCTGCGGCCTTGTCGGCACCGGCCAGCCTGGCCGGATCGGGCGCGGTGATGACCTTGTCGCCGATCGTGACGGTCGCGACCGTGCCGGCCGGCGCATCGACCACACTATAGCTGACCGCATTCTTGGCCAGGTAGGACTTGGCGATGTCGCAGCTCTTGGCATCGAACTTGTTGCGGCCGATCGGATCGAACTGCAGCGAGCAGTCGTTCTCGTTGACCGTCACCGATACGGGTGCCGAAATGCTGGCCTGGGTCATCGCCGGGTTGGCCGCGTTCGACAGGGCATGGAACGCCGGGAAGTAGGTCAGCACTGCCAGCGCGCAGCCCGCCATAATGATCCACTTGCGGCCGATCCGGTCCGACAGCCAGCCGAAAAAGATGAAGAACGGCGTGCCGATGGCCAGCGCGATCGCGATCAGGATGTTGGTGGTGGCCCCATCGACCAGCAGGATCTTCTCAAGGAAGAACAGCGCATAGAACTGGCCAGTGTACCACACCACCGCCTGCCCCGCGACCGCGCCGAGCAAGGCGATCACGACCCATTTGGCATTCTTCCACTGGCCAAAGGCCTCGGTCAGCGGCGCTTTCGACGTCGTGCCTTCGTCCTTCATCTTCTGGAAGACCGGGCTTTCGGCCAGCTGCATGCGGATCCACATCGAAACCGCCAGCAGCACGATCGAAATCAGGAACGGAATCCGCCAGCCCCAGTCCTTGAACGCCGCTTCGCCCATCGCAGTGCGCGTGCCGATCACCACCAGCAGCGCCGCGAACAGTCCCAGCGTGGCGGTGGTCTGGATGAAGCTGGTGTAAAGCCCGCGCTTGTTGTTGGGGGCATGTTCGGCAACGTAAGTGGCCGCGCCGCCATATTCGCCGCCCAAGGCCAGACCCTGGATCAGGCGCATCAGCACCAGCAGGATCGGCGCCGCAACCCCGATCGAGGCGTAGGAGGGCAAGAGGCCGACGATGAAAGTCGAAAGCCCCATCAGCCCCATGGTCACCAGGAAGGTATTCTTGCGGCCGACCAGATCGCCGATCCGCCCGAACACCAGCGCGCCAAAGGGCCGCACCGCAAAGCCCGCCGCAAAGGCCGCGAGCGCGAAAATGAACCCGGTGGTCTCGTTCACGCCCGAGAAGAACTGCGCGGAAATGATCGTGGCCAGCAGGCCGTAGAGGTAGAAATCGTACCATTCGAAAATGGTCCCGAGCGACGAGGCGGTAATGACCAGCTTTTCGCTCTGGGTCGCCTCATGGTGCTTGGGCAAGGCGTCTGTTGTCGTTGCCATTGTTACCGTGCTGTTCCTGCTGGTCTGCGCGCTGGGCATGGCGATGATGATGATCCGGCGCGACTATACCGCTGAGGTCGGTTTGCTGAAAAGGCAAGGGGCGGACTTGCCCAAACAAGCCCGCCCTGCCCCCGGCGACGCGGGAGGGTGCGCCGCCTGAGGCCTGATTGTCAGAAATGGCGGGCAAAGACTTGCACGAAATCGACAAGC
>PNJT01000070.1 GCA_013822005.1 Novosphingobium sp. | reverse complement strand
GGATGCAAGGGATTGATCCTGAGGCCAATATCGAACGCCTCCCCCCGCGCCCGCGCCGCCGCAATGATCGCGCTGCAGCGCAGGATCTGCTGCGGCGAATTGAAGATCACATGGTCCGACAGGCGCAGGATCTCGTCGAGATCCTCGGGCTTGTAGGCCGCACAATAGGTCGCAATCTCGCCGTCATAGAACTCGCTGGCCAGCCGCGCTTCCCACAGGCCGGAGGTGCAGACGCCGTCGAGGTATTCCCCGATTATCGGCGCGGTGGACCACATCGAAAAGGCCTTGAGCGCCGACAGCAATTTGATCCCCGCCCGGTCGCGGACATCGGCGAGGATCGCCAGGTTCTCCCGCAGCCGCGCGGCATCGACCACGAAGCTGGGGCTATCGACGCGGTGGAGGTCAAACTGGGCAAAAGCGCCCGGATCGCCGGCTCTGGTTTCCATTTGTTAGGTCCGATTAGTTCACGCAGAGGCGCAGAGAAGAAAGGGGAGGCGCAGAGGGACTATTCGGCATGGTAGTCGTTGGCGACTCTTCGAATGCCATCCTTCATCGTTTCACCCGAGAAATTTAGAAGCAGCCCGATGGGCTGCTTGAGCAATCTGAGATAGGTCAGGACTTGTTTCGCATGCGCCCGGCTCAGTTGCTCAACTGCCTTGATTTCAAGAACGAGCCGGTCTTCCACAAGGATGTCGATCTTGAAGGCCGGATCGAATGTCTCTCCGTCGAAGACGGCTCTCACCTGAACCTGCCTTTCGACCTTGAGGCCACGCTTCCGCAAGCGCCCAGCCAAAACAGATTCATAGACAGATTCAAAAAGCCCAGGCCCAAATTCCCTAGGGATGCCGATCGATTCGGCGATGACGATTTCGCTGAGTTCGTTGATCGCAGTCACAACAACTCCGCGCCTCCACTTTCTTCTCTGCGCCTCTGCGTGAACTATTCCACGCTATCGCTCAAAACTCCACCGGCCCCGGCAATTCCTTCACCTGCCACGGCAGCCCTTGCGTATTGAGCATGTCCATGAACGGATCGGGATCCATCTGCTCCATGTTGAACACGCCCTCACCCGACCAAGCCCCAGTCAGCATCATCGCCGCGCCGATCATCGCCGGGACGCCGGTGGTGTAGCTGATCGCCTGGTTGCCGGTTTCGGCATAGGCGTCTTCGTGGTCGCAGATGTTGTAGATGTAGAAGGTCTTCTCGCCGCTGCCATCCAGCGCCTCGCCGGTGGCGATGTCGCCGATGTTGGTCTTGCCTTTGGTGGTCGGGCCCAGCGTTTCGGGCTTGGGCAGCACGGCGGCGAGGAACTGCAGCGGCACGATTTCCTTGCCCTGGTACATCACCGGGTCGATCCGGGTCATGCCGACGTTCTGCAGCACGGTGAGGTGCGTGATATAGGCATCGCCGAAGGTCATCCAGAACCGCGCGCGCTCCAGTTCGGGGATGAACCTGGCGAGGCTTTCCAGCTCCTCGTGGTACATCATGTACATGTTCTTGGGGCCGACGCCTTCGAACTCGAACGCGACTTTCTTCGACATCGCCGGGGTTTCGACGAACTGGCCGCCCTCCCAGTGCCGCGCCGGGGCGGTCACTTCGCGGATGTTGATTTCGGGGTTGAAGTTCGTCGCGAAAGCCTGGCCATGGTCACCGCCATTGCAATCGAGGATATCGAGCTGGCGAATGGTCTTGAGCCTGTGCTTGCGCAGCCACATCGCGAAAACGCTGGTCACCCCCGGATCGAAGCCAGAGCCCAGCAGCGCCATCAGGCCCGCCTGCTTGAAGCGGTCGTGATAATCCCACTGCCACGAGTATTCGAACTTGGCCTGGTCCTTGGGCTCATAGTTGGCGGTATCGAGATAGGAAACCCCGGCGGCCAGGCAGGCGTCCATGATCGGCAGGTCCTGGTACGGCAGCGCCAGGTTGACCACCAGCTTGGGCTCGATCTGCTTGATCAGCCGGGTCAGCGCGGGCACTTCCTCGGCGTCGATCTCATAGGTCTGGACCACCTGGCCGGTGCGTTCCTTCACCGAAGCGGCGATCGCATCGCATTTGGAACGGGTCCGGCTGGCGAGGTGAATCTCGCTGAAAATGCCCGCATTCCCTGCCGCACTTTGGGCCATCTTGTGCACGCAAACCGAGCTGACCCCGCCCGCGCCGATCACCAGAACCTTGCTCACTGCCCGAATCTCCTTGCCTCGAATTGGCGCGCATATAGGATTGTTTCATGGCCACACAACAAATGCGAAGCCCGACTCCCAAGGGAGTCGCTGATGCTGCGAGCAAGATAGCGCAATTGCTGCCGAAAACACCCCTGATCGAGCGGGCGGTGAACGGCGTGCCCGTGTGGTTCAAGGCGGAGAGCCTGCAGCCCGTCGGCGCGTTCAAGATTCGCGGCGCCTGGCACCGGTTGACCGACCTGTCCGAAGCGGAGCGCGCGCGCGGCGTGGTGGGGGTTTCCAGCGGCAACCATGCGCAGGGCGTGGCCTGGGCGGCCAGGCGACTGGGGATCGCGGCGACGATCGTGATGCCGGTCGATGCGCCGCGCACCAAGATCGAGGCGACCCGCGGATACGGTGCCAACGTCGTGCTCTATGACCGCCCCGGCGGCGAAAACCGCGATGCGGTGGCGCAAGGGCTGATTGACCAGAGCGGAGCCACGCTGGTTCACGCCTATGGCGATCCCTGGGTAATCGAGGGCCAGGGCACCGCCGGGATCGAAATCGCGGCGCAACTCGCCGAACGCGGGCTGGACGGCCCGACGCGGATTGTCTGCCCTTGCGGCGGTGGCGGGCTGACCGCCGGCCTCGCCCTCGCCTGCCCCGATGCCGAGATCGTGCCGGTCGAACCCGAAGGCTGGGATGATGTCCGCCTCAGCTTGGAAAAGGGCGAGATCGTTGGCGTGCCCGACATGACATTCCCGACCCAATGCGATGCGCTGCAAACCCCCGCCACCTGGCCGATCAACTTTGCGGTGCTGAAGGCGCGCGTGGCGCGCGGCTATGCCGTCACCGCCGCCGAAGTCCGCGCTGCCCAGCGTTGGGCCTTTGCCGAGTTGCACCTGGTGGTCGAACCCGGCGGCGCGGCAGCCTTGGCGGCAGTGCTGGCGGGCAAGGTACCGGTTGATGGCCGGACTGCCGTGATTCTGTCAGGCGGCAACACCGATGCTGGTGACTTTGCCAAGGTGTTGAGCGAGTAGTTCCTCCCCCTTAGGGGAGGGGGACCATGCGAAGCATGGTGGAGGGGTACGCGCAAGTGATCCTGATCTTGCGGGCGAGCTCGGGACCACCTGCGCGTACCCCTCCACCCCGCCTTCGGCGGCGGTCCCCCTCCCCGTTCCGGGGAGGAATGGTTGCATTTGACAATCGGTTTTTCCGCGGTCACCTTCCCCACCCTCGGATCGCAATCGAGGGGGAGAATCCAATGGAAGCCAAGATGCTCGCACCGGCCGCCGTGCTGGTGCTGTGGTCGATCGTGATGCTGTTCTGGACCGCATTCTCGCGGTTTCCGGCGATGAAGAAGCTGGGGGCCAGTATCAAGACCGCCCCGCCGGGTGGACGCGGATCGCAGCTTGATGGGGTGCTGCCCGATTCCGTGATGTGGAAAAGCCACAACTACACCCACCTGATGGAACAGCCGACAATCTTCTATCCAACGGTCGTGATCCTGGCGATGCTGGGCCCCAATCCGGGGACGATCGTGATCGCCTGGGCCTACGTCGCGCTGCGGATCATCCATTCGCTGTGGCAGGCGACCGTGAACACCCTGCCGATCCGTTTCACACTGTTCATTCTATCGACGCTTTGCCTGGTGCTGCTGGCAATCCATGCGTTTGAACTGACCGTACTTGCCTGAGGGGGATAGACAATGATCCAAGCCGATATTCTGCAACCACTGGCGGTCCTCGCCGGCTGGACCATGATCATGTGGATCTGGATGTACGTCACGCGCATTCCCGCGATGGGCAAGGCCGGGATCGACAGCAAGACGCTGGTTGGCGGCACCGGCAAGAACCTCGACGAAGTGCTGCCCGGCGAAATCCAGTGGATCGCGCACAATTACAACCACCTGCACGAAGCTCCGACAGTGTTCTACGCGGTCGCGCTGGCGCTGGCGATCACCGGCCAGGGTGACGGGCTCAACGCACAGATTGCCTGGGGTTATGTGCTACTGCGGATTGCCCACTCGCTGGTCCAGGCGCTGTGGAACCGGGTCCTGGTCCGCTTCCTGCTGTTTGCGCTGTCCAGCCTGTGCCTGATTGCGCTGACGCTGCACCTGGTACTCAGCCAGTTCCATTGATCCAGCTGGCCGGCCGCGCAAGGGGCCGGCCGCTTTGGATCGCTCAGCGGGGCCAGTGCCGCCGCGTCAGAACAGCTTGCGGAACTGGATCCCGATGATCCGCCCGCGCGGATCGATATAGTCGGGCTGGTAGGACAGCGGCACCGTGCCGCTGCCATCGGTGACTTGCTGGCGCGAATTGAGCAGGTTCTCGACCCGGATCGACATCCGCGCGCCCTTCAGGAACGGCACGGCCTCGATCAGCTTGGCCCGCTGACCAAAGTCCATGAACATCACCAGATTGACACTGGTGGTGCTGCCAAAACGCAGATCGCTGCTGCCGGGCAGGCCCGATCCTTCCAGCGTGGTCGGGGCTTTCCAGGTCGCGTTGAAGAAGGTGCCCATCCCCTTGTAGAAGACGCCGCCGTTCGCCTCGATGCTGTGGCGCGGGGTGCCGCCGCTGGCAATCGCATCGCCGTTCAGGAGATCGAGCAAGGGTCCGCCCGGGGCAATCAGCACCCGGCTTTCAAACTGCACGGTGTGGTACAGGCCCAGGCTCCAGCGGCCCGGCTGACCACCGCCGCCGCCCATCATGCCCATCATCCCGCCGCCGCGCCCGCCAGGGCCACCGCCCGCGCGCTGGGGCGGACCGCCAGGCGTGGGTCCACCGGCCGGGCGCGCGTCGGGAGCGGGCGGAGCCGGAGTAGCGCCCCCAGGACGCTGGCCGCCACCGCGTCCGCCGAACATCGCACCGAACATACCGCCGCCGCCGGGCGTCGCCTTGCCGAAGCCATCGGACAGATTGATGCCCCAGCGCAGCCGCGATCCTTCCTGGCGGAAGAAAGTCACCGGACGCTGGTCGATCGCCAGCAGGCGGCCCGTCCCGTCGCGGGTAACCCGCCCGGGGAACGCTGCCTCGATCTCTGGCGTGAGCGCCGGGAACGAAGCGGTGACATCGCTCGACCGATTGCGGAAATATTCCGCCACCATGCTCGAATTGCTGAGGAAGGGCAGCTGCCAGGTGAGCCCCAGCTTGAGATCGCGTTGGGTTTCGCGCCGCAGCAGCGGGTTGCCGCCACCGGTCAGCGTGACCAGCACGGTTTCATTGCGGGTGAAGTCATAGACCGGGACGTTGAACGTCAGCACTGTCGGGTTGCCCAGCTGGCTGATCGCAGGGGCGGTTTCGTTGACGATGTAGCTGGCCTGCAAGCCCAGCTTGCCGGTCAGCCCCCAGGTGAGCCCGGTGGTCCAGCCGGTCAGCGTACCAAAGTCCGACAAGTGGCTGACATCGGCGCTGAGGTTGAGCGTGATATCGCCCGCTCCGCCCAGGAAATTCTCACGCCGGGAAGTCAGCGGGATCCCCAGGTTGACCCCGCCCAGCACCCGCCCGCGGGTCAGTGAGACCGGGCCGGAAAGGCTGGCCTGATCCTTGGTGTCGAACCCGATCCAGGTGTACCCGGCCTTGATCGTGGCGCTGACCTTCCCGCCCGGCAGACGCACCGGACGGCCGATCAGGGTGACCAGGTTCTCGACCCGGTTCGAAACGCTCTCAGCCTCGGTCGCGCCAGCGGGCGGCAGCACGGGCAAGGGTCCACGGATCGGCAAGGTTCCGGCGGCGGCCGCGGCCACCAGCGACGAGGTATCGGCGCGGCGGTCGGTCCGGCTGCGGGTTTCGCCGTGGTTGGCATCCACCGTGGCGCTGAACTGCCAATCGCCCAGGGAAGTCGAATAACCCGCCCCGCCTTCCAGCGTGGTGGTGCGGCTCACCCGCTCCAGCGGGCCCGGCAAAGTGCGCAGCGCAGTGTCGCCGCCAAAGCTGAGCAGCACCGAATCGAGGCCCTGCCAAGCCCGGCTCTCGGCCCGGCTGACCCCGGCGCTGAGGCTGAGCGATCCGCCCATCCCGTTCTTGCCCAGCCCTTTGGCCCAGGCGGAATTGAGCCCGAAATTGCGCGAATCCGGGATCAGCGTGCGGAATTGCTGGGGATCGGGATCGCTGGAAACACTGCGAACCGTGGTCGGCACCAGGTTACGCTCAGATTCGAACAGCGGCGCGGTATCGTCGGTGGTCGCGGTCAGGCTGAGCCGCGAAGGACCAGCGATGCGGGTCAGCGAGCCTTCGAGCGACCAGGAGTGGAAGCCCCCCCGAAAGGGCAGCGACAGACCCGAATCGAGTGCCACCGCCTGGAATTTGTCCTTGAGGATGATGTTCACCACCCGCGTATCGGGCGAATAGCCGAACTTCAGCGCCACTTCTTCGGGCAGCACTTCGACCTTCCTGATCGCTTCGGGCGGGATGTTGCGCATTTCGCGGAAGTTGGACACGCGCTGGCCGTTGAGCAGCACCACCGGCATGCCCCCGCCCCCGCCGCCGCGCCCGCGGCCCGATCCGGTCTGCGGGCTGATCCGGCCCAGCAGGTCGCCGATCGAGCTGACCCCCATCGACCGGATTTCGGCCTCGTCGAATGTGGCCACCGGGGACTGCGGAGTATCGACCTGGCCGCGCAGCCGCTCGGCCACGACAACGATGTCATCCTTTGAAGCAGGCTTTTCGTTCTGGTCGTGCGACTTAGGCGCTTCCTGGGCCAGCACGGGAAGCGCATAGAGCATCAAGGGCAGGCTGATTGTGCGGCGCTTCATGATTACTTGAATTCCATTTACTGGGGGGCGCTTGCCGCAAGATGAACTGGCGCGACTTGACCACAGTTTCAACCGGACACTTGTAACAATTTGTCGAAACGTCAACGACAACCGACGAACCGCCAAAGGCTTCCCTTTTTGCGCCCGCGCGGCTATGGGGCGCCGCAATGCTGACATTCAACAACGGATATTGAACGCGGATGGCGAAGGAAGAACTGCTCGAAATGCGTGGGACGGTGGTGGAACTGCTGCCCAACGCGATGTTCCGCGTCCGCCTGGAAAACGATCACGAGATCCTGGGCCACACCGCTGGCAAGATGCGCAAGAACCGCATTCGCGTGCTGGTGGGCGACGAGGTGCTGGTCGAGCTGACCCCTTATGACCTGACCAAGGGCCGGATCACTTATCGCTTTATGCCCGGGCGCGGCGGCCCCGGCCAGTTCGGCGCTTGAGCGCGCCCCAGCTCGTCCTTGCCTCCAGCTCGCCGCGCCGACGTGACCTGCTGGCGCGGATCGGGCTGATGCCCGACCGGATCGAAAGCCCCGACATCGATGAAAGCCCGCTGAAAGGCGAATTGCCGCGCGCCTATGCGCTGCGGCTGGCCCAGGCAAAGGCCCAGGCCGTGGCGCGGCGCGAGGGTGAAGTGGTGATTGCCGGGGACACCACCGTTGCCGCCGGACGCCGGATCCTGCCCCCTGCCGACACGATCGAGGTGCAGCGCAGCCTGCTCAAGATCCTCTCGGGACGTCGGCACGACTGCATCTCGGCGGTCTGCGTGATCGATGCGGCAGGCACCGTGCGCACGCGGATGGTCGAAACCGTGGTTGCCTTCAAGCGGCTGACCGACGACGAACTGGATGCCTATATCGCCAGCGGCGAAGGTCTGGGCAAGGCCGGCGGCTATGCCATCCAGGGCCGGGCCGAGGCACTGATCCGGTTCGTTGCCGGCAGCCATTCGGGCGTGGTCGGGCTGCCGCTGTTCGAAACCCGCGCGCTCCTCAAAGCGGCGGGGTTCCCCCTTGGCTGAGTGGCTGGTCGAGCACGGGATCGGCGAGGAACGCGCGATCCTGGTGGACCACGGCGAAGTGCTGGCCGCACGGCTGCGCTGGCCGGGCGGGCTGGAGGCCGGGCTGGTCGAGAATGCCAGGCTGATTTCCCGGACCGCCAATTCCAAACGCGGCACCGCGCGCTTTGCCAGCGGCGAGGAAGCGCTGGTCGACAGCCTGCCGCACGAGGCCACCGAGGGCTCCACCCTGCGGCTGATCGTTACCCGCGCCGCCATGGCCGAACGTGGCCGGCTCAAACGCGCGCAGGCCCGCCCGACCCAGGAGGTAGTTGGCCCTGCCCCGGATCTCGCCACGGAGCTTGGCGCAAGGCTGGTCCGCCGCTTCCCCGCTGGTCTGTGGGAAGAGGTGTTCGCCGATGCCTGTTCGGGCGAGGCGGTGTTCCCCGGCGGCACGCTGACCATCACGCCGACCCCGGCGATGACCATGGTCGATATTGACGGCACCTTG
This sequence comes from Novosphingobium sp., assembly GCA_013822005.1. Lineage (GTDB taxonomy): Bacteria > Pseudomonadota > Alphaproteobacteria > Sphingomonadales > Sphingomonadaceae > Novosphingobium. The sequence goes on along the minus strand of PNJT01000070.1, from coordinate 3,436 downwards.
CCCCCCGCCGCCCTCGCGCTGGCCGCGGTTGAGCCGCTGGCCCACATGCTGGCGCGGCTGGATCTCGCCGGATCGATCGGGATCGATTTCCCGACGCTGACCGACAAGAACGACCGCAAGCAAGTCGATGGCGCATTGGAACGCGCGCTGGGCGACTGGCCGCATGAGCGAACCGCGATGAACGGCTTCGGCTTTGTCCAGCTGGTCGCTCGGCTGACGCGGCCATCGCTGCTGCACCTCTGCGCGCGCGAACCCGCCAGGGCAGCGGCGCTGTTCCTGCTGCGACAGGCCGAACAGGTCGAGGAACCGGGCGCGCTGCTGCTGACGTGTCATCCCGCGGTCGAAAAGGCGCTTCGGGCGGAATGGCTGGCCGAGCTGGCCCGCCGCAGCGGTCGCGAAATGCGGATAGTGGCCGACCCGGCGCTTGCCCCGCGCGCTGCTTTCGCGCAGGCAGCGGCGCTATGACGCTTTCCAACCGCAAATGCCCGATCTGCGGCAAGCCGCGCAGCGCTGAGCACACGCCGTTCTGCGGTGCGAGGTGCAAGGACCGCGACCTGGTGCGCTGGCTTGATGATGGCTATGCCCTGCCCGGCCCACCGGCGCTGGATGAAGAGGAAGGCAATAATTACGGTGACACCGCGTAATTGATGTAGCCACCCTCCTGGTTGGCACGGTGAACCGCCCCGGGATTGCCGGAGGCCATTTGGTTTAAGTTACGCGGCCATGGGGACGTCGCCCAGCGTTGTTCAATTCTGGTACCGTAATTCTACCGCAATTTCGTCATTCGGTCAGGATCAGGTCGACCGGCGCGCCCTTGGGCGCGGAGGCGGTGAGCAGGACGGCGGCACTCAGTGTGCCCAGTAGTCTGACTTTCATGCCGATCCCCCCAGCCTTCGCTGCACCGCACTCTTCCCGTGCCCGGCGGGGCTGTCCAGCCCTTGCTGCAGGCTTGAGAACCAAGCCGATCCGCGATAGCCATGACTGCCTTGACAAGGGGGAAATGCGGCATGCCTGCCAAATCGACCAAATTGGCCGCCAAGAAGAGCAAGGGCCCCGCAATCCCCGGAATCGTCAAAGGCAAATACACCCATGCCAAGCTCGCCACCCGCCAGCGCAAGCTGGGCAGGGTGCTGCGCACGGGACTGACCCACCTGCACAAGCCGATCATCACCGGCAAGTCGGATATCAAGTCGGATTTTCTGCTCAAGATCCTCGCCGACCAGTCGATCATCAAGGACAACAAGAAATTCGGCCAGCAGTTTCGCCAGCTCCAGCCCGACCATGACGAATTGCTGTCAACTGCTTCGGTCAGGGAAGTGACCGGGGGTATTCTCGATGCCGCTGCGGCCAACCCGTTCAATCCCGCCGAGCAGGCTAATGCCAATGCCGTGTTCAACACCATGTCGCGGGTGCGGGTGCCGACCAAATACGTCGGTTACAACCTTGGCGGAGGCGATGCGATGCAGCATCCGACCGCGCCAGGTACCGGCTATTTCACCGAATCCGACCAGACCGCATCGGCCCACGCGATGCACGATCTCTACCGCCGCGGCCGCGCGACCGAGGCGATGGAAGCGGCCAAGGGTGCCGGTGGCAACGTGAACGACGTTGTCCACGCCGGCATTCGTGAAGCAATCGCCTATACCCTCAATGAAATGGCCGCACCGGTCACCGCGAACGACGTACAGCCGCATGCCCGGTTGGGTGCGGCTCCCCAGCCGACCCAAATGGAACAGGTCGTTGCCCGCGAAAAGCTGAAGAGGGCTTTCGTCATGCTGGGCGGCACCCAGGAAGCCAACGACGCCGCCAACCCGGTGGACCCGGCAAGGCCATGGTCGCATCGCCGCGGCCAGCTGAAGCGCTCGGTCAGCGCCGCGCGGCTCCCCTCGTTTATGGTTCCCAATCCCTGATCGGGTACGGTGGATGACCATGTTCCAGCCCCATTGCAGAACAAACCATAAACCCCCATAACCCTGCCATGGCCGAACTGATCATCCGCCGGGGCCTGGAAGAGCCCGACACCACCGGTGCCTTTGTGCCACACAAGCCCGCGCGGCCGGAGAAGGTCGATCCCGGCCGACCCTTGCGGATCGTCAGCGAATATTCGCCCAGCGGCGATCAGCCGACCGCGATTGCCGAACTGGTCGAGGGCATCTCCAACGGCGAGGCGACGCAGGTGCTGCTGGGGGTAACCGGCAGCGGCAAGACCTTCACCATGGCCAAAGTGATCGAGGCGACCCAGCGCCCGGCCCTGGTGCTCGCCCCCAACAAGATCCTCGCCGCGCAGCTCTATGGCGAGTTCAAGAGCTTCTTCCGGACAACGCGGTCGAATACTTCGTCCTACTACGACTATTACCAGCCCGAGGCCTATGTGCCGCGCAGCGATACCTACATCGAGAAGGAAAGCTCGGTGAACGAGGCGATCGACCGGATGCGCCACTCGGCCACCCGCTCGCTGCTCGAGCGCGACGACGTGATCATCGTCGCCTCGGTCAGCTGCATCTACGGGATCGGCTCGGTCGAGACTTACTCTGCGATGATCTTCGACCTCAAGGTGGGGGAGACGATCGACCAGCGCGAACTGATCCGCAAACTGGTCGCCCAGCAATACAAGCGCAACGATGCCGCTTTCGTGCGCGGCACTTTCCGGGTGCGCGGCGACAGCCTGGAAATCTACCCCTCGCACTATGAAGATATGGCCTGGCGGATCAGCTTCTTCGGCGATGAGATCGAGGCGATTTCGGAGTTCGATCCCCTCACCGGCAAGAAGGGCGCGGGGCTTACGCATGTGCGGGTCTATGCCAATTCGCACTATGTCACGCCCGGCCCGACCATGAAGCAGGCGACCGGGGCGATCCGCTTTGAGCTGGTCGAACGGCTGAAGGAGCTGGAAGCCGAGGGCAAATTGCTTGAGCACCAGCGGCTCGAACAGCGGACCAATTTCGACCTTGAGATGATCGCCGCGACCGGCTCATGCGCCGGGATCGAAAACTACAGCCGCTTCCTCACCGGCCGCCTGCCGGGCGAACCGCCGCCGACCTTGTTCGAATACCTGCCCGATAACGCGCTGCTGTTCGTCGATGAAAGCCACCAGACCGTGCCGCAGATCGGCGCGATGAGCAAAGGCGATCACCGCCGCAAGATTACGCTGGCCGAATATGGCTTCCGCCTGCCCAGCTGTATCGACAACCGCCCGCTGCGGTTCAACGAATGGGACGCGATGCGGCCCCAGACGGTGGCGGTCTCGGCCACGCCGGGCAGCTGGGAGATGGAGCAATCGGGCGGCACTTTTGCCGAACAGGTGATCCGCCCGACCGGCCTGATCGACCCCCCGGTGGAGATCCGCCCGGTCGAGGACCAGGTCCAGGACTGCATCGAACAGTGCCGCAAGACCGCCCAGGCCGGTTACCGCACGCTGGTCACCACGCTGACCAAA